>CALRZB010000266.1:0-3008 GCA_943372555.1 Chryseobacterium gleum | reverse complement strand
AACATCAATTTTCGTCCAACAATATCGGGCGAGTTGAGCACCAATGGAATAAAAGCAATGGAGAGCAAACCAATGTAAGTGCTTCTTTTCTCTTTGGAAGTTTGTTGCAATAGCAGAAACATTACAGTGAGAAGCGGCCATGTCCACATAAACTGCTCTGTATCGGTATTTACCAAATGAGGGATAAATGCAATGATCGTAAAGAACTCAACGAACATATTGAGTTGGTGATCCGCTTTCTTATTGAGCCTTCTAATCAATAAGACGAGGATGGTGATGACTACCACTATTCCCCCTAAAATAAGTCCTCTCCCCGCTTCTAGTCCAAGTGGATTGAGCACCCAAGTGTTGTAGATTCCGTAAAGCGTATTCGGTGCTTTTGAAAGGTGCATCGATGGTGCGCGAAGCACATCAATCCAACTGTGAATCAGTGCCAAGTTTCCTTCAAGACCTTTGAAAAACGCAGGAACGACAAGCGCTACAGCAAATGTCATCACACCTGAAAACACCAACATTCCCTTTTTACGATAAAGTAAATACGGAATGAGGATGACGAAATACGGTTGAAAAAGCATAAGGAAACCGAGTATCAATCCACCGTAGAGTGGTCGATTTCTTTCTGCGAATAAGTAGACGAAGAACGAGCCAATGAGCAAGAACACATTGACGTTTCCCAGGTGCAATTGGCGCTCGAAGTGATCCGATAGAAACAGCGTTACCAAGAAAATCAACCAACCGATATTCGTCGCTTTCAGCCCTTTTTCTTTTTCTAAATAATAAATTAAATAAAGCGTGAAGAGCATATAAGAAGCCAACACTAAGAAGTAGTAAAAGCTGATAGCGATGCTGTAAGGAAAAATCTTGAAGGGCAAAAAGAACAGCAGTGTGAGCGGGGCAAATTGAAAGTAAGCCGAATTCCCCGAGAAAGGAACACCATAAATCGGCTTGCCATTGAGCAAAGCATCTAATGCATTATAATAAATCTCAAAATTCGACACCCCATCGCGGTGATGTATTTTTTGGAGAATGAAATAGATCATGCATCCAAACCCCACGATCATCACATACCGCATAGCAGCGCGCGAAGAAGTGATCCAATGGGTGAAGGCTCTCATCCGCCAAATATAGTGTGGCAGTGCGACAGTAAAAACAAGTGATTCCGGATTCCGGATTCCAAATTTCGGAATCAGGAATTCGGAATCAGGAATTCGGAATCAGGAAGCCGGAATCCGGAATTTTTATTGCTAGCTTAGCCAAAACAAAATTAGGCTAGTTAAACCCATTATTATGAAAAACAAGATTTACTTAGTAGCATTTTTATGTTCACTGTTTAACCTAGCTAATTCGCAAACATTACTTGCGGATTATCCAGTTCTAACAGACCTTGTAGATGCGACAGGGAACAATTCAGATTTTACTTTAACAGCAGGCATTTCTGGACCTTCAGATGGAATTTGTCAACCAGGTGGCTTCACAGATTATGGCATTAGTCCAATTATTGCGAATTTCGATCCTACTTCATTTCAAATTGAATTAGATTTCCAAGCGAATAACATTCCTAGTCCTGCCAATTGGACACCTATAATGGTAGGTGGTAATAGTTATCGATGGATAGGTCTTTACTGGAATTACAATGGAAAGCTAGGATTTATGTACAATAATGAGAATTTTACAGAGACTGCAGGAAATGTTGTCCCAGGAACCTGGTACACGGCTGTCTTAATGTATAAAAACAACTCAATATGCATTCTACTTGATGGCGTTATTGTTTATCAGAATTGTATTAACACACTTGAGCATGCAGGTGATTTTAATTTTTCTACCAGAAATTTTGGTATAGGACATGTATTAGATGGCTGTTTTAGGAATTTAAAAATTTCATCAGATCCTGTTTTACCAATTTGGACCGAAACGATTACGGAAGTTCTTTGTTTTGGAGATTCATATGCTTTGGGTAATAATAATTATTCGCAAGATGGAATCTATACTGAAATCGTTGTAACACCTTTGGGTTGTGTGAAGGAAGTTACATTAAATCTAACCATAGCTCCTGAACTTAATATCACAGCAAGTATCGCAAATGATTTGACTATAACATCAGATCAGACAGGAGATAGCTATTTGTGGATTGACTGTTCAAATGGAAATCAAATCATCTCAGGGGAAACAAGTCAATTATTTACTGCCTCCGAAAATGGAGATTATGCGGTTATCGTTACAAATGGAAATTGTAGTGATACATCAAACTGTGTAACGATTAACACTATTGGAATTGAGGATATCAATAATCCAGATTATTTAGTTGTTTATCCAAACCCTTCTAACGACGGTATTTTCTTTGTCAATAATCAGACATTTATCAGAGACTTACTAATATTCGATGTCTTGGGGAGAGAGATGCATATAAATTATAATGCGTTAAGTGGTGAAATCGATTGCAAGAACTTGGCATCTGGAAAGTATACTATGAAGTTAATTACAGACGAACAAGAGTTCAGCAAAGTGCTAATTATTCAAATCGATTAGGGAGCAAACAGATTTTAGATGCTTTGGAGAGCCCATTCAGGGTTTTTCAAAACCGCTCTGTGTACCTCTGTTATTCTTTGATCTCTCTGTGGCGAAAAAAAAACTTTGGACCACAGAGATAAACAGAGCAAAACAGAGGTACACAGAGAACTATCAAACTATCAAACTACCAAACTATCTCTCGCCCCTTCAGGGCTAAAACGCAAATCGTACCCGAAATCAAAACCACCCCACGACCCCACGACCCCACAACCCCACAACCCCACGACCCCACTACCCCACAACCCCACGACCCCACTACCCCACTACCTCAGCCCCAAACTTTCCAACACCGCCTCATACTTCCTTGTGATTTGAGGCGACTCTCGATCTCGATACGTTTGATCATAAAGCCTCAACCCTTTGAGCTCAGCTTCGTACTCCTCTGTGATTTGTTTTTTCAGCAAGTAATTCAAATCTTCCGTTGGTTTCTCATCGACGAA
>CALRZB010000265.1:0-3036 GCA_943372555.1 Chryseobacterium gleum | reverse complement strand
TTAGTATTTGCAAATTCACTCCAGTGTTATTTCGAACTGCATCAACAATGAATTCGAGATAACCAGTGAGAAGAAGAGATTTTTCTCTCATCGCAGACATTCCGGCTTCCACGAAAATATCGAGTGCTGCCTTGTGAGCTGCCATTGATAGAACGGGAGCATTACTCATCTGCCATGCTTCTGCTGATTCAATAGGATCAAAGCCTGGCTCCATTTGGAAACGAGTCGATTTGTTGTGTCCCCACCATCCGGCCAATCGTATTAATTCTTTATTGGCGTGATGTTTTTCATGGACAAAAGCGCCGCTAACCCCTCCAGGACCGCTATTGAGGTACTTATAAGAGCACCAACATGCGAAGTCAACGTTTTGATCGTGTAAATTCAACGGAACGTTTCCTGCGGCATGCGCAAGGTCGAAGCCCACGTTCGCGCCAACGGCATGTCCCGCATTCGTTATTGACGCAATATCAAAAAATTGTCCAGTGAAGTAATTTACTGCACCGAAACAAACTACAGCCAATTCTTCACCTAGCTCATTGATTTTAGCAACGATGTCTTCGGTGCGAAGTGTGATTTCACCTTCTCGCGGTTGCATTTCAACAAGCACATCCTTTGGATCTAATCCATGAAGTCGAGCTTGTGATTCAAATGCATAATGATCACTAGGAAATGGTTTTGTTTCAAATAGAATTTTGATTCTCTTGCCACTAGGTCTGTAAAAGCTAATCAACAACAAATGCAAATTCACTGTCAATTGATTCATGATGACCACCTCGGATGGTAAACCACCAACCACTTGTGCGGCGCCTTCTGCAAACATTTCATGATAACTAAACCAAGGATGCTTTGCTAAGAAATGTCCTTCCACTCCGTAAGTTGCCCAGTCTTCTAATTCTTGATTAATCGATTCGCGCACACTTTTCGGCTGCAGGCCAAGGGAATTTCCGGTGAAATAAAGCATGTCTTTCCCATTGTGTTGTGGAAAATAAAAACGATCGCGAAATGAAGCTAGACGGTCGTTAGCGTCAAGTGATTTAGCAAAAGAAAGACTGTTTTCGAAGCCCATTGATACGGAATTTGAAAGCGAAGTTAATACCTAATTATCTTTGCATCATAAATTATACAAAGTGAAGACAACCAATTCAGAAGCGCTTTTTGAGAAGGCAAAGACGTTTTTCCCTGGTGGAGTAAATTCTCCAGTGAGAGCGTTTAAATCAGTAGGAGGTACACCGATTTTCTTCGCGAAAGGCTCTGGTGCGCATGTTTGGGATGAAGATGGAAACGAATTCGTGGACTTCTGCTGCTCATGGGGACCACTCATTCTAGGTCATGCCCATCCAAAAGTTGTGAAATCGGTACAAGATCAAGTAGCACTTGGAAGTAGCTTCGGTGTTCCAACACGTTTGGAAAATGAACTCGCGGAATTAATTCTTACGAATCATCCGTACGTGGAAAAAATCCGCTTTGTAAGTAGTGGAACCGAAGCGGCGATGAGCGCAATACGCTTAGCTCGAGGATATACAGGCAGAGATAAAATTATCAAGTTCGAAGGCTGCTATCACGGTCACGTTGATAGTTTATTAGTGAAAGCAGGCAGTGGATTAGCTACGCTAGGAACATCAAGTTCTGCAGGCATTCCAGAGTCTTATGTGAAAGAAACAATTGTTCTTCCATTGAATGATAAAGAAGCATTGGATAGAGCTGTTATTGAATATAAGAATCAAATAGCTGTAGTAGCAATTGAGCCAATACCAGCGAACAATGGGCTGCTTCTTCAAGAAGGAGACTTCTTGCGCTACTTGCGTGAAGTATGCACTCGCGAGGGAATTGTTCTTTTGTTTGACGAAGTGATTTCTGGATTCCGGGTTGGATTTACTGGTGCTTCTGGTTACTACGGAATCAAGCCAGATGTGATAGCTTTCGGAAAAATTATTGGTGGTGGTATGCCAGTTGGCGCTTATGCATCAAGCTCAGAAATTATGAGTAAAGTTGCGCCAGACGGTCCTGTTTATCAAGCGGGAACACTTTCGGGAAATCCAGTTGCAATGGCAGCAGGAATTGCTCAATTGACGGAGTGTTTGCGCCCAGGATTCTATGAGGAGTTAAAAGAAAAGACAGACTACTTTGTGAATGCAATTCTGTCTCATTCAAAAGAGAAAGGATACAAATTCAACATGTTTAATGTTGGTTCCATTTTCTGGGTTTCTTTTTCTGATAAAAAGTCTATTCGCAGAATGGATGAAATAGATGGAGACGGCATGAAATTATTCGCACCATTTCATCATGCTCTTTTGGAAAAAGGTGTATACCTCGGACCAAGTGGTTATGAAGTTGGATTTATTTCTGCTGCGCATAGTATGGCCGATATCGATTTTGCCATTGCTGCGTTCAAAGCGTCATTGGATGAGGTATTTGCAGGCTAGAAAAGTCAATGCGTATGCAATAAAACAAGAGTCGATGATGTATGTTGACCCTTTGCCTTTTTGGATTTTAGAATGAATGAAAAGTATATAGACTGTCGCTCCAGATAGGGCGGCCGTTTCTTTTGTGATTCCGCTGAAATATACAATGCCAAAAAGGATAAGAGTAACCAATGAAATAATCGCAATTTTTAAAATGTTTTGAATGCCAATTTTCACGGCGAATGAGTACTTGTGTTCCTCGTCAGCAGAATCTTTCAAATCGTAAAACAAGGCAAGAATGAATGTCATTAAGAAAATCGAAATTGTAGAATAAATAACCGAATGATCATTCGGGATGAATTCGAATTGGTCTGCTGAGGCCAACAACACAGTGTTTAATGCCCAAGCAAAGGCGATGGAAATGGGTTTTAGAATACCATTGTTTCGCAATGAAACTCCATAAGGAAGTTGATACATTATACAAAGTAGAGATGAGATTCCTGCTAGAAGTATGTGAATTATCGAGAACTTCCAAATCAATAGTGCTGCAGCCCCTGCCATTGCTGGTAGATAGGACTTTACTGATTGTTTTCTTAGAAAAAGGTAGCCACTGAAAGTGGATAGCAAACTAAAC
>CALRZB010000264.1:0-3040 GCA_943372555.1 Chryseobacterium gleum | reverse complement strand
TGATTTCTACCTCAGGGGTGGGCGATTGACTCCGCCGATTTATGGTTCCGGATTGCTTGAAGCAATTTCGGATGAAACTCTATTGCTCATTGCGGATGAAATGGATGTGAATGGTGACGGCATAAGTGGTAAGCCAAATTGGGTTTGGAATATTCAAACGCAAACGATGTCGATGGGAAAGTTTGGATGGAAAGCATCCAATCCCAATGCTAAACAACAAAGTGCTGAAGCGTTCAATCAAGACATGGGAATTACAAGTGAGAATTTATTCCCTACAGAAAACTGTTACGGCCAGCTGAACTGCGAAGGCGGGATGGGTAAATTGACTGATCTTACTGAAGAGCAAATCAACAGCGTTGCTTATTATGTGTTGACTGTTGCTCCGCCGGCGCCTAGAAATTTAGAAGACTCACAAGTTCAATTGGGAAAAACGCTTTTCGATCAAGTCATGTGCTCGTCATGTCATATTCCTGAAATTACTACGGGATCTTATGCGATTCCTGAGCTTTCTTATCAGACTATTCGCCCATATACCGATTTGCTACTTCATGATCTGGGAGCCACACTTGGTGATGGCCGACCTGATTATGTAGCAGGTGCGAACGAATGGCGCACGCCACCGTTGTGGGGAATTGGTTTGGCTAAAGTGGTCAATCCCAACGCGAGTTTCTTGCACGATGGAAGGGCTGCTACTTTGGAAGAAGCAATCCTTTGGCATGAAGGCGAGGCGTATGAATCGAAGATGGCGTTTATGAATTTGACAGCCTCTGAAAGAGCTGCATTGATAGCATTTCTAAATGCATTATGAGAAAAGGCTTATTCACCTTCATAGCTTTTCTACTTTCTATTCAACTATTATCACAGTTGAATTCAAACAACATCACCTTTTATTGTCCTCCATTTTTGTCTATTGAATTGGATACTTCCGAATGGATAGTACCTTATGAAAAGCCCTGCTACTTGTATGCGAATTCTCCATTTGAATTCAAATCTTCATTTGATATTACACATAAAAGTAATGGGCTGAGATTTCGACTTTACTGTTTGTATGATCGCACTACTAGTGCATATAGAAGTAAATATATTTCGGAATATTACGGACTTGATTCTTCTGAGACATCGATTCTAAAAGGCTATACCGTATTTCTAAATTCTAATAATGGCTCTATTTATTTAGCCGATACAGTGAGTGATTACGGCTATGCTATGATAGAAACCAATTGCAAACTGAGCGATACATTGTCGTTGGCGAAATTGAAATCGACCTTACAAAATCTGAAATATGTTAGTCCAAAAGAGATTGATCAATTGGTGGGCTACCCTTATAATTCTAAAACAGATATTCAAAAAATCAGAAATCAGCGAGTGCTTGAACTTCGACGAAATTTGAAGAATGGACTTATCACTCAAATGTATAAACTCTATCAAGACCCAGTAGATACTGTGTTTTTCGACTTCTTTTTTATGCGTGATCGATTGCAGGAATATTCGTTTGATCGATATCATAAACTCCGAATGCAAGATTGCAAAGGAAATTATTCTTTAGATGAACATCTGAATTTTATGATCTCGGAAGGCAAACATCCAGATGATTTGTTTCTTGCTGAATACGCTGGCGCGGATTTGATTGAGCGAAAGAATTATGCTGATTTCGAATTAATGAAATTGCTTTCTCCTGACAAGAAAATGAAAACAATTGGTGTTCTTGATTTGGATACCAAGGATTCTATAATTTATTTTTTCTCAACTGATGCGCTGAATTGGGAATTAACACGAACTTCTAAACGTCAGTCTGAATGGAACACACAGCGAGTTTCTGGAATGGTTAAATATACGACGCTTGGAACTCGACCGCTAAATGTTGGAGTGAAAAGCAAGCCGAATTTTGATTTTAATTATTTTGGAAATGATAGGTCAATTGTGTTGGTTTCATCGGTGTTGAATCATTCGAAAGAAACGTTCTATCAATTGAGGGAAGGACGCTTTGTGGTTAATCTTAATTCGAAAGAATTGAATTTAGCTTATATGGATTTTGAGAAATTTCCGAGCAAGGCCGACTATATTTTTGAAGTGAGAGGAAGTGATTATTGCGGTTTAAAAATGGCAGATCGCACAGCGGGATTTTCTGAATTCTATGAAGATAGTTTGCGTCATTTTCATTACAATGTTTTGGAAGTGGTTGATCCTCCAAAGTCCACGGTGATGAAGGTTTCGAACGATCGATTGGAGAAATTTCCGGTAAAAAATCCTGCAGTATTATCACCTGTTTACTATACTAGTTTGGGTGGTTTTGGTAATTCGTGTTGGCAGGTATTGCTTTACAATAATGAGATATTGGATTATTGTATTTACGAGAATGGTCCCGATGGTTGGGAGAAAAAGGAGGGAAGTGAATGGAAGAAAAAGCTCGAAGTGCAGGAAGAGGTGAGAGTGCTGAAAGAATTTTTTTATAAGAATGAATTTGACGTAGCGCCGAGAGCTGCAGAGGATAAAACAGAGTTTGAGATTTCTACAATTCCTTATTACTCAGCTGGTCTGGAGGCATTAATATTAGAAATAAAAAAGAACACAATTTATCCAAAAGATTTGAATACCGAATGTTTGTTCGGTCGCATGGAAGTTTCATTTTTACTTGATGCCAATGGCTTTGTGCAAGATGTTAGAATAGAAAGAAATGAAACGGGGCATGAGGAGTTAGAAGCTTCTGTATTGCTTGCTATGAAAGAGATTCGGAGCTTTGTTCCTGCCACATTGCAGGAAAGGAATGTGGAGTCAAGGCTGAAGGTTATTATTTCATATTAATCTTAAAACAGAAGGCAATGGAGTTTAAGTTGATTCGATTGGAAAAGGAAATGAAGAACCTGGATAAATTAGCCTATAACAAACTGTTTTTGATTTTTGTTGGAATGCCTGTTTTAGGCTTGTTGACTTGGTTGGGGGTCCCTTTGATTATGCAGATATTCAAGCATTGAAAGCTGACCTAGGGGTAGATAGTTTTGAGTAAAAAAAAACGCCCCACAATTGTGAGGCGTTTCTTTTT
>CALRZB010000263.1:0-3066 GCA_943372555.1 Chryseobacterium gleum | reverse complement strand
TGCCATTTCTCTTCTTCATACCCAGTTCTTCCATTAGACTTGGAAGTATAGGTTTGATAGAATCCATATGTTGCTGCATTCTTTACCAGCCACTCGTCCATTTTTTTTCCCTCACCAGAAGCGAAGTAAGAGTTCTCGAGAGAGTTCATGTCGATGTCTGTTCCCCAATGGTGACGAGACGTTCCAGGCATGCTGCTATACTTCATGATATCTGAAGCCTTTTCCACGTCTGATTTCCCTTTGTACTGTGGACGTAGCCATTTCTTTTCCCAAATGGCTTTTTGGGCATCGAAATTACGTGTAGCACTAATGATTGTGAGTTTTACGCCATCCTTCAAAGCTGCATCATACATTTTGATAAAGCTATCATAGGTAGCCTTGCGCAAATAAATATTTGCTTTGGTAGTATGCACGGATTGAATTAGCGCGAAATCTGTGTGCTTCGCTGGATTTATTTTTCCAAGTAATTCATCTTTGGTAATTGTTTGACCAAGGGTGAAAAGGATGGAAAAAGAAAAAGCCAGTGAGAGCACTGACTTTTTCATATTTATTCTTGATAGAGTCATATCAAAATCAATGGATTCCTTTTGATGCCAAATATCGTTCCGCATCGAGTGCAGCCATGCAACCAGTGCCAGCAGCAGTGATCGCTTGTCGGTATGTTTTGTCAGCAGCATCGCCAGCTACAAATACTCCTTCAACATTTGTTTTAGAAGAGCCCGGTACATTCAAAATATATCCTGTTTCATCCATATTGATGAATGGTTTGAATACATCTGTATTTGGTTTGTGACCAATTGCCACGAAGAAACCAGTGATATCCACTTTGCGTTCAACGCCGTCTGTGTTGACGAAGATTGCACCTTCAACACCTGTTTCGCCCAAGATTTCTTTAGTGCTTGAATTCCACAATATTTCGATGTTTGGAGTTT
This sequence comes from Chryseobacterium gleum, assembly GCA_943372555.1. Taxonomy (GTDB): domain Bacteria; phylum Bacteroidota; class Bacteroidia; order Flavobacteriales_D; family Sanyastnellaceae; genus JAIXWP01. The sequence continues at coordinate 2,134 of CALRZB010000263.1, read as the reverse complement.
CCGTTACACGGTGTTGCATTGCTTTTGAAGCGCGCATTTTGTCACTTCTTACAATCATATAGACTTTTTTACAAAGCTTAGCAAGGTATGTAGCTTCTTCAGCTGCAGTATCACCTGCACCAACGATTGCTACATCTTGATTGCGATAGAAGAAACCATCACAAACCGCGCAAGCACTTACTCCACCGCCCATCTCACGAAGACGAGTTTCGCTTGGAAGACCTAACCATTTTGCAGAGGCTCCGGTTGAAATTATAATAGAGTCAGCGGAAACAGAATGTTTTCCATTGTCGATTTCTACGTAATGCTTTGATCCAGAAAAATCAACTTTCGTTATGAAACCTGTTCTGACATCTGTTTCGAATCTTTTTGCTTGATTCATCAAGTCTTCCATCATTTTTGGACCATTCACTCCATCAGGATAGCCTGGGAAGTTATCTACCTCTGTAGTGTCCATTAATTGTCCACCTGGTTGCATACCGAGGTACATAACAGGTTTCATGTCAGCGCGCGCTGCATAAATTGCTGCAGTATATCCTGCAGGTCCGCTGCCTACGATGAGGCATTTTACGTGTTCTTTTGCTTCGTTCATTTCTTATTCTTTATAAGCTTTGGCAAATATACCTTATGCCATTATTTCTTTTGTGTGATGAAAGTTGCCTTTCGTGTATTCTTAAATTCTTCAAATCAGAATTTGTTCTCTAATCCCATCGAAATTTTCAAAAATTCATCCCAAAGGATATCCTCCGGTGGAGGAGCTACAATGGTAATAAGATTCTTCTTTACTGGGTGAATAAACTCGATTTTTCGTGCATGCAAATGGATGCTTGCATTCTCATTTGTTCTGCGACTTCCGTATTTAATGTCTCCTTTGATTGGACACCCAAGACTCGCAAGTGTGGCGCGAATTTGATGGTGACGACCTGTTTTTGGATACACTTCAATGAAGTTGTAATTATCGCCGGTACCAATCATTTTATAACTCAATTCGGACTCTTTACGATTGCCAGCAGGCTCGTTGTAGGTGAATGTCTTGTTTTGCTTTTCATCTTTCCAGAGGTAGTTAACTACTGTTCCTTCTGGCTCTTCAGGCACACCTTTAATCACAGCCCAATAGGTTTTTTGTACCTCGCGATACTTAAACATATTGGAAAGACGGTTGAGTGCTTTGGTTGTGCGAGCGTACAAAACAATTCCGCTTACCGGACGGTCAAGACGATGAACTGTTCCGATAAATGCTAAACCAGGTTTGTTGTATTTCCACTTCACATACCCTTTAACTACGTCGCACAGAGTGGTATCTCCTGAAATGTCACTTTGAATGATATCGGAATTCCTTTTGTTTATTGCGATAATGTGATTGTCTTCATAAAGAACTCGCAAATTATCTACGGTGCTCATGACAATCGGTTCCTTAGGAACCGTGATCCATTCACGCTTGGTGTAATTGGGTTCTTTGTTATCCATCACTTGTCTTGTTTATGCGATCAGTGATTGATCGCTTCGGTTAAAAAAAAATTAATACTGCTCTGACTTACTAGGGAAGTCTGAGCTTTTGACATCAGCCACGTATTGTTCTACAGCGCTAATCATTTGCTCGCCAGCATTAAGATATCTGCGCAAAAAACGAGGAGAAAACTCTTGCGTAATTCCAAGCATATCATGCACAACTAGAACTTGCCCGTCTACATCGCCACCTGCGCCAATACCAATAACTGGTACGGTAACACTTTTAGCAACTTGAGCAGCCAAAGCAGCCGGTATTTTCTCCAATACAATAGCAAAACATCCAGACTCGTCTAAAAGTTTTGCATCGCTTAAGAGTCGATCAGCTTCTTCTTGTTCTTTCGCTCTAACTTGATATGTTCCGAATTTGTAAATGCTTTGTGGTGTCAATCCTAAATGTCCCATTACTGGAATTCCAGCAGTAAGAATTCGTTGAATAGAATCTTTAATTTCCTCCCCACCTTCCAACTTCACTGCGTGTCCCCCTGTTTCTTTCATGATTCGGATGGCAGAATTCAAGGCCTCTTTGGAGTTTCCTTGATAGCTTCCGAAAGGCATGTCGACTACAACCAAGCTTCTTTTCGCTGCGCGAACAACGCTTTGGGCATGATAAATCATTTGATCTAAC
>CALRZB010000262.1:0-3071 GCA_943372555.1 Chryseobacterium gleum | reverse complement strand
GTATGCAGGGTCATTTCCGTAAAGAGTAACCGAGTCAAATGCTGTACTCAAACGTTTTGCAGGCATCGCAAGACTCACATAGTGAAAACGTCTATTTGTTCTCTCTGGTCCGCCTTCTCCAGCAAACATACGTGTGGGATCTTCTCCTTCGCGTTTGAAAGGGTAGATACCACTCGTGTATGGGAATTCGCCAGGCACGTTGTCTTGAAGAACCCAGCCAAGAATATCGCTCCAAGAATGATATTTAGGAAGAGATACTTTTGGAATCAACGTATGAGAAAGACTTTCGGAATGTGTTTGTATTTTCAAAACTTTATCACGCACTTGGAATTTGTATTCCGCGTCTGTGTAGAGCTTTTTCTTTGCTTCCCATGTCTGAATGACTTCCCAATTGTGCGGATCAAGGTCCAACTTTATTCTGTCGAATGAGCCTTTAAGCACATTCAAAGTCATTTCTAAATTTTCTTTGTCTTTCGGGTTTGAAGAAAGAAGAGTTTCGAAATGTAGAATGCTGGTATTCAGACCATACATCTTTTCAGCCACTTCTCTTTGTTTGATAACCCACTCATCATAGCCACGGATGGTTTCAGAAATCTCGCTCAAGTAGCGTGTTCTATTTGGTGGAATGATGTAGATCTTTTCGCTCATTTCACTCGTAATGTGAAAATTGGATTTAAGATCAGCACCTGTTTTTTCAACGATTTTGTCCATCAACTTTTTGTAAAGTTCATTGGTACCAGGATCGTTGAATTGAGATGCTATTGTGCCTACAACTGGTAATGTATCATCTTCAGCATCCCACAAATTGTGGTTGCGTCGATATTGCTTTTTTACATCACGCAAAGCATCTAACGCTCCACGCTTGTCAAATTTGTTGATTGCAACGACATCAGCAAAATCGAGCATATCGATTTTTTCAAGTTGGGTTGCAGCACCAAACTCTGGCGTCATAAGGTAAAGAGCCACATCGCTGTGGTCCATGATTTCAGTATCGCTTTGACCAATTCCAGAAGTCTCTAGAATTATCAAATCAAATTTTGCTGCCTTTAGAATCATAACAGCTTCTGCGACGTGCTTGCTCAATGCAAGATTAGATTGTCTTGTAGCCAAAGAGCGCATATACACTCTCGAGTCTTTGATTGCATTCATACGAATACGATCGCCAAGGAGAGCGCCACCTGTTTTGCGTTTTGAAGGGTCAACGCTTATAATTCCAATATTTTTTTCAGGGAAATCAATTAGGAATCTTCTTACCAGCTCATCAACCATTGAAGATTTACCAGCTCCACCAGTGCCCGTTATTCCGAGCACAGGAACATGTGATTTCTTCGCTTGTTCTTCTATCTTTTGAAGTTCGAGTCTATGTGAGTCTGGGAAATTTTCTGCAGCACTAATCAATCGGGCTATTGATCCGTGATCATTAACAGATAGATGCGCCAATTCCCCATTCAGTTTTTCACCAACAGCATAATCCGACTTTGAAACTAAGTCGTTGATCATTCCTTGCAGTCCCATAGATCTTCCATCATCAGGATGATAAATGCGGGTGATGCCATATTTCTGTAATTCGTCTATTTCTTCAGGAAGAATGGTACCACCGCCACCACCGAATATACGGATATGACCTGCGCCTTTTTCTTTAAGAAGATCATGCATGTATTTGAAATACTCCACGTGACCGCCTTGATAGCTTGTAATAGCGATAGCCTGAGCGTCTTCTTGTATAGCACAGTTGACCACTTCTTCAGCGGAGCGATCATGACCAAGATGAATCACTTCGCAACCTGTAGATTGGATGATACGGCGCATGATATTGATCGCGGCATCGTGGCCGTCGAATAATGAAGCCGCGGTTACAACGCGTACTTTATTTTGGGGAATGTAGGGAGTCTGTATCTGCATGATTGTTTATTGAATCACCACGCCAAAGTTAGAGCCTTTATTGGATATACAAATTCAAGTTATTGCACTGTTTATGAGAGATATCAAAAAAAAGTCTCACCGAAGTGAGACTTAATTTTCTTAATTCTGAAAACTTTCAATCCATTCTTTCATCTTTTCAGGGTCATTCATAGTTTCCCAACCGATGGTGGAAATCATATAAATCGCAAAAAGCACCATCAATGCACTGAATATTGTCCCAATAATTGCGCAGATTCTACCTGCATTCAAGTTACTCAAAGACTTGTCTGTGTATACATCTTTATTTGCATTATAAAGGCCAATTGCCTTGCCATAAAGCACTAAAGCAATAATGCCAAGGATAAGTCCAACAAGTCCATTTACACAGCAGCAACAAGGGATAGAAAGTATTCCAAGTACAAGAATTGCTGTTGAATTAGGGATAGGGATTTGAGGCTGAATGTTTTGTTCTAATGTTTCCATATTTCTAGTGTTAGTGAGATTGCATATATAGTGTGAATTTTAAAGTGAGCCACACAGAATTTGTTTCAATGTCTTGCTTTCAATGATGGACGGTAAACGCGGAGCCGTTTGACAATTTCAAAATATAGTTGACTATTATAATGACTGAGGAGAGAATGAAAAGAAAAGTGATTATTCTGGCTCCATGCTTGAACTGAAACTTCAAATGGAGTGCAAGAAAAATCAACATAAACATAATTGGTAATGCTGAAGGATTCATTTGTATGCTGCCTTCAATATCTCCTTGAAGAAGCTTAATAATGGCACGTTGCATTCCGCATCCAGGACAATCTATCCCGGTGGATGCTTTCATTGGGCAAGTCAATAAATGATTTGAAAGCCAATCAATAACTTCTTTGTAAGCCATGCTCAAATGTAAAGTTAATTGCAATATTAAATTTTTTCCATTCATCAAACCTTAACAAATGATTCATATTAACTGAACAAGTGTGCCATTCATTTGCCATCGCATTAAACGATATTATTTTGACAGATCAATTTGGAATATTAGAACAAGAATTGGCTCACTACACAAGGGCGATAGGACATCCAGCGCGGGTTGCCGTTTTGCTTGCCATAGCTAAAAAGGGGAATTTAGTGGAAGGAGACGTTATTGATGTTCCGCCATTGTCAAAAGCTACTGTCAT
>CALRZB010000261.1:0-3117 GCA_943372555.1 Chryseobacterium gleum | reverse complement strand
CCGCGAGAAGAATTCCCAAGAAGAACAATACGGAAGGCATGTCGATTTTACGAAGTGCGTGCAAAGCGCTGTACTTCTTTTTTTCCTCATCCAATTTTTTCCCATGCATAAGCTCTGTTGCAAGCCACACAACACCCAAGCTAAACATGATTCCCATAAATGGAGGCAGGTGCGTGATGCTTTTAAAAACAGGGACAAACAACAAACCTCCGACACCCAAAATAAAAGCAAGCGAACGCTGGCGTTGATTTACGCCGTCACCACTTTTTTCTGATTCTTTTGGTCGTTCAATATTGCCTTTCAAAACGAAAGAAAGAACAGTTAATGGCAAAACAAGATTGATCAAACTACACAAGAATATTTCTTTAATAATACTACCACTAGTAATTTGTTTTCCAATCCAAAGCATAGTAGTTGTTACGTCGCCGATTGGAGACCACGCGCCACCTGCGTTAGCAGCAATTATAATCATCCCTCCAAAAAACCAACGTGTCTTTTGATCTGCAATTAATTTTCTAGACAAACTAACCATCACAATTGCTGTTGTCAAATTATCCAGCGCAGCAGAAAGGAAAAACGTAATTAATCCAAGAATCCAAAGTAACTTCACTTTATTCTTTGAATTAATGCGATCCGTAATTACTTTGAATCCTTCATGCGCATCTACAATTTCTACAATCGTCATAGCACCCATCAAGAACAATAGAATTCCTGCTATTTCTTGCAAATGATGAAGTAAACGATGATCAAAGAACTCCGCCATCGTTAAATCAGTGCCTTCTGTAACTTTCAAAAAACTTTTCAATTGATCGAAATAACCGAGCAAATGATCGGGAACTGCGTGGGCACCAACAACAAGGATAGACCAGCACAAAACACCCGTCAATAGGGCCGAAGCAGCTTTATCAATCTTAATTGAATGTTCTGTTGCAATAGCAATGTAGCCGATTATGAATACGGCGAGAATAGCAATTTCCATAATGAAGGTTTTAGGACGGCTTACCCGTCTTGAGGTACATTTTTATATCGTGTCGAGAACCGATTTGCATCACATCAACCAAATCCTGAACAGATAATGTTCTATCAATATTGATTGCACAAGTCGCCTCTGGATCTGTCTTGTGTATAGCCTCGAGTCGAATCTCGAGTTGCTCTAACGTGATGGTCTCCCCATCGAGATAATACGCTTTATTCGCATCAACCGTCAACTGCACATTTTTCTTAGCTTCCTTCTCTTGATTGTCCGCTGCTTCTGGAAGCAAAACTTTAATCACATTGGGATTGGCCATCGTCGAAATAATCAAGAAAAAAAGCAAAAGAAAAAACATGATATCGTTGAGTGAGTGTGTACTCACTTCAGCGCCTGATTTTCTTCTTCTGTTAATTTTCATTATCGATTATTTTTTCTTAGTCAATGCCATTCTCAAAGCCAAAGCCTGTTCCTGCAATTTACCGACGTAACCGTCGATTGAATTTTGAAGCAAATGATATGCTGAAAAAGCGATAATACCGACAACAAGACCTGCTGCAGAAGAAACCATCTTTTGATAAAGTCCTTCTGAAATAACACCAATGCTGATATCCTTAGAAACAGAAATGCTAAAGAAGATATTGATTACCCCGATGATTGTTCCGATAAAACCGAGCAATGGAGCAAGACCTGCAATCATTGATAAATAAGTTAACCCTTTTTCCAGTCTTCCTACTTCAATGTTGGCGGCATCTTCCATCAATTTATCAATCTCAGCGGGATTAGAAGCATCGCCCATTGCAGCGTAGGTAAACACACGACCCCAACTGTTTTTTTCAGAAGCACAAAGATCCTGAGCCTCCGCAGATTTACCTGAAGAAATCAATGTTGCCAACTTTTGCAATTTTGCATCGCTTGATTTCATGTTTTTTCCAAAAAACAAAAGACGCTCCATAATAACGATGAGCGCTAACATTGATAAAACGATCAAAACCGCCATAACGATTCCACCTTTCATCAATAAAGCAATCACATCTAACGATGGAGCTATTGGGTCGGCTTGTAATAAAATCATAATCTAAATCTAAATCTATCTATTCAATTGATTAAACAAGCTTTTTCAATGCAATCTCAAAAGCTGTTTTCGCAATCTCATTTGTTTCTTTTCTATTCGCATGAACATTCTGTAACGCTCTTAAAATCGTTTCAGATGTGTCTTCAAAAATTCCTTTATCACTCAAATCTACATCACCATTGCTCATCAAATAAGCAAACACACGAGCCATTCCACAATTAGCTATAAAGTCTGGAATCAAGCTAATCTGCGCATCTACTTTCTCCGCGATTGGTCCGTAGAATATTTGTGCATCTGCAAAAGGAACATTCGCACCGCAAGCTACCACTTTAACTCCCGCATTAATCATTCTTTCTACTTGATCCAGCGTCACCAGTCGTGAAGCGGCGCAAGGCAAGAATACATCTGCCTCAACATCCCAAATCTTAGCGTTCACTTCGTCGAAAGAAATCAACTTATCCGACACCAAAGTATTGCTCTCACGATTGATAAAGAGGGATTTTACCTCTTCAAAGGGAATTCCTTCAGGCTGAATGATTCCACCAACTCTATCAATGATCCCCACAATCTTCGCTCCCTCTTGGCTCATGTAATACGCTGCAGCAGCACCCACATTGCCCCATCCTTGCACAATTACCTTTTTATCCTTCATTCCACCACCCCACAAATTGTAGTAGTGACGAACACTTTCTGCCACACCAAAACCAGTAATCATATCGGCTACTTTGTATTTCATAGCCACACTTGGAGAGTATTTTTGATCTTCCAACACTTTCACTACACCCAAACGTAAGTTTCCAATGCGCTTTACTTTTTGAGCTTCTGTTGGGTGGAAGTGACCTGTAAATACACCCTCTTGTGGATGCCAAACACCACACTCCTCGGTAATTGGAATAACCTCATGGATTTCATCCACGTTCAAATCACCACCAGTACCGTAATAGTTCTTCAACAATGGAGCTACAGCAGCATACCATCTTTCAAGAACTTCACGCTTACGAGGATCTCGTGGATCGAAATTGATTCCACTTGTTGCTCCGCCTATTTGAGGTCCACTAACTGTGAACTTGAT
>CALRZB010000260.1:0-3126 GCA_943372555.1 Chryseobacterium gleum | reverse complement strand
ACAGTTGTGTGTGTGATATCATAGAATCCATCATTGTTGAAATCACCTATGGCATTGCCGTATGCGTTTGTAGCATCTCCTGCAAATCCTAGCTCATTTGCAAGCGTGAAAGTGCCATCTCCATTATTTACATAGAATGGATTTTGATTATTTCCGCCATTAGTAGTTACCATGTGAATATCGAGGTCGGTATCGTTATCAAAGTCCACCCATTGAGTTCCCCAAGTCATCATATTCACTGATAATCCTGCTGCGGCTGCAACATTGGTGAAAACACCTGTTCCATCATTTTGCAACAAAAAATTTCCCGTAGCAATGTTGGCAACATAGATATCAAAATCATTATCGTTGTCATAATCTCCTACGTTTATGCACATCGCTTCAATTGACAAGTTGGTATTTGTGGCAACACTGACTTCTTGAAATGTACCATTCCCATTGTTATAAAACATGGTGTTGCCTGTATTTAAGTCATTCGCCACATAGAGGTCCAACCAAGTGTCGTTATTAAAATCGCACCACACTGCTTGGAAACAATAGTTATCGGTATTTGAAACACCAGCTTCATTTGCCACTTGTTGGAATGTGCCATCGCCGTTGTTTTTGCAAAGCCAATTCGTCACCTCATTGATGTTTCTATTACAGATATAAACATCGAGGTCACCGTCTTTGTCGTAATCAGCCCAAGCATTGCCGAATGAATTTACACCAACGACCATAGGCATATTGAGGTTGTCCGTTACATCTGTAAAATTTGGCCAACCGTCATTTCTGTATAGTTTGGTTCCACTGTTTCTTTTTGTGACCATCAAGTCGGCGTCTCCATCGTTGTCATAATCAACCCAAGTTGGTTGTTTCGCATCGACAGTATTGCCAAGTATTTCGACTCTCGTGAAAGAGTCGCCTTCGCTAATGAAAAAAACAATAGAATCTGAAGATGTGCAATAGGTAAGGTCATCAAGCCCGTCGTTATTAAAATCATAGAAACTTGTGCCTGCTCCAAACGAAATAGCTCCGGTATTTAGAACATTGATTCCGTATGATGCGGTAGCATTTTGATAGCCCTGCGAATAAGCAAGGATTGATGCTGCCGCAAAGAGTAGCGTGAATAGCTTTTTCATATTACAAAAATAAGTCGTCTAGCTGTTATAAGTGTGATACCAATCACATAAAAAATTACCCCACCTTTTGAAGGCCTAATTTGTTGGCTTCAGTTAGCATAAATTGATATGCATCGTCGTATTCGTTGTGTATTACACCGTCGAGAATGGCATCTTTAATGGCATTCTTAATAATACCAACTTCTCTTCCGGGAGTGATACCGAAAGTGGTCATGATCATTTCGCCGCTGATGGGAGGTTGGAAATTGCGAATATGATCTTTCTTTTCAACTTCTTCTAACTTGAGCTTTACAAGTTCGTAGTTGCTCAAATAGCGCTGCACCTTAGCTTCATTCTTAGAGGTGATGTCTGCCTTGCAAAGCAGCATCAAATCATCGATATCATCACCAGTTTCAAAAAGTAATCTTCTGATGGCACTATCTGTAATTTCTTCTTTAGTAAGAGCGATTGGACGCAGATGAAGTTGCACCATCTTCTGAACATATTTCATTTGATGATCCAACGGCAGTTTCATACGGGCAAAAATCTTAGGCACCCAGCGGGCTCCAAGATCTTCATGTCCGTGAAATGTCCATCCAATGCCTGGTTCAAAGCGTTTGGTTGGAGGCTTCGCGATATCATGAAGGATGGCAGACCATCGCAACCAAAGGTTGTCTGAGGTTTCTGCTAGATTGTCTAATACTTGAAGCGTATGAAAGAAATTGTCTTTGTGAGTAAGCCCGTCGATTTTTTCTGTTCCATGTAATTTTACCATTTCAGGAAAGAAGCGATGGAGAAGGCCTGTGTCAAACATCATTCGAAATCCCTTGCTAGGTCTTTTCGAAGCAATCATTTTGTTGACTTCCGTGGATATACGCTCGGTGCTAATAATATCGATGCGATGCGCATTTTTTCGAATGGCATCATAACTTGTTTTTTCAATATTGAAACCCAATTGCGTTGCAAAGCGAATTGCTCTAAACATGCGCAATGGATCATCGCTAAACGTAATGTCTGGGTCTAGTGGTGTGCGAATCGTTTTTGAATAAAGATCTTGAACACCATTGAATGGGTCTATCAATTCTCCAAAAGAACTTTCTTGGAGAGAGATTGCCATGGCATTTATTGTAAAATCTCTACGGTTTTGATCGTCAGTAAGCGAACCAGGTGCAACGTAAGGCTTACGAGATTCTTGACTGTATGATTCTTTGCGGGCACCAACAAATTCAAGATCGAAATCGGCAAACTTAAAATGTGCTGTTCCGAAGTTTTTGAAAACATTGATTCTATTGACACCAAGCTTATTCGCAACTGCTTGAGCGAGTGCGATTCCATCTCCATTGGTCACAAAATCAAAATCCTTGTTTGGTCTTTTGAGCAGAATATCACGCACCATACCACCGATAGCATAAACTTCAACATCCAATTCCGCAGCGCATTTACCGATGGTCTTGAAAATCTGAGGGCGTATGTGAGACTTGAGATTCAAAATAAAAAAGCGGGTGCAAATGTAGCTTATTTATCGGCTAATAACGAGTCTGAAAGTTTCTGAATCCGCCTTCATCAAATATAGCCCAGATGAAAGGCATGAAACATCTACGCTTGAGGTATTAAACCAGGTTCCAATATTTCTACCCTGAGTATCTGTAAGGCTTATTCTATCTAGTTTTTTAGAGAAGTGAATTGATTCTGCTGCCGGATTGGGATAGAAGGTAAGATTCTGATTTTCGAATTCTCCAATGCCCACCAATCCATTTGGAGAGTAGGGCGTGGGATCATCGAAGACCACCCAGTTTAATGCACCGTCTGTTGCTCTGCCGTATGAGTAGTCGGGGAGTAGGGCTGGAATTTCAATAGCATCTACTACTCTGAAAGCGTTTTCTTGAATTTTTATTAGATAAATAACCTCACCGTTTGCACTGAGTTGAAAGTTGGTGTGATATGCTCCATCCTCTTCATCGCTATCGCACAACATGACATGATGCGAATTTGATTCAGCCACTGTAGAGGGAAGTCGCCATTTATT
>CALRZB010000259.1:0-3162 GCA_943372555.1 Chryseobacterium gleum | reverse complement strand
ATTCAAGCATACAACATTGCGAATGCTGTGGAAATTGAATTGAATTTTGTCGATGGTTCAGCCATCAGTCCAGATGACTATATCAACGACGGGCCTGTAGCTGTTTCTTTCCCAGCAGGAAACTCTATTCAATACGTAACTATTCAAATTGTAAATGATGAATTGGAGGAAGACAATGCAGAGTATTTCTCGTTGTTGCTTTCATCTCTAGCAGAAGTAGATTTCATTTCATCTGAAATGACCATTACCATTGAGCCTAATGATCAGTCTTATCCTGTTCTTACGATTGAAGAAGCTACAAATGCGAATGCAGATGGCGTGATGAATAACCTCGATTTGTATTGTGAATTAAGAGGTGTTGTTCATACAATCAACTTCAATGCAAGTGGAGTTCATTTCCACATCATAGATCCTACTGATGGTATCAAGGTTTTCAAACCAGATGCGAATCTTGGATATTCTGTGCAAGAAGGGGATAGCGTTCATGTGGGTGGTTATTTAACTCAATTCAATGGACAAGCGGAAATCAGACCTGATTATATCACATTGATTGATGGTGGACATGAATTGGAAACTCCTGCTGCAATCACATCATTGACTGAAGCCAATGAATCCCATCTTGTTACATTTGAGTGTGTGTTTATTTCTAATCCTGGTTCTTGGACAAATTTCGGAAGTGCATTCACTGTCAATGTTGCTGATGGAGTGAACAGTATTCCGATGTTGATTGATGGCGACACTGAGTTGTTCCCTGCAGATTTAATCGAAGGACATTTTACAGTAACGGGAATCGTTGAACAAAACGATATGTCTTCACCGTTTGATTCGGATTATATAATCATACCTCGTTATTTCGAAGACATTACCAATCAAGTTGCAGCCTCATTTGAAGTGCCTACTACCATTCAGTTTGGAGATGCAGGAACGACCGTGGATGTTACAAATTCTAGTCTAGGTGCAACTAGCTATGAATGGAGTTTTGGCGACGGAAATACCGCTACTGGTGAAGTTACAACTATCGATTATACATACGAATTTTTGAGCGGCGTGGCTGATGTAACAATTACACTAACTGCAACAAGTGCTCTCGGTTGCGTTGATATCGCTACCACAACAGTTGATGTTTCTTATGTAGGTGTGGATGAATTGAACGAAATTTCAATAGTTGCATATCCAAATCCGACTGCAGAGAATTTGATAATTTCATCTGAAAAAATAATGTTGTCGGTTCAGATTTTTGATATTGCTGGTCGCTGCGTATTCAGTGAAATGAATGCGAATACTACACAAATGAATATTACACTTGCTTCTTTTCAAGCAGGCTTATACACAGCCTTTATTAAAGGTGATAATTTCTCAAGCGAGATTCGTTTGATTAAAGAATGAGAAAATTAATAGGATACATACTCAATGGCGTATTGGTCACAGTGCCAATCGTCATTGTAGTATACATTATTTATAAAGTTCTTGTCATCCTGAGTATTCCTGTTAATACGATCATGGAATCAGATATGACAGCAAGTGAAAAGGAATTGGTAGGTCACGACATTTCTCCATTAGGGATTTTAATTTTACTATTTGTCCTGCTTGCTATTGGATTTTTGTGGGCAAAGCTGATAAGCGAACCATTGAAAGTAAGAATGGCCAAATGGTTGGATAAGATACCGATGTATAAAAGTATCCGAGATTTGATGAATGCTTTTGTGGGTAGCAAGAAAATGTTCAATAAACCTGTCTTGGTCAAATTGAACCCATCGTCTGAAGTGGAGATGATAGGCTTCGTTACTGACGAAGATTTGAAAGAGTTAGGTGATGATCAAGAGGGAAAGATTGGAGTTTATATGCCAATGTCATACAGTTTCTCAGGGCATCTGGTTGTGGTACCAAGAAGAAATGTAAAAAAGATAGATAGGAGTTCTGTGGATATAATGAAGTACGTTGTAAGTGGAGGAATTGTTGAGATTGATGCTCCCGATGATCATATTGAAAACAATCCTCAATCGACACATGATAAAAACAGCACCCAGCTATAGAGAAGCGATTGTACTTCTTCATTTTATAGTTTTTATTTGGGGCTTTACAGGAATCTTAGGAAAAGAGATTAGCCTGGATTCTGATTTTCTTGTCTTTTGGCGTATGTCAATTGCCACGGCGGCAACAGGTATATGGGCCTTTTTTTCTAAAACTTCATTAAGAACGAACAGCAAGGAACTTCTTGCATTTGTTGGAGTAGGATTATTTACTGCAGCGCATTGGATTTGTTTTTTTGAAAGTATTAAAGTCTCTAATGTTTCGACAGCCCTCGCAGTGCTGAGTACAACTTCTTTTTTTGTGGCGATAGTTGCTCCATTAATTAGAAGAACAGCCTTCGATTGGCGTGAGCTTTTGTTAGGGATTATGGTGATTGGCGGATTGACAATCATCTTCAAATTTGAGCCAGACAAAACATGGGGTATCACCTTATCCCTTTGTGCAGCTCTATTTGCCGCTATTTTCAGTAGTTATAATTCATTACTTGTAAAATCGCATCAGCCAATAAAAATTGCGTTCTATGAAATGCTTTTTGGGCTTTTGGGTGTTGCATTATATCTCGTTATTACCAACTCATCAGGGGCTAATGACAGGTCGCTTACTGATTTGTTTGTCATGTCATGGAGAGACGTTGCTTTATTATTGATTTTAGGGGTTGTTGCCACGTCTTTTGCCTTTGTGAAGAGTATAGATGTGATGAAAGTGCTTTCACCCTTCACATGCGCCCTTACAATCAATCTTGAACCTGTTTACACCATTGCTTTTGCATTATTCCTTTATGGAGAGGATGAATACATGAGTCCATATTTCTATTTAGGTGCTAGTCTAATTATGGCTACTTTATTTATTGAGGCTTCCTTTAGGAGGAGAAAATAAAAAACCCCCTCGCTTTCGCGAGAGGGCTTTTAAAAAGTTTATTTCGTTGGATTAGTTACAACCCATTGTTCCGTAACCAGAAACTATATTAACCTCAGGATCTTCTTGGTTATCCTCAAGGAAATCTAGGAATAAATCTTCAATAGCAAGATACTCACCATTGAAAGTCATAGATCCGCCGCTTACATTAATGCTACCAGAAGTAGCGAAGTAAAGCGAGAAGTTAGAGAAGTCCATTACGAAAGAAGATGCCAT
>CALRZB010000258.1:0-3168 GCA_943372555.1 Chryseobacterium gleum | reverse complement strand
AAGAATATAAAACTCCTAAGAGCCATAACGAATGAAACGGCTATGACAATGCCGTATGATCTCGTCCACCAGTCGTTCCAGTCTGGACCTTTCGGTGGGTCGAACGAGTATATTTTTCTAAATAATACCAAATCGTTCAATTCATTATTCCAGAATTTATAGACCCACCAATAGATGAATGGCGACACGAATGCGAGAAGAGGCAATAGCTGCTCACGCCAATTGAATGATCGAGTGTTTATAATGGAAACAATCATCCCTGCGGACAAAATCAAGTAAGGAGGGAACAATAACGCACCCACACCCATCCAAAAACCAGCAATGAAATAAGCTGATAAAGCTTTTGACTGTCTGAAGACTTCCAAGTATCGATTCATTCCCAAAATCACGGCAACGTTGGCTGCAAGAGCAGGAATGGAGCATCGAATAAGACAAAGTGCCACAGCCACAGTCGCATAGATCAAAGCGGGCACATAGGATGGTGCCATATGAAACTCGTGCCTGTTGAAAACTATGTTGCTCACCAGAGCACCAATAATGATCAAAATGGCTGCGATTGACACCCCGTACCACGCAAATGGCATGACCATGCCTAAGGCATCGTCTAGAGGGAAGTCGGCATAGCCAAAACTGAGCAACCCTAATTGGGCTGCGGGAAATAGAGTGCCCAGAACCAATAATGGCACCGCCAAAAGCAAGTATGGTTGTCGTGAGGAGAACTGTCGTAAAATCATTTCGCTACAAAAATGATGGAAGAACGTGCTACTTTGGCTCTCTCTTCATAAATTTGCCTCACAATTTTACCAACTATGAATCTTCAGAGCATTCTAAACCCAATCGTGGAAGCACTTCAATGGACTTTCGATAATATCCTTGAGCCAATGACTCATTGGTTTAATATCGTTTGCATTATTGGCGGTTTCGTAGGACTTTTCATTTGGTTGCGCATGCAAAAGCGCTTCAACGCAAAAGCACAAAAAGAAGGAACACTTATCTAATCTATCGTTGCTGGCATAAGCCAACAATTTTATTAGAACAAAATATTAAAGTCGGACTCAGAAGAGTTCCGACTTTTTTTTTCACAACATAACCGTTTCATCGTTTATGAAACAACATTGATTATTGCACTTTACTGCTCTAGCACCTTAGTCCAAAACAAATACCACCGGCAGCATCATTCGCTGCCTTACGCTCTTACCGTCTATTGTGCCTGGTGTCCACTTGGGAGATTTCTTTAAGGCCGCTGCAACGGCTCGACGGCAGACGCAAAAAGTGCGGCCCACGGTCGGCACCAGCCTCTCGACTCCGCATTGCCTTCGCCTAAAGGCTTGTCAATGCTACGCTCGAGGACCGGCGCGTGTTTTTCAAAATGTGGGTGATGAATCGGTCCCCGAGCGTAGTTGAGAATTGATGAGCGTTTAGCGAGTCAATTCGCAACGTAGTCGAGCGCTGCATCGAGCCTGTCGAGATGAGGCTTGTGCCGTCCGTGGACCGCGCACAAATAGCCCTACCATTAACTGTTCTAGTTTATATTTGCAATCTCATGCAAAACACCGACGATAAACTCAAAAAAGTAATTGCTCACGCCAAAGAATACGGATTTGTATTTCCTTCGAGCGAAATTTATGATGGACTTTCTGCTACATACGATTACGGTCAGTATGGCTCGGAGTTGAAAGCCAATATCAAAAACTACTGGTGGACCGCGATGACGCGTATGCATCAGAACATCGTGGGTATCGACGCTGCGATCTTCATGCACCCTACCACATGGAAAGCAAGCGGTCACGTGGATGCGTTCAACGACCCGTTGATTGACAATAAAGATTCTAAGAAAAGATATCGCGCTGACGTTCTTCTTGAAGATTACATCAAGAAAATTGATGCGAAAATTGATAAAGACATCGAAAAAGCAAAAGCCAAATTCGGCGATGCTTTTGACGAAACTCAATTCCGCGCTACTAACCCCAACGTTCTCCGCAATCAAGAGAAAATCAATGCGGTTGAAGGCAAGATGAAAGCTGCTCTTGAAAACAGCGATCTAGAAGGCCTTAAAGCTCTTATTGAAGAATGTGAAATCGCATGTCCTGAAAGCGGAAGCCGCAACTGGACTGAAGTTCGCCAATTCAATTTGATGTTCAAAACAGAAATGGGCGCAGTGTCTGGCGACGCGGGTATCATTTACCTGCGTCCTGAAACAGCGCAAGGTATTTTCGTCAACTTCCTTAACGTGCAGAAAAGTGGCCGCATGAAATTGCCATTCGGTATTGCACAAATCGGTAAAGCTTTCCGAAACGAAATCATCGCTCGTCAGTTCATTTTCCGCATGCGCGAATTCGAACAAATGGAGATGCAATTCTTTGTGAAACCAGGCACCGAAATGGAGTGGTACAACTACTGGAAAGACACCCGTATCAAATGGCATAATGCCCTTGGAATGGGAACAGAGAATTATAAATTCCACGATCACTTGAAGCTAGCTCACTACGCTAATGCGGCTTGCGACATTGAATTCAATTTCCCAATGGGCTTCAAAGAATTGGAAGGAATTCACTCACGTACAGATTTCGACCTTACTTCTCACGAGAAATTTAGTGGTAAAAAACTTCGCTACTTCGATCCAGAAACCAACGAAAGTTTTGTGCCTTACGTTATCGAAACGTCTATCGGTCTCGATCGAATGTTCCTTGCTACACTAAGTTGTGCATACGAAGAAGAAAAATTGGAAGACGGTTCTGAGCGTGTAGTCCTCAAAATTCACCCAGCTCTTGCTCCGGTGAAAGTGGCTATTCTTCCTTTGGTGAAAAAAGATGGTCTTCCTGAAATGGCGCAAAAAATCGTTGATTCGCTGAAACTAGATTTCAATCTTCAATACGACGACAAAGACGCCGTAGGCCGCCGCTACCGTAGACAAGATGCGATTGGCACGCCTTTCTGCATCACAGTCGACTACGATACAATTCAAGATCACACCGTTACAATTCGCGAACGCGATAGCATGAAACAAGAGCGTGTAAACATCTCTGAATTGCACAAAATAATTCAAGACAAAACGTCTCTCCGCACACTCCTCCAGCCCTAAGACCCCACCACCCCACCACCCCACCACCCCTCTACCCCACTTACAATGTACCAACTAGACCAGCGTAATTTCTCCGGCAAAACAGT
>CALRZB010000257.1:0-3193 GCA_943372555.1 Chryseobacterium gleum | reverse complement strand
TGGAAATGTGAGTGCCAAATTAGGCGTCACCTTCGGTGGCTCTTATGAAAATATTGCGTCAAGCTCTACAACAGTCACATTAACCCAAGAAAGAACGGCTGATGTTGATGATAGTTACCTTGTTTCCAAGGTGGATTACGTGGTGCATGAATATGATGTATTTAAAGGGCCAGATTTTGTAACTAAGTTGATTTTGGTTCACCCTAAGCTAATCAATGGTCAACCTCAAATGACTTGGATCAATGGTAAAAACCTAGAAGGTTTGGTTGAGACGCATGAGGTAGGTAATATTCTGTCTTACAGAAGACCAAACGACACGCAAGCTACCGATAACGAACAGCTTGTTAGTTTGAATAATTATGATGTGACAAGCGGTGCTTCATCGATCACCTTTGATCAGGTAGAGGAAGCATCTTTGGAAGAGACTACATCATGGGATCAAGGGCTTTCACGCTCGCTTGACTTCCAACTAGGAGCATTGGAAGCTGGCATTGGAGATGAATACAATTGGGGCGGAATTTCAACGCACGGTGTGTCTTATCAAACAAGCACTACGGTGCAAGTAAATTTTGGTAGCCTGAATTCTATATATTCTGCACCTTATTTTATCAAGCCTCTTATTTCTCTCAATAATGGTGGCGGTATTTCTGTTCAATATGAGGCAGAGCCGATCTTGCCTACAAATGGTGCAAGCAATGTGTGGAATACAGAAGGAACTGAACTTGACTATACTAGTTTGGATTTGTCTTGGTGTCTTCCATGGAGATTGGACGTTCAACGTGGTGTTCAAGATGTGAATCCTACAAATACAAGAAGATGTAGATCGATTTGGTTGACAAAGCCATTAGAAGATTCCAATGGTTACGATGCGTCTTTAGCTGATCCATTTTTTACTATTAAAGATCCCATTATCCGCAACGCTTTGCCAGGATCTACTGTAACGATTAATGCACGTGTATTCAATTATTCTACAGAAGTTTCTGAGCAATCTTTGGTAAGTTTCTATCTAGGACATCCAGAGCTTGAAGGACTTCTTCTCACTAACACCGATGGAGTAACTTCCGTGGTAGTGCCGCCAATTGAGCCTCAACAATATGTTGATGTCACGTTTACGGTGATTTTGCCTATGGATGACACCAACGGTCGTTTGTATGGCGTGATAGATCCATTACATACGATGGAAGAGTTTCATGAAAACAACAATTTGGGATGGGCTGCTATGGGAGCATACTACGATTATCCGCAAGAGATTTTTTCTGGCGTAGCTGAGCTGTCAAGCAATCCAGAGAAACTACGTGTATTGCCAAATCCCGCTTCGAATAATGCTATTGTTATGATCGAATTGGGCAACAATACACAGCAGGCCATTTTGAATGTGATTGATATTAGCGGACGCTTAGTGCATTCAGAAATGGTATTTAGCAATTCACAACGACAACTTGATTTATCTAACCTGGTCGATGGTATTTACTTCATAGAAGTTGTTTGTGAAAACAAAAAGTATACTACCAAATTGATGGTAAATAAATAATGTGTAATTGGGATTGATAAACAAAAAATAACTGCTAGCAATGGCAGTTATTTTTTTTTCTGTGCCCCCCCCAAAAAAATCATTAGTGTTTTAAAATAGTTTAAAATTTGAATATGAAAAAAAATTATCTCTTAGTTTTCTGTTTGGTTGTTATAATCTCAACAACGTCATCTTCAGTATCTGCACAACTGTTTTCGTCGTTTGTTCAGAATCCATTTTCATTAACGTTCTTCTCACAAAACGCAATGCCTTGTTTTGTTGATTTAGATGGAGATGGCGACATGGATATGATGGCGGGCTCGGATACAGGCAATTTCCGATATTATGAAAACATTGGAAATGCTAGTGCTCCAAACTTTGCCGGTTATCAGCAAAATCCTTTTGGTATTACTTTTTTTGCATCTGATTCATCGGTGTCTTTCGCCGATTTGGATGGAGACGGCGATCAAGATATGTTTTCGGGTTCTGAAAGTGGGAATTATCGTTACTACCAAAACATAGGCAGCGCATCATCTCCTTCATTTGCGAGCTTCGTTCAAAATCCATTTCAATTGTTGTCCTTTCCTTCTTATTCAACGCCTGTTTTTGTTGACCTCGACAATGACAATGATTTTGATATTATGGCGGGTTCTGATACAGGTAATTTCCGATATTATCAAAATGTGGGTTCGTCTACCAATCCTCAATACGCTAGCTTTCAGCAAAACCCATTTTCACTTCAGTTCTTCGCTCAAAATTCAACACCATCGTTTGTTGATTTAGATGAAGATGGAGACATGGATATGTTCTCAGGTTCGGACACAGGTAATTTTAGGTATTACGAAAACATTGGCAATTCGTCTTCTCCGTCATTTGCGTCATTTGTGACCAATCCTTTTTCCATTACGTACTTCCCTTCTCACTCATCACCAACGTTTGTAGATATCGATAATGATGGTGATAGTGATTTGTTTTCAGGAAGTGATTTTGGTAATTATCGCTTTTATGAGAATCTATCTGCTACAATTGGTGTGGAAGAAATTAATGCTGAAGTTTTAGCTTTTCCTAACCCAACGAACGGAGTTTTTGAAATCTCCTTAAGTGGTGACACAAATATCGAACAGCTGGATGTCTATGACATCTCTGGTAAGATTATTATTTCTAGCGTTCCTTTTAGTTCGAGAACTTCTATAGATCTTTCAGGATTTGAAGCTGGTATTTATGTGGTTAAAGTTCGTTCATCAAAAAGCCTAAACACAATTTTTGTTGAAAGGATTTAACCTGTTTTTTTCTTTGATATCCCTATCTAACTTCAATTAGATAGGGTTTTTTTTGCAACAGTTTGTACCTTCGTAGGGTGTCGAGATAAAATTAGTCGTCAATTTTGAGAAGTATTAATTTGATGTTTTCAAAAAGGGGAATTGCACTTTTATTGGTTATCCTCAGTACTTACTCTGGAGGTATGTTGACACTTCATGCGCAGCAAAGGACTGTTAACGAGTGCAATGATTTTGTTATTACTCGTCAGATCATTTCGGTAGAGCAAGGACTTGCCTCACGTGATGTGAGGGATGCCGTCATGGATGCTCGAGGCTTTATGTGGTTGGCTACTAACATGGGGCTAAACCGCTATGATGGTAGCAAAGTTTTGACGATTACCAAAGAGTCGCACGGATTGCTTTC
>CALRZB010000256.1:0-3207 GCA_943372555.1 Chryseobacterium gleum | reverse complement strand
CCAAACGATGAGGAACTCAGTGCAGTTCCTCATCATTTTATAGCACATCAAACTATAGAGAATTTATATTCTGCAGGTGATTTTGAAAAGGATGCACTCGCTCTATTAGAATCATTATTTTTAGAAAAAGATATCGTTGTCTGCGCAGGAGGCAGCGGCCTATATCTCGACGCACTCCTAAAAGGCTTCGATGATATGCCATCTGATTTGGGGGTGAGAGATCAACTCAATCAAGAAGCCTCAGAAAAGGGCATTGAAGTAATAAGTGAGCGCCTCAAGCAATTGGATCCAGAACATTGGTCAATTATCGACACTTCCAATCGACAGCGTGTTATTCGAGCATTGGAAGTTTGTTTGGTAACAGGAAAAAAGTTCTCAGAACTTCGTTCAGGTCAAAATAAATCGCGAAATTTTCAAACAGTCAAAATTGGGCTTTCATCAGATCGTGAATGGTTGTATGATCGCATAAATCGCCGTGTGGATATTATGCTTCAGAATGGACTTTTAGAAGAGGCTAGAGGGTTGATGGAATTACGCCATCTAAATGCATTGAACACAGTAGGCTATAAAGAGCTATTTGAATATTTTGACGGAGATATTTCTTTGGAAGATGCTGTAAGATTAATAAAACAGCACACAAGAAATTATGCGAAAAGACAAATCACATGGTGGAATAAGGATGAGTCCATAAAATGGCAAAGGGTCGATCTTTCGACCAACCCTTTGCGCAATGTAATTGAACTTATTAATAGGTGAAAGTTCTGTGTATCTTGATTTCTATTAGCCTTCCATCATGTCGTTTCCAGATTTGGTGTTCTTACGTTTGAATAACGTACTATCCACTTTACCAAACTTCCATGAAACCTGCAATCTCCAAATTTGAGGATCTCGTCTTCTAAATGTGTCTTGAACAAAATATTCAGATTCTGTATGAGTCTCTGTAACACGCGTTCTCAAAACGTCTGACATACTTAATGTTACAGAAAGACTTCTGTTTTTGAAGAAATCCTTTTTAATTGAAAGATCAAGTCCATAAATTGGTTCAACATAACCTTGCACTGTATTGCTTGTTCCACCAAATCCACCTCCAGGGCCTCCTCCTAAACCAACGCCACCGCTGCCACCTCGCTCACTACTTCCTACATCAAGCGCTTTTTTACTGCTATAATCAAAGGTTGTTTGAAACGTGGTGTTCTTTGGTAATTTGAAAATGACATTGCTCTTTAACCAAAAGCTAGATCGACTATTGGTTAGACCGGCGGTAATGTTTGTTCCATCAATCGTTGAATTATAAAAGTTCAAATTGGTAGTCATCTCGAGCCATTTGCTAACTGTATTTCGCATAACTATTTCAAGTCCAGACGCTGTGCTGTTAGAAGCATTTGCGTAAGTACTAAAGACAACGTCTCGCTCCAAGATGTCACTATATTGAGTTTCTAGATATCTAACGGTAGTATTGATTGTATAACGATAGTAGGCTGATGCAATCAACGTACTCTTTTGATTTATTTTTAATTGATATGAAAGTTCAGCTGACTGTGTAAACTCCGGTTTTAAAGAAGGATTTCCTCTGCTAATATTTAATGAGTCGCTATAATCTGTGAAAGGAATTAGCTGCATAAATCCTGGTCTGCTGATCCTTCTGCTCATTGCAAGCTGAACATCTTGTTTCTCATTGATTACTCTGGTGAGATATAGAGACGGAAAAAGGCTCAATGGGAAGGTGTTTTTAAAAGTAACATTTGTGTCCAATAATTCACCTCGATAGTCGCTACTTTCAATTCTCAATCCAACTTGCTTCTTCCATTTAACTCCGTCGTGGGCTAAGTTCGTGTAGGCAGCATATACTTGATCAATAAACTTATAATTTACACCGAGTCCCGTAATCTCATTAAAAACACCTTCACTATCTAAAGTATAGTTAGTGTAGTTGCTTCGGTAATCACGAATTGAACCACGAACTCCGGATTCAATTTTAAGCTTATCACTAGGCTTTAAGACTAGATCAAATTGTGATGTAAGAAGGTTTTGCTTTCCACCTCCAATTTGGCGTTGAACAGACTTGAAGCCAGAACTATATGCGTTTTCATAATCGCCTGTGTATTCACTTTGAATTCTGTTATAATTGATGTCTCCAGTTAATTCATTTCCTTCTTTTTCAAAAAGATGTTTAAATAGAAGACTAGTTCCGATATTCTCAAAAGTTCTATTTGTTTCTGTATTTCGATAATAATTATTTGAAGGAAATGCATCTGAATTATCTATTGAATCAGTTACGGATTCAATAATATCGATTGGGTTGAATTGACCAGAAGTATAGGACTGCGAAAGGGTGAGTGTATTTCTATTGTCCATGAACCAGTCAATTCCAACTTTCCCATTTCCGAAATAGCCCATATTGGTGCTCATTTGCGATTGAGTAAGAAAAGTAGTCGGGGAGGAGGTAAAATCAGTTCTGCTCGTTTCGCCAGTGGTAATACTTTTTCGTTTGTTCAAATTTCCATTAACAAAGAAATTGAATTTGCCTTCTCTGAAATTGAAATCCACACCACCATTTACTCGGCCTCTTTTATCGACACCAGCTCTAATACTGCCGTTATAACCAGAAGCACGATTGTTTTTCATTACAATGTTGATGATTCCACCACCACCTCCGCTAGCATCATATTTGGAAGATGGGTTGGTAATAATCTCAACACGCTGAATTGCGTCGGCAGGAATCTGATCAATAGTTAAAGTAGTTGGTCTCCCATCTATGAAAATTTGAGGGGATGCATTTCGCATGCTAACATTGCCGTCAAGATCTACTTGAACAGAAGGAATGCTTTTTAGAACATCCTCAGCTGTTCCACCAGCGCTCATAGGGTTTTTATCGACATCGAAAACTCGTTTATCAAATTCCAATCGAAAAGAAGGGGACTCAGATTCGACAACAACTTCGCCAATGGTCTTTCCAGCAACTAATGAGATATTTCCTAAGTCTTTTTCAGCTGATTTTTCTAAAATAAATGGAATCCTTTTGGCATCATAGCCAAGAGCTTCTACTGAAAATATCAGCGAAACATTCATAGGAATTTGATCTACAGCAAAGTCACCATTACTCGCGCTAAGCCCACCACCAATTAATTCTGATCTAACGCTGTCATTTTCGAGTTTAGTTTCCTTAAAAACTTTCACAATGGCGTACTCAATCGCTTTCTTTTGTTC
>CALRZB010000255.1:0-3244 GCA_943372555.1 Chryseobacterium gleum | reverse complement strand
TGGAGCAAGAGACAATTTTTCGCTAAGCTCATAATTCAAAACACCACCTACGTAGAATGAAGTTAGCATTCCTGGTGCTTCAGCATCGCCATAATCACCTGAAATGTTCGCTAGGTTAAGACCTAAACGCCCACCATAAGTCATTTGAGAACTTGCAACTGTGCTAATAAACATAGCAGCTGCAGCGCAAACTGCGCAAATTAGATTCTTTTTCATAATTGGTTTTAATTAAGTATTGCAAAACAATATTAGACCAAGTGCTCAATAAATAATACTCCCGATCAAAAAAAGTAGTTAACAATTAGACTAACAAGCTAATACCCATTCACAATTGGTCAAAAAAAGCCCCCTTCTTTTTCAAGAAGAGGGCACAATTTTTAGAAAACTAGAATTATAATCCCATTCTAATCAAATTCAAAGCACCACCTGCCTTAAACCACTCAATTTGTTGAGCGTTATAGGTATGGTTCACAGCAACTACATCTTTCGTTCCATCAGCGTGATTGAATTCCAAATGCAATTGTTGGTCTGGAGCAAATGAAGTCAGATCAGTGAAGTTGATTACATCATCTTCTTGAATTTTATCATAATCTGCATCATTTGAGAATGTCAAAGCCAACATACCTTGTTTCTTCAAATTCGTTTCGTGGATACGAGCGAATGATTTTACAAGAATAGCTCTAACACCCAAGTGACGTGGTTGCATTGCAGCGTGCTCGCGTGAAGAACCTTCACCATAGTTGGTATCACCTACTACAATTGTAGAAACTCCGGCAGCTTTATAAGCGCGCTGTGTTGTTGGTACTTCACCATACTCACCGGTCAACGCATTCTTTACTTTGTTTTGCTCTCCATTGAAGAAGTTGGTGGCACCAATAAGTGTGTTGTTTGCAATATTATCTAGGTGACCGCGGAAACGCAACCATGGACCTGCCATCGAGATGTGGTCGGTTGTGCATTTTCCTTTCGCTTTAATCAATACTCGAGCTCCAGTGATGTTTTGTCCATCCCAATTTGAGAATGCATCAAGTAATTGAAGACGCTCAGACGCTGGATCAACAACAATCTGAACCCCGCTCCCATCGGCAGCTGGAGCTTGATAGCCTGCATCTTCTGCATCAAATCCTTTGATTGGCAATTCATCGCCTGTTGGAGGATCCAATTTCACCATCTCCCCTTTGTCGTTCATCAAAGAATCCGTCATTGGGTTAAAAGTCAAATCCCCTGCAATAGCCAAAGCTGTTGTCAATTCAGGAGAAGCAACAAAAGCTAGGGTATTTGGATTACCGTCATTGCGGCTTTGGAAGTTACGATTGAAAGAGTGAACGATAGTGTTGCGCTCTTTCTTCTCAGCACCTACACGAGCCCACATACCGATGCACGGACCGCATGCATTTGAGAATACTGTAGCGCCCATTTTATTGAAGATATCAATAAAACCGTCGCGGTTAATAGTGTAGCGAACTACTTCAGAACCAGGAGTGATGCTGAACTCAGCCTTTGGCTTAAGTCCTTTCTCATTTGCTTGATGCGCCAATGATGCCGCACGGGCAATATCTTCGTAAGATGAGTTGGTGCATGATCCAATCAAACCAACTTCTACTTTCGTTGGCCAATTGTTTTTAGCTGCCTCTTCTTTCATCTTGCTGATTGGCGTAGCCAAATCTGGGGTGAAAGGACCATTCAAGTGAGGCTCCAACGTGTTCAAATCTATTTCGATTACTTCGTCGAAATAAGCAGATGGGTTAGCGTAAACTTCGTCATCACCAGTAAGGTGAGCTTTGATAGCGTTAGCTAAATCAGCAACTTCAGAGCGACCAGTAGAACGAAGGTAACGTTCCATGCTTTCATCGTAACCGAATGTTGAAGTAGTTGCTCCAATCTCAGCACCCATGTTGCAGATGGTACCTTTACCAGTGCAGCTAAGTGATTTAGCACCGTCGCCAAAATATTCAACAATAGCGCCAGTACCACCTTTTACGGTTAGGATACCAGCCACTTTCAAAATCACGTCTTTTGCAGAAGCCCAGCCATTCAATTTACCAGTCAATTTGATACCGATAAGTTTTGGCCATTTTAGCTCCCAAGCCATTCCAGCCATTACGTCCATAGCGTCTGCGCCACCAACGCCGATAGCTACCATACCCAATCCACCAGCATTTACTGTGTGAGAATCGGTACCGATCATCATACCACCTGGGAATGCATAGTTCTCAAGCACCACTTGGTGAATGATACCTGCACCAGGCTTCCAAAAACCAATTCCATATTTGTTTGAAATTGATGAAAGGAAATTGAATACCTCATTATTCTTATTCAAAGCTTCTGTCAAGTCGGTGCTAGCTCCTACTTTCGCTTGAATCAAGTGATCGCAATGAACAGTTGACGGAACAGCAACAGTCTTTCTGCCGGCTTGCATAAATTGCAAAAGCGCCATTTGTGCCGTTGCATCTTGCATAGCCACGCGGTCTGGAGTGAAGTCTACATAGGACTTTCCTCTTTCGAAGGCCGTGTCGGCATTGCCATCCCAAAGGTGGGTGTATAATATTTTTTCTGAAAGCGTTAGAGGGCGACCAACTACTTTTCTAGCGGCCTCGATTCGCTCAGGGAAGCGGCTATAAACCGCTTTGATCATGTCTAGATCGAATACTTTATTGCTCATGGATTTTATTTTCAGAACCAGAAGGTTTCTGCCGTGCGAAAATAAGGCATCAAGCCATTCATCACAATTTTTTAGTGACCAATCATTATCATTTTAATATTTGTAGTATGTCAATGATCAGTGCAGCAACAAAAGAAAACATCCGAATAGCCTTCAGAGCTATCAAAAGCCAGATGTTGCGCACTGTGCTGACTGTGAGCATTATTGCCATAGGAATCATGGCACTTGTGGGAATGATTACAGCTATTCAAGCTATCCAAAACAAGATCAACCAAGAGTTTAGTCGACTAGGCAGCAACACGTTTACACTTCGAAGTGGTAATTCTAGCCGCGGCGGGCGCCACGGTCAAAGCGTCAAAGTATCAGAAGTCATTGCTTACGAACAAGCGATGCGCTTTAAAAAAGAGTTTGGCAATAGAGCACTAGTAAGCGTTTCTGCCTTTGCTATGGGAACAGCCACATTGAAATACGAAAGCACAAAAACCAACCCCAATGTGAGTTTGCTCGGATGCGACGACAACTATTTCAAATTGTCGTCCTATGAATTATCCAAAGGAAGAAATTTTTCGTCAGGAGAACTAA
>CALRZB010000254.1:0-3255 GCA_943372555.1 Chryseobacterium gleum | reverse complement strand
GCTAAAAAGGAGAAATAGCAATAGAATAATTGGTTTCATAGTCAAATATAAAAAAAGCGTCCTGCCAAATGGCAGGACGCTTTCATAATTCAATCAAAACCCACAAATACTAGTTCACATCCCACCAAACACGTGTGTCGTGGGAATCAGCACCTTGGCTTCCTACAGCAGCGCCATAGTTAGCGCTATTTAATGTTTGTTCATCAACAGGATACATCATACGAAGAGGAATTCCAGAACCTTCAAGAACTCCACCCGCAGGTAGTTGAAGAATTCCAAAATCCAAACGACGATACTCTGCCCATCCTTCGAATCCTTGCATGTAAAGAGCGAGCCACTTTTGTTTTCCAATAGCTTGCTTCCATGTCGCACCGCCGCCTATTACAGTAGCATAATCAACATCAGGACGCGCCAGATAGGTAGCAGTTGCAGCAGCAACATCGTCGGTATCTACACCTTCAATGAGCCAGTAATCCATACTTGCAGTGATTCCCGCATTGTAATAATCGGAAGCACTACCAGCAATGTATCCTCTTTCTGCAGCTTCTGCAAGGATGAATTGCGTTTCAGCATAGCTCATATAAATACCAGGAGCATCAGCCTCAAGTATTCTTGAACTTCTTTGAGAAATATCCGCATTTGCTGTAGCCGTAGCATCAGCATCTGTAAGACCATATACTTCACCTACATACTCTCCGCTTGAATTTTGATCGACATACGCAGAAATGCGAGGATCCTCAAGTGCAAGCAATTGATCTACTAGAATATTACTTCCAGCGTAATCGATACGAGAATCGATATAGCGGTTGTAGTAATAAAGATTCGTATTTGGAACAGAAGCTAGGTAATTAAAGACAGCATTATCCGCATTTGATGTGAATATACCATCAGCAATTGCCTCATTGATAGCTGTTGATGCCATAGCAGATTCACGATCAGACATGCGCATAGCAATACGCATTTTCAATGAGTTTGCGAATTTTCTCCAAGCGCCCATATTTCCACTATAGACTAGGTCACCTGTAGGTCCATCTGCACCTTCATTAATCAAAGCGATTGCGCCATTCAATTCAGCAAGCAATCCGATGTAGATATCGCGTTGTGAATCATACTTTGGCTGCGTATTCGCAAAGCCTTTCCAAGCCTCGCTATACGGCGCGTCACCCCATGTATCAGTAATCATTTGCATTGCCCAAACTTTCATGATTGAGGCTACAGCAATTTGATTATCTGGATCTCCAAAACCGACATACTCCGAAGGGTTTTCTTTGCATAAGTCGATAATAGTTTGGAGCTCACTTATTCCGCCCATATTTTCATCAGCATCATTATTTCCGCCAGCATATAGACGTATCCAATAGCCATTGGTAACTGATGTTCTAAATTGATATCGGCTTTCAGAAGCATATTGATTCGATGACCAATACTGAGCTAATTGATTTCCTGTTTGAGCACCCCAGAAGGCATCCCAAGTAAAATCCATTAGACCTTTTTGCGCTCCAGAAAGCAAGAAGCTTGTACGGATTGTTCCGCCGGGCGAATTTGGATCATCATTGATGTTATCAAAATCCTTTTTACAACCAACAAAAGTTAGTACAAGGAATGATGCCAGAAACGCCCATTTTATAATTGATTTCGTATTATTCATGTTCGTTTGATTTTAAAATTTAACTGTAAAAGAAAAAGAGATGTTTCTTGTTGAAGGCAACTGACCGCCTTCCAAACCTTGAACGTTTCCTGAGCTTACAGCAGCTTCCGGATCGATGTGAGGTACATTCTTTTTCAAGATTGCCAAGTTTCTTCCTGTGACACCGAAAGACATACCACGAATCGGAGTTTTAGAAAGCATTTTTGGATTGAAATCGTAAATCAAACGCAATTCGCGGAATTTAATATAAGACGCATCATAAACATCAGCTGCATTGACTACATATCCTCCGTTTCCGAAGAAGTGATCTGTGGCAGCAACACTTGTAGTGTTTGCTGTTCCATCAGAAATTGGATTTCCAGCTTCATCATAACCTGTCAAATTCACGCCGTCTACAATGATTCCATTTTCACGAATATCACCTTCAGCTGTTTCAGCAAGTGTTCCGCTGTATTTACCCCATGTATTGCTCAATGAGAACAAGCTTCCTCCTTTTTGGAAGTCAAACAAAGTGTAAAGTTTGAATCCTTTGTAAGAAGCAAACATGCTCACACCACCTGTATAATCAGCAAGCACAGATCCAAGTGGAACAACTTTACTTGTTCTCACATAATATCCATCCTCTGTGATTTTTTGTCCGTTTGAATACGTGTAATCGTATCCAACGATTGTTCCATAAGCCTCGCCTGGACGAGCCTCAAGAGTAACAGCAAATGGTGCAGTAGCAAGACGAATAGACTCAACTGCATTTCCTGCTTCGTCAGTGTAGAGACTAACCACCTCATTTCTGTTACGCGCCCAATTCAATCCGAAACCAAGTTCGAATCCACCATCAGTGCGCACAGGAATAAATTGTGTTGCAACTTCCCAACCTTTGTTTTGCATTTCACCAGCATTGATAACGCGGAATGTAGAACCAGAAGCAGCAGATTGAGCAACACCGAAGATGTTGTCTTTCGTTGTTGAATTGTAGTAGGTAACATCAAGATGCACGCGCTCCATGAAGAAATTCATTTCAGCACCTACTTCCCAAGTATAAACAGATTCATTTCTCAAATTAGGATTATTCAATGTATTCGGCATATAGAACATACCAGAAGCATCAAAACTTGTTCCTACAGAAGGACGAATCTCTGTGCGGTATGGATCAGTATCATTACCAATTTTACCATAGCTCGCGCGAATTTTTCCGAAATCCATATAAGGAATTTTCCAAATTTCAGTGAAAACGAAACTTGATGAAATCGATGGATATACATAAGATGCATTGTCTCCAACAAGCGCTGATGAATAGTCATTTCTAATTGTTGCATCTAAATAAAGGAATCCTTTATATCCGTAAGAAAGACCAGCAAACATTGAGTTGATGCGTTTGCGAGTTTTGTATGGATCGATGCTAATTGGAGAAATTGAGTTATCCAAAGAATAAAAACTTGGAACGTTCAAACCTCCATTTGTTTTAGCAAAGAATTGATCCGTATTACGATCCAATCTATTCATACCTGCAAAACCACTAATATCATGGTTTTTGCCAATGCGTTTTCTGTACACAGCTTTCAATTCATAGTTGTTCTCTGAGTAACGAATTCTGTTCTCTGAATAATAAG
>CALRZB010000253.1:0-3257 GCA_943372555.1 Chryseobacterium gleum | reverse complement strand
CTTGGCGCATGCTGAGCCGTTTGCGCAACGAGACATGGGCAGTTGACGCTTTGGATATGCTTTACTTGAGTGATGAAAATCTAGCTTGGGCTAAATCAACAGGTGATCATGAAAACTCATCAGAGGTTGAATTGCATCGCGATTGCAACGGGGCAATACTTCAAACAGGCGATAGCGTTGTAATCATTAAAACGCTAGAGGTTAAAGGTTCTCAAGTGGATGCAAAAGTAGGAACGGCCGTAAAAAACATCCGCGTTGTTCATGATAATATCGAACACATCGAGGGTAAAATCGACGGTCAGTCAATCGTTATCCTGACCAAGTTCGTTCGAAAGAGCTAGTTCGGGAGGTAGTTTGATAGTTTGGTAGTTTGGTAGTGGGGTAGTTAAAACAAATGAACACAAGTGAACACGAATGCACCCGAATGAAACCAAATACACCCAAGTGCACCCAAATGAAAAAATGCACTCAAATGATTTTCATTTGATTTGAAAAGAAGTTTTCAGTAATTAGTCACCAGTCACTGGTCGTCGGTCACTGGTCACTAGTCACCAGTCGTTTGTTAGTGCCACATCAAGCTTAGGTATTCCATTCCATCATCTCTTTTTTCAGGGGTGATGAGCATGACGGGAATTTGAGCGTCGTTGTAAATCAAATTTTCTTCCTCTGTTCTTGGGAAAAGAGTGTATAGGAATTCGTAAGCAAAATTCACAGAACAAATCAAATCCGCGTCCACACTGCCGGCAAAGCGAACCACGTGCTTATTGAATCCGCTTGCTGTATTGACAATTTCTAAATCGCATTCAATGTTTTCATCTTTGAAAAGTTGCAATACATCATCGACTATCTTCTGATTAAAATTCGCGGCATTTTCATTCATTGCAATGAAATGCACTTTTGAATTGAACTGTTTTGCTAATGAAATAAAGTATTTCGTTTCATCAATTACTTGTGGTCTAAATTGGATTGGAACAACGATATTCCTATATCCATGTTCACGCATTTCTCTTTGCTGCACTACCACAAAAGGAATATGCGAGTTGGATACCACTCTCAAGGCATCACTGCCTCGTAGGTGCTGCAATCCTCTTATGCCATGCGTAGGCATAACTACTAGCTTACATTTTTCTCGAGCAGCTATTGCACCTATATCGGATTTGAAATTTCCTTCTTCAATACTTGTTCTAATTGAGCCAGAGAATACGCTTTGCAATTTCGATTTCCAAAGATCCATTTCTGGAAGCTTTGATTGACTTTCGTTCTCGTTTCCTACGATATGAAGCATAAGAATTTCGGCATTCATATTCTCGGCTAAAAACGCAGCATGGTGCAGTGCTATGTGGCTGTCATTGTGGAAATCGCAAGGAAAGAGTATCGTATTCATGGATAAGAATTGTATAATCGAGTTAAAAGGCTAAATTAGCGCCATAGTTCTATTGAATGAAATCATTGGAAGAATTTTTTCTGAGAGCATATCCAGTAGTGGTAAACAAACTCACTTTTGAGCTTAATCCTACGTTTACCTATCACAATGTTCATCACACTTTGGATGTTATCAATACGGCTGAAAAGCTTGCCCTGTCTCACAATTTAGGCACTACTGAGATTCTAATTCTCAAGATTGCTGCACTTTTTCATGACACAGGTTATCTTCATGTAAGAAAGGGGCACGAGGAGAAAAGTTCTGAAATATTCCTCGAATACGCTCTTAACTCCTCACTAGACGGCGACATCAAAGAGCAAATAATTGGGTGTATTATGGCTACCAAAATGCCTCAGGAGCCCAATTCTTTATTAGAACAAATACTTTGTGATGCTGATCTTGACTATTTAGGTAGAGATGATTTCGACGAAATAGAACAACAGCTTTACTCAGAATTATGCAGTGCTGGCGAGATGTCCGATAGATTAACGTGGGATAAAATTCAGGTGACCTTCTTACAAAATCACCGTTTCCACACTGATTATTCTATCCAATTGCGTTCACCTAAACTTCTAGAGAATTTGAATGCAGTTAGAAGCAGGATCATTTAGTCTCTGCTTTTTTTTCTATTACCCAAACTAGTCCAATAAAAAACAAGACAAATCCTGCTGAGAACAGCGCTGCGCTTAGTGGCGTCATGCTTTGATTCAATACATGTGGATAAAGTCCAACACCGAAAATTCCACCATAAAGTATAATGACATGGACAATGTAAATCACCAAAGTATTCTGTCCTACGCGAAGAAAAAGACTGTCCTTTATTAATTTGAATTTATCCGCTAGCATTAGCATTGAAATAAAAATAACAATCATTCCTAAAACCTGAATCGCTAGGGTGTTTGATTCGTGCACCGCAGCATTTGCGAGTTTCCAGTGATTTAAATAAACATCCAAGTATCTCAAAACTGGTTGGGCAAATAATAAGGTCAGGATGCCCGAACCCGCGAAAGTGAGAATAAACTTATATGAAAAAATACGTGACTCGTTCTTACGAATTATACTTCCAAGCATCCCTCCTATCAATGTAAATTCGAGATAGCGAATAACACTAAATTCAGAGAAAGGTCCGTAAAACATATTCTGAATAAATAACGGAACGTCTGTGGGATAAAAGGATTTTGTTGATTGTAATCCTTGAGCAATCATTGCTTGATCATGCATAATTGTATGATTGAGCCAAGCATTAAAATAGAAAAAAATCAATGCTGCAAAGAGATAGTACCAGTGCAATGCGACTTTACCAATCCATCGTTGAATACCATAAATAATAAGTAATCCAAAGATACCGACCGCAATAGATTGAAGCACATGGAAAGCCGCAAACCAACTCATGTCGTAAGGTATATTATTGAAGACATGATTATAAACTCCACGTAAATCAAGCTGTAATAGATAACCCCAAATCAACAACTCTACGACACGTTTAAAACCCTTTCTTACACGCTTCATTTCAAAAAAAGGCTCTGTTGTTTTTCCTGTTAAGAGGTAGGCAAATACAAGCCCCGAGATCGTAAAGAAAAGAGGTGAAGTTGTGTTGTGAATGAAGAACCAAAAATTGTAGAGCGGGTACTCTGTGCTTCTGTATACCTTATCCAGAGCCATTCCTGTGCAGTGTCCTTCAAGCATCATGATAACAGCGATCGATCGAGCTAAGTCGATAAAACGCAGACGAGGCTTGGATAAGGGAGCTTCCAAATGCAGTGGGTTAATTTCGTTTCTTGACAAATATAGTTTGGTAGTGTGATAGTTTGGTAGTGGGGTAGCGGGGTGGTGG
>CALRZB010000252.1:0-3278 GCA_943372555.1 Chryseobacterium gleum | reverse complement strand
CATATGCTCGAGACTTGCCAAATATGATTGGACAAAAAGTTCACGTCATTGGATATTTGGTAACAGTTAAGAATTCTCGCACTTCAAAAGGTGATCGCATGTATTTCGGAACGTTCCTAGATCGCGAAGGTTATTTCTTAGACACCGTTCATTTCCCACCAGTATCATCCAACTATCAATGGAGAGGAAAAGGCATCTATCATGTCGAAGGAAAAGTTTGTGAGGAATTTGGAGCAATTAGCATTGAGGTTTCCTTCATGGAAAAACTCGCCTACATGAGCGACCCGAGATATACTTGATGCTTACTACCTATTACCTACTACTTAAAGCCTTTCACCAGCAAGAATTCCAACATTTTCGAGATATTAATTTTCTGTTGAGCTATCAATTACTGATATTTGATAACGCATCCAACCTGTCCAAGAAAAGGAAATAATGAAATTCAAGATTACTTGTGCGATACTATTCGCTCTCTTTTCGTCCGCTTTATTTGCTCAACGCAATAAGTTTCGTGTAGCTATGAGCGAGGCTGACAACTTCTTTGAAATTGCAGAAAAAGCTGAAGAATACTTCGCTGATAAACAATTGAACGACTCCAATCGCTTTACTGACAATGAATACATCAAATTCAAACGTTGGGAATGGTACTGGCAAACACGTATTCTTCCAGATGGCAGTTTTCCGGATATGATTACCCAAAAAAGAATCTACGATGATCTAAATGCTTCAGCGAGTCGCGACTTAGATAATCCTTGGACCAACATTAGTCAAACCACCACACCAAGCGGATATGATGGAATGGGTCGTCTTACTTCTATTGCATTTCACCCAACTGATCCGAATATATTCTATGTCGGCGCACCAATTGGCGGTATTTGGAAAACCATCAATGGCGGTGAATCGTGGATTGCTCTGGGTGATTCACTTCCTTATCTCGGTGTTGGAAATGTATGTTTAGATTACAATAATCCAGAAATACTCTACATCA
Source organism: Chryseobacterium gleum (assembly GCA_943372555.1). Classification (GTDB taxonomy): domain Bacteria; phylum Bacteroidota; class Bacteroidia; order Flavobacteriales_D; family Sanyastnellaceae; genus JAIXWP01. The sequence goes on along the minus strand of CALRZB010000252.1, from coordinate 2,290 downwards.
CAATTGGAGATCACTCGGGATGGTGGAATTATGGCTTGGGTGTCTATAAATCAACTGACGCTGGATTGACTTGGAATCCAACATCACAAGTGACCAATTTCACAAACCAAGTTGCGTATCAACGCATGGTGATAAATCCAGTGAATAGTCTTGAAATCTTCTCTGCACAAACAAACGGCTTATTCAGAACACAAGATGGCGGCGAAACTTGGACAATGGTTCACGATGGTCATCACAACGATGTAATATTTCAACCTGGAAGTCCTACAACACTTTATACGAGCATTGATGATTACTGGGGAAGCAGTGAAGTATATGTCTCCTATGACAATGGCGACACTTGGATGATGATTACAGACTTCAACACTCCTTATTCAAACATTCAACTTACTGTTACTCCAGATGACGATCAATATCTAGGCATACAGCATGCTCATGATGGTGTCACCGATTTCTATTTAAGCACAGATGGTGGCATTAATTTAGAAACGCCTTCTAATTTGGATGAAAACGGAATTATCTTCTTTTCGCCCACAGATAAAAATTTGATGTACAGCGGTTGGATGAAAGTTTGGAGATCATACGATGTGGGTTGGCAATGGGAACAAAGTACCATGTGGTATCAAGTGGATGAATACCCTGCAGTGCACGCAGATCAACGTTATGTTGCATACCACCCAATCACAAATGAAATCTATTTCTGTAATGACGGAGGCTTGTACAAATTCAATGAGATCACCGAAGAATGGACTGACCTTTCAAATGGATTAATCATTACACAATTCTATCGTATTGCTGTTTCTCAAAATGACGAAATATTCATGATTGGTGGAACACAAGATAATGGTGGCAGAAAGCGAATTGGTTTCAACGCATGGTCCAACACCAATGGTGGAGATGCGATGGAAGTGGCTATTGATCACGAAGATGACAACACGATTTACACGACCTACATCAATGGGCAGTTATACCGTAGCACCGATCAATGGAATGATGATGTATACTATGAAATAACTCCAGAACAAACGACTGGAGGGGCTTGGGTAACGCCTTATGTTCTCGACCCGAATGATCCTTCGGTTTTGGTAGCTGGTTACGAAGAGGTATTTAGATCAACAAATCAAGGCGATTCATGGACTCAATTAACTACCAATTTAACAGGTAGTGTCGATAATAAAATTACCGCTGTCGCAGTGGCGCCTTCTAATTCGGATTACATCTATGCAGTCAGAAACTCGAAAGTTTACATGACAACTGATGGTGGAGAAAACTGGGTAAACTATACAATATTTCCAGGCGGAACCTTTGATGCTGCAGCCACTTCAATAACTGTTCACCCAACAGACCCATTAAAAATATGGGTGACTATCGGAGGTTATCAAGCAACAAACAAGGTGCGATACAGCGCTGATGGCGGAGATAACTTCACAAACATTACATACAATCTTCCCAACACGGTTATCAATTGTGCGGTGATAGATAAAGAAAGTTCTGGATATGATTTATACATCGGAACAGATGCTGGTGTATTCATTTTGAATAACACAACAGAAGAATGGGGCTACTATGGTGCGGGTATTCCTAATACTTCTGTAACTGATTTAGAAATTCAATACAGTGGCAGAAAACTTCGCGCAGGTACGTTTGGACGAGGCATCTGGGAAGCTGATCTCATGTCAGAACCGGGAGTTTCGGTAAATAACTATACCGTCGATTTTTCGCAATGGGTATCGATTGTGAACAATCCCGTTACAGATTTCCTAATGTTGAATGTTCATGCTTCACAAAATGAGAACACACAAATAATCATTTACGACATTCAAGGAAAAGAGGTTTTGAATGTTCCGATGCAATTAACGATGGGTAATTATCAGCGCGTGATTGACACTTCCAAATTGATCAACGGCAACTATATTTTAAAAATAATAGGCAACGGTTACGCTTCAACCGGAATGAGATTCGTTAAGTTGTAAGTTCTGATTGTTCCAATAACGTTTGCCATAACCGCAAAAAATCTCGTCTCCACCTTTAATCTTCTTGGTGGCGACGAGACAAACGTTGTTATCATCATCCATTGCAATTTTTGCATTGTTACGAAACCCATATTTGCCGTGCGCTTCAGCATCATTGGCATATCTCGCCAAACATTTTGATTTCATAGAATCCAAAATTGTTCCGTCGAGTTTATTGATAAAATACTTGTCGTTTTTCTTCAATGCACGCAGACGTGCTTGATTTTGAGAAATGATTTCACCCCCGTAGATGGCAATTATTTCATCCTTAAAAATAT
>CALRZB010000251.1:0-3286 GCA_943372555.1 Chryseobacterium gleum | reverse complement strand
AGGCGCAACTAGCAATTTTGAAACAAGCTTTACCATTTTAGATATAACTACTTCTACCAAGACAGATGTGAAGTCTTCAATGAGTTATCTTGAAATTCCGGTGAATGTTGGCTTCAAATTTTCTGATGCTCTAAGCGTGAAAGCTGGTCCTTATGTTGGTCTTCTTATGGGAGCAAAAACATCTGGCACAAGCGAAACTACTGTAGCTGGGGTTACTACTTCAACTGACATCGATGATGACAGTAAAGAAGGCCTTGCAGGCACAGATTTCGGGATCAATGTAGGCCTTGCTTATGCAATGGAAAGCGGTTTCGGTGTTGAAGCTCGTTTTTCTTAAGGTTTATCTAACATATATGATATCGACGGTATGGATGATACATTCTCAAATCGTGTTATATCTGTTGGTGTATTCTACCTTTTGGGTAACTAATATTTAAGACTTTTAAAAAAAGCCTCTCTCGTCTCGACGGGAGAGGCTTTTTTCATTTTAACTTCGCCGCATGAGTTCAAAGCAAAGAACATTAAGCGGACCTGTGCATCTTGCGGGTGTTGGTCTGCATACAGGTGCAAAGGTTAACCTTACTATTTTACCTGCTCCAGAGAACCATGGCTACAAATTCCAACGAGTGGATTTGCCCGAACAGCCCATCATTCGCGCTGATGCAGATTTAGTCGTTAATACTCAACGTGGAACCACTCTTGAAGAAAATGGAGCGCGTGTTCACACTACGGAGCACGTACTTGCTGCCATTTACGGCAGTAAAATCGATAATGCTCTGATTCAGTTAGATGGCCCCGAGGTCCCTATCATGGACGGAAGTGCTTGGGAATTTGTTCAAGCGATTGAAAAAGTAGGTTGTGTTGATCAAAACGCGGATCGACAGTATTTGAATCTCACAGACAATATCACATAAGAAGATGCTGAAAAAGGCATCGAAATGCTTGCTGTACCAACAACTGGTGGAGAATTCAGAGTGACTGTAATGGTAGATTACAATTCGCCCATACTTGGCACTCAGCATGCGCACATGTACCAATTGAATCACTTCGTTGAAGAAATATCTCGTTGTAGAACGTTTGTTTTTTTGAGAGAGCTTGAGCTTCTTGCAAAAAATGGATTGATTAAAGGTGGTTCATTGGATAATGCAATAGTAATGGTGGATCAACCATATAGCGAAGCACAGATTAAAGACATCCTTAAGCAACTTGGAAAAGAAGATTTAGAAGTGAAAGTGGAAGGTATTGGGGTGCTCAATACAGTGAAACTTCAATATGAGAACGAGCCAGCTCGTCATAAACTTCTTGATATCGTTGGTGACCTTGCTTTGGTTGGTCGTTTCATCAGAGGACATATCCTCGCTGCACGTCCAGGCCACTACGGGAATGTTGAGTTTGCTAAAATTTTGAAAGGTCTTATAAAAAAGCAGAAAGATGCGAATCCAACTTTTGATCTTTCTAAAAAGCCACTTTATGACATTAATGACATCGCTAAGATGTTGCCTCACAGATACCCATTCCTATTGGTAGACAAGATTTTGGAGATGGATAAGGAAGGTGTTGTGGGTGTGAAGAATGTGACGATGAACGAGCCTTTCTTCCAAGGTCACTTCCCAAATAACCCTGTCATGCCCGGGGTTCTGCAAGTAGAAGCCATGGCACAAGTGGGAGGAATATTTGCACTTTCTCAAGTAGAAGATCCAGAAAATTATAGCACCTATTTCATGAAAATTGATGGTGTTAAGTTCAAGCAAAAGGTACTTCCTGGAGATACTCTTGTATTCAAATTGAATCTTGAGTCTCCAATACGCCGCGGACTCGTAAACATGAAAGGTATTGCCTACGTAAATGGTGTAATTGTTTGCGAAGCAATAATGCTTGCTCAAGTCGTACGAGATCGTGTTCAAAAAGAAAATAACGTAGAACAAACAGCATGATTAGTAATTTGACAGTGATTGACCCACGCGCTAAGATTGGCGCGAATGTGGAGATTGGACCATTTACTACCATTGCTGGTGATGTTGAAATTGGAGAAGGAACGTGGATTGGACCAAATGTTACCATCATGGATGGTGCTAGAATTGGCCGCAATTGTCGAATTTTTCCTGGAGCCGTTATTTCTGCTGTACCTCAAGATTTGAAATACGAAGGAGAACAATCAACAACAGAAATTGGTGATAATACTACCATTCGCGAATGTTGCACGCTCAATAGAGGTACGAAAGACCGTATGACTACGAAGGTGGGTAAGAACTGTCTTTTAATGGCCTACGTGCACATCGCGCACGATGCTTTTGTTGGAGATAACTGCATCATAGCAAATTCTGGAAATATCGCAGGACACGTAGATATCGAAGATTGGGTAATCATCGAAGGTGTGGTAGCTGTGCAACAGTTCATACGAATTGGCCAACATAGCTTCATCGCTGGTGGATCACTAGTTCGTAAGAATGTTCCTCCGTTTATCAAAGCTGCACGAGAACCTTTGAGCTATGCAGGTGTCAACACTGTTGGATTAAGAAGACGTGGTTTTGAAAACGAAACTATTGCACATATTGAAGATGTTTATCGCATGATTTACGTTCACAACAGCAATATTAGCATAGCAATGCATGCTGCTGAAATGGAATTGCCAAACACTACAGAAAAAGAAACTATCCTGGACTTTATTCGCCAGTCAGACAAAGGGATTATTCGCGGTCCTCAGGGATTATAATATTGGAAATATCATTAACTAATATAGGTAAGCGCTACAACCGGGAATGGATTTTTCGCGGAATAAATGCGACTTATCGTGCTGGTGATTCTATTGCAATTCTTGGAGCAAACGGTAGCGGTAAATCAACCTTGCTACAGGTATTTAGCGGCTATCTTACTCCCTCTGAGGGGAGCATTCAATGGCATGATGATGGAAAGCGAATTGGTGTAGAAAATATCTTTCGTGATGTCGCTTTTGCAACTCCGTACATGACTAATTACGATGAGTTTACGCTTCAAGAAAACATCGATTTTTTTCTCTCTTTCAAAAAGTTTAGAAATAACATTTCAGTTCGCGAATCGGCTGAATTGATGGGGCTTTCGAAACAACTGAACAAGCAACTCAAGCACTACTCAAGTGGAATGAAGCAGAGAGTGAAATTGGGATTGGCTATTCTATCGGACTCTAAGATTCTTCTTCTTGACGAACCTTCTTCGCATCTCGATGTAAATGCAATTGCTTGGTATCAAGATTTACTGAAAAAGCACTCTTCAGAACGCGTTGTTTTTGTTGCTTCAAACAAAGAAGAAG
>CALRZB010000250.1:0-3378 GCA_943372555.1 Chryseobacterium gleum | reverse complement strand
ACATTAATAGCGACTTGAGGCACTTGAATTGCAATGATATCATCAGACACATTTCCGCACTCATCAGTTACTGTTAGCACAACAGAAGTTGATTGATCAGTTTGGAACGTCAAACTAGGATTCGTGCCCAAAGAACCAGATTGCTCTGTCCATTGATACGAATATGTTCCTACCCCACCTGAAGGATTGCCTTCTAATAGTGTTTGATCAATACAAGTGACTTGAATGTCATTTCCCAAATCAACGGAAATCGTAACAGCGGGAATCGATATGGTAATCGATTCAGTCCCTTGCGCCCCACAATCATCTGTGACTTCCAATTCTAAAGTGCCTGGTTGTCCTGCAAAATAATTTATGGTTGGATTATTCGCACCAATTGGACTGTTATTGAATGACCAAGAGAAAGCGTAATTCCCATATCCACCTAGAACATCTCCAGTTGCGATTATATCCTCAAGGCACGTCAATGCTTGATTACCACCTAAATCAACGGTAATGGGAGGATACACCGGGAAATTGACCTCAGCTATGCCATCAAAAGGTGAAACACCGCAGGTATCCAAAACAGTGTAGGTGTATTGAGTTGCAGCATCTGGGCTCACTTGCACAGAATCAGCAATTCCCAATCCATCCCAAACCACAGTATAATAGCCAATACCACCAGATATAGCAGGTTCAAGCCATGCTGTTCCTCCGCAGTCAATTGTTACGACCGGATCAAGAACATTTAGCGGAGGCAGGTCATTAATTTCGACATCAATAGTCAATGAACTAGAGCTGCCACAAGTAAGGCCTTCCACTTCTATTTGAATAGTTTCTGTCCCCTCTTGAATGCCATCTTGCAACGCACTAATTGGAATAATCAATTCTGTTTGCAGAGGCACGAATGTAACTGTCGCTGGAATTGCGGTGTAATCAATACCGTTTAATGCAGTTCCGTTCAATGTAAGCGAATAATCAGCAGTTGTATTTTGACCGGGCGCGCGAGTAAGTGTTACAAAACCAGAATCACATCCTTCAAATATGGAATTCAATGATGGCGCTATGGCTGCGCCGGTATAACCAGCTTGAATTTGATTACTCTGAAAGCTACCTGCCTGAAGGAAAACGAAAGAATCATAGCTCGTATCACCAGCATCAGCAATGGCCAATTTGATGTGATAGGTTTCACCGCAAGTCACTTGAGCATAAGCAGTCAAAACTGTAGTGAACCCATCGCATTGTATAGCAGTGGCAGGTGAAGAAAATGAATTCAGATTGTTGACGTAATATTGACAATACTCGCAAGGCCCAGTATTGCTAGTCCCATTATTTAGATTATTAATGGTAACCGGAATAGTAGTGTTTGGGATCAATGCAATGTTCGCAGCGTTGTTAAGATATGGGCCACTAATTCCAGGACCGCTGAGGAAGAAGCCAAAAGCATCGTTGAATGATCCGTTGGCAAATTCGGGGTACTCATCAGAACCAAAAACGAAGTTGAATGCCAAGCTATCTCCTGTTGGAATAAAATCAAATTCAAGAACTGCTGCGTCATTTAGTGCAAACCCACTTAATTCAGCAAGATCTGGATCAGAAAAACCAAAACCTGAGGAAGGAGTATTATTTGTGGAGCCAGAAGTATTTGGCCCTATTGCTCCGCTCACATTTCCAGAACCCATTACAAGACCAGAAGCAATATTTAAATTACAGGTTGAGCAGTTAAAAGATCCGATTTGCTCATTAACACCGCTAAAAGTGATATTTGTTGCGGTAACTCCGCCGCCTAAAAGAACATTCTGAACACCATCTGTTGCATTGACATTGTTATCTACTATCAACTGAGCATTACCAATACTAGATAGCAGGCTCAGTATTACAATCGTCGGAAATACAAATAAATGACGAATGGGTATATATGATCGCATTGGTCTTTTGGTCAGGGTTTGTTTAGGAAGTGCAATTTACTAAAAATAACACAATTACGTTTGCAGAATTTGCTTTTTTCAAAATGTGATGAAAGGGAGAGAATAAACAAAGATCTAACTATACATTTGGATATGGCAGAGAAAATCATTGAAATCAAGGGACTCACCAAATGGTACCGCATTGGTAACGAGACCGTTAAAGCATTAAACGGTGTAAATCTAGATATCTATAAAAATGAATATGTAGCTCTGATGGGCCCATCAGGATCAGGAAAATCCACTTTGATGAATATTATTGGGTGTCTTGACACTCCGACTGAAGGAAATTATTGTTTGAATGGACCTGATGTTGCAAAACTGACCGACAATGAATTAGCCGAAATCCGAAATAAGGAGATTGGATTTGTTTTTCAAACATTTAATCTACTTCCAAGGTACAGTTCTTTGGAAAATGTTGCTCTTCCCTTGGTTTACGCTGGTGTGAGCAAAGAAAATCGCACTTTAAGAGCTACTGAGGTTTTGGGGCAAGTTGGACTTGGCGATCGCGCTAAGCACAAACCAAATGAATTGAGTGGTGGACAACGCCAGCGTGTCGCTGTTGCAAGGGCTTTGGTTAATAAACCATCAATAATTTTGGCCGATGAGCCAACTGGAAATCTTGACACAAAAACCAGTTATGAGATCATGGGATTATTCCAAGACATTCATGACCAAGGAAATACAATCATTTTGGTGACTCACGAAGAGGACATTGCACGACATGCGCATCGAATTGTAAGGCTTCGTGATGGAGTAATCGAAAGTGATGAGAAAAATGAACCGACTAAGGTTGTATTTTCGCAGCCTTAATTATCGTTCGCCATGCCGAAACATCCAAGTATTTCTTCATTATTTACTGATAAACCAGTAGGAAACAATGTCACCATCAAAGGATGGGTTCGCACATTCCGAAATGATCAATTCATAACCGTTACTGACGGTTCTACTATAAAAACTCTTCAAGTGGTTATTAATAAAGAGAACCACAATGAAGAGGATTTGAAAAAAATTCAAACGGGTGCGTGTATTGCCGCTCACGGAATTCTTCAACCAAGCCTTGGAAAAGGACAAGAAATAGAACTCATTTGTGACAAACTTGAAATTCTTGGTGAAAGTGATCCGAATGAGTTCCCCATTCAAATGAAGCGTCACACGATGGAATTCCTTCGTGAAAAAGCGCATTTGCGTTTTAGAACAAACACATTCGGAGCTGTATTCCGTGTTCGACACCACTTGGCTTTTGCCATTCACAAATATTTCAACGACAACGGATTCTTCTATCTCCACTCTCCTATTATTACAGGAAGTGATGCAGAAGGGGCTGGTGAAATGTTCCGAGTAACGACGCTTGACCCTATTAATCCGCCACGAACAGAAACTGGTGAAATTGATGTGACGCAAGATTTCTTTGGGAAAACCACAAATCTGACTG
>CALRZB010000249.1:0-3398 GCA_943372555.1 Chryseobacterium gleum | reverse complement strand
TGTTATCCAAGTGCAAGGACTTTATCAAAATTGGTTTCTTGATTATGCTTCTTACGTAATTCTCGAAAGAGCGGTGCCTCACATGAACGATGGTTTGAAGCCCGTTCAACGACGCATTCTGCATTCTCTTTGGGAAATGGACGATGGTCGTTTCAATAAAGTGGCCAACGTTATTGGTAACACAATGAAATATCACCCACACGGTGATGCTTCTATCGGTGATGCCATGGTTCAAATTGGACAAAAGAATCTTCTTCTTGACACGCAGGGTAACTGGGGAAATATCTTCACAGGCGACTCTGCTGCAGCTCCTCGTTACATCGAAGTGCGACTGAACAAATTTGCACAAGACGTAATCTTTAACCCTAAAACTACCACCTGGCTATCAAGCTATGATGGACGAAATAAAGAACCCGAAACTCTTCCCGTAAAATTCCCATTGCTCCTTGCATTGGGTGTAGAAGGTATAGCTGTTGGTCTAGCTTGTAAAATACTTCCTCATAATTTCATCGAACTCATCGATGCGAGCATTGATGTGCTTAGAGGTAAGAAAACGAATATCCTTCCTGATTTTCAGACAGGCGGATTTGCAGACTGCACCGATTACAACCATGGACTCCGTGGCGGCAAGATTCGTGTTCGCGCAAAAATCAGAAAAGACGATAAGGATAAAACCCTTATAATTACTGACGTTCCTTTTGGAACGACTACAGGTAGTTTGATTGACTCCATTCTTAAAGCAAACGAGAAAGGAAAAATCAAAATCAAGAAAATTGAAGACAATACTGCAGAACATGTAGAAATTGTTGTTCATCTCGCACCAGGCGTTTCACCTGATAAAACAATTGATGCGCTTTATGCTTTCACAGATTGTGAAGTGAGCATTTCGCCAAACTCTTGTGTTATTCAAGATGATCGCCCTCAGTTCTTAAGCGTCGATGAATTACTTCGCCTTTCTACTGAGCATACAAAAAATCTTATTCGCCTCGAATTAGAGATTGAACTCGGTGAACTTCGCGAACAATGGCATTTCGCTTCTCTTGAAAAGATTTTCATTGAGAATAGAATCTATCGCAAAATCGAAGAATGCGAAACGTGGGAAGAAATCATTGAAGCTATTCACAAAGGGCTTAAACCTCACGTGAAGCATTTGATGAGGAAAGTAACCGATGAGGATGTTGCCAAATTGACTGAAATTAAAATCAAACGAATCTCTCGTTTTGATAGTAAAAAAGCAGACGATCATCTCGCAAAACTCGAAGGCACAATCAAGGAAGTTCAAGTGAGGTTAGACAACCTTACAGAAACTACTATTTCCTATTTCAAAGATCTGAAAACGAAATACGGAAAAGGAAAAGAACGTAAAACCGATATCAAACCATTTGATGTTGTTCAAGCATCTCAAGTAGCCATTGCTAATGCAAAGCTATTTGTAAATAGAGCGGAAGGTTTCGTAGGAACGGGTCTTAAAAAAGATGAGGGTGAATACGTTTGCGACTGTTCAGATATAGATGACATCATCGTTTTCAGAAAGGACGGTAAAATGGTTGTCAATAAGGTTCAACAAAAGGCTTTCATGGGTAAAGACATTATCCATATTGCTGTTTGGAAGAAAGACGACAAACGCACTACGTATAATATGATCTATAGAGATGGTAAAAATGGAGGCGCAATGATGAAGCGATTCTCTGTTACAGCCATCACCAGAGATCGTGAATATGATCTAACAAAAGGCACAGCAAATAGCGAAGTTCTCCACTTCAGTTCGAATCCAAACGGTGAAGCTGAAGTTGTAACAGTTCACCTAAGAGCCTTGGAAAGATTGAAAAAGTTGAAATTTGATATCGACTTTTCAGAATTAGCGATTAAAGGACGTGACGCAATCGGTAACGTTTGTTCTAAATATCCCGTGAAAAAAGTTGAGCTCAAACAGGCTGGTATTTCCACTCTTGGTGCTCGCAAAATTTGGTTGGATGAAAGCGTAATGCGCTTAAATGAAGAAGGTCATGGCAAATTCCTCGGTGATTTTGAAGCCGAAGACAAACTGTTGGTGCTTCTTTCTAGTGGAGTTTATAAGCTTATTCAACCAGACCTGATCACACACTTTGATGAGAATCAACTTCATGTAGAGAAATATATTCCAGAAAAAGCTGTGACTGCGGTTTATTTTGATGGTGAAAAAGAACAATGGTTTGTAAAACGCTTCCTTATTGAAGTCTCAAAAGGCCCTGTTACCTTCATTTCAGAACATCCAAAGAGCAAGCTTGGAATTGCAACCACATTGCATCATCCTACTCTTTATATTCGATACAATAAGAAATTCAAACAAGCTCAACACAAGATGGACGAAAGTCTCTATCTCAGAGACTTCATTGCAGTTAAAGGTTTGAAGGCCATTGGAAATAGACTAACAACTTTGCCGATTTTGAATGTGGAATTGCTTGATGCTGATCCACAAAGGGAAATTGAATCAGAAAACTTGTTGCAAGAAATGATTAAAGCCAAACGTCCTCAAGTAAAAATCCAATTGGATCGACCTGATGACACCATTGGTACTGACATTTCGGATGATGAGCCGAAACGTACCAAAGGTTCCGGACCAGGAAAGCAAGCTTCGATTTTTGAGTAGAATGGCTTTGTTCGTATCTTTGACTTAGACAACAACTAAGTCATTATGAAAAAAACACTCATTGCTGCAGTACTTTTTGGTACTTCGCTGACTTCTATTGCACAGTCAGACAGCTCTTTCTTCGAAGTTGGAATGAATGTGGTTCCGGTATTTCGCAGCCTTCAACAAGAGAATTCCAATATTCCCTTTTCACCTTATGCTCTGACCATTGAAAAAAAGTTTAAATCACTTGGTCTGCGCGTTGGTGCTGGTTACCATTCTGATTCATTTAATGAATTAGCGGGGCAATCGAATGGAAATACAGACTTTGTAATTGACACAACCGCGCTTGATTTGAGACTTGGTTTGGTGTTTTATAAGAATTTCAAAAGTAACTTTTCTATAAAGTTTGGAGTAGACGGCGTTATTTCTAATGCTTCGAAATCCTACAACACTATGTTTATAGATGAAACTGGAGAACCCCGTGAAATCAAGAACTCACTGGAATCCAAAGGGGTAGGGGTTGCTCCTTTCTTTTTTGCTCAATATCACTTTACCCCTAATTTCAGCATCGGAACTGAGGTGAGCGCTCGATTACTTTCTTCAAATATTGAGGATATTCAAACAAGCACAGAAGAACCTGGTTTTAATAGTACTATTAGTTCAACTCAGAAAACGTTCACAATTCTTCCTCCAACAGCACTATTTCTCATAGCTCGTTTTTAATTTAAAATTGAGTAAGGATATGAAAACCAAAATTGTAATTATCGGTGTTATTACTGTTGTTGCA
>CALRZB010000248.1:0-3401 GCA_943372555.1 Chryseobacterium gleum | reverse complement strand
AATAATCATTGTAGAACATTTTAACCATGTTATCCTAAACATTTTGAAAAGTGCTCCTGAAACCTTTGAATGGTTTAAAAATGAATGGGTGCATTTGGCATCGGTAAATCCTGAAACATCTGAAATCTCTTGGTATAGAGATGGCGAGTTTCATCTCTACACTCCGCTGCTCCAATCTGTACCGAGGGTAAATAATCTCAATGAACTTATCGAATCCGAACAAGAAAACTTCCCTGTATATCTTATTTCATAAACCATGGAATCACTACTTCTATTTTTTATACTTATTCCCCTATTTGGATATCTTATAAGTCTAGTTGCACCGCCGAAAAATGAAAAGACAATTTCATTTATAGCTGCCGCCACTGTTGGCTTGCAGTTGATCCTTGGCATTGGCTTTACGGTCTATTGGATCTTTCGCGATCATCCATTCATTAATCAACGCGACCTTGTTATTTTCAAAACCGACCACTACGAGTTTTTTATCGACTTACTCTTTGATAAAATCACTGCAGTGTATTTGCTTGTGGGGGCCTTCCTAACATTTCTTGTTGCCGTTTACAGCAAATACTACATGCACAGAGAAGAGGGATATCGCAGATTCTTTAGCACCATTCTCTTTTTCTTTATGGGTTACAATTTGGTAATATTTTCAGGAAATCTCGAAACCATGTTTATCGGTTGGGAGATTCTCGGAATATCATCTTTCCTTTTGATTGCATTCTATCGCGATAGATACCTACCCGTTAAGAATGCACTTAAGGTTTTTTCAATTTATAGAATTGCCGATGTCGGTCTGCTTGTAGCGATGTGGATGAGTCATCACTTGTGGCATGAGAACATAACGTTCGTCACTTTACACAATCAAGAATTGGTAAATGAACATATCCAAACTCACAGTTGGATAGGTGTAATAATTTCTTTGATGTTGCTCATAGCAGCTGCCGCAAAATCTGCACAATTGCCATTCTCATCATGGCTGCCGCGCGCCATGGAAGGACCTACCCCATCGAGTGCAATATTTTACGGCTCTCTTTCTGTCCATATTGGAGTTTTCCTCTTGCTTCGAACATTTCCGTTTTGGGAACACCAAACCTCGGTAAGAATATTATTCGGTATCGTAGGTCTTGCCACAGCCATAGTCACCACCGGTATTGCGCGCGTTCAATCTTCTGTAAAAAGCCAAATTGCTTATGCATCAATAGCTCAAATAGGAATCATCTTTATTGAAGTAGCACTAGGATTTGACAATCTTGCACTGATTCACTTTGCAGGAAATGCTTTTCTAAGAACCTATCAATTATTGGTTTCACCATCCGTAGTAAGTTATTTAATACGTGAACAGTTTTATACTTTTCAAAAGAAAAAATCTACTGTTGAAACCACTTGGACAAAGCGCTTCGAATACACATATTATATGCTTTGCTTGAAAGAATGGAATCTAGACTCTGGACTCTACAGATACTTTTGGAACCCACTTAAGTCGATAGGAAAAAAATTAAACTTCTTGAATGTAAGAAGAGTTCTATACTTCGTCATTCCATTTATGATTACAGGCGGATTCTTCCTATATCATCAAGAAAGTCTGCCACACGCCGTGCTTCATTTGTTGCCTATTGTATTCTCATCAATAGGATTGATCTTCGTTGTAAAATCTTTTTCAGAAAGAAAAGATGTTTATCTAAGTTGGATGCTTGTGATTCTTAATCACTTTTGTATAGCCATAGCTGTTTCTTTCAATGAGCACTACGGCATTATTGAAAACATACTATATCTAAGCGGAATAGTTGTAGGAGGATTCGTCGGATATTACGCCCTGAGAACGATGCAGCGTTTAGAAGGTCAAGTCGATCTCCAACAATTTCACGGACACAGTTACAAGCACCCAAAGACAGCATTTGTATTTTTGATGTGTTGTCTCGGTATGACAGGCTTCCCAATTAGTCCAACTTTCATTGGTGAAGACTTAGTATTTAGTCACATCCACGAAGATCAATACATGCTTGCTGCAATAACATCCTTGGGATTAATAATAGACGGACTAAGTGCCATCAGAATTTACGCGCGAGTCTTCCTAGGTCCACACGCGAAGTCGGTGTATGATATGGCCTACAGAAATGGTTGATGCGCTCCGCCAATGGTTGATGTTTGATGGTTGACTTTTGATGGATAAAAAAGAGAATAAAAATGGGCTGAATAACAAAGTTATTCAGCCCATTTGTTTTTTTTCCATCAACCATTAGACATCAACCATCTGCGCGGCTACTCCCCCACAATCTGCGCTCTCAACCTCTCCCGCTCTGAACTGTAAATGATGTCTTGCACCATTGCATCGTCGACTATTGAATAAAAGAGTTTTTGTGAAACAGTGTTGTGCCAATCTTCCAATTTTTGATTTGGAATCACTGGCTTTGTTATCAAAGCAACGTCCATGCTCATTTCAAAAGATGAAGTTCTATTCTCCATCGGAATAGCGGTCATATCAATAAAAATCTTCTTTGGATACTTATTATCGCTATCAAAAGTGATTGTATACTTTGAATCGTACTCAAGCCCCAAAGTATAATCTCCACCATTAAAACGCATAGTGTCAGGCGCCAAAGTGTCCTTTTGCAAAATGACACGAGCCGCGTCTTTGTAGCGCTTCCCATCTTCATTGGTCATTTGGCCTTCAATCATCAACCCAACATTGGATTGCGTGAAGCACACTCCGCTGAGGAGCAATAGAATAGCTGTAATCAAAGTTCTCATGACTCAAATATACAAAAAACCGACAACCGACGACTAGTGACTGGTGACTAACGACTGGTGACCCGTTAGATCTTTAACTTAAACTTCGACTCTGCTATAAGATCGTTGATTAGCCTTATTAGTTTTTTGAAGCCTGTTGGGTATGAACTTTGACCACCAGCTACAATTTCGAAAGCAACATTCTCATAGATAAGTCCCCATGATGCTAAGTATGATTCATTGGGCTGATCATAATACTCATGCCAGCTCTGTGATTCCAAAAATTCAGCGATTGCATGCCAATTTGAATTCAACTCAATTCCTACCTCGAATATTTGTCTTTCTTTATGATTGGAACTGTGACCATTCAACGAGTACAATTGACGACTGCTATGGTCATAAACGCGAAGAATTTTTTCATCCAAAATTATTTCCGCGCGACTTCCGTCGCGGGCCGAGATTACCATTTCGAATTTCATGTTAAGTCAAGTTTAAAAGCAACACTAAGTTCATCACAAAATGCAAACACCCCACCATGTTCACACCCCCCATATCTCGACCTGTGCCCAAGAACGGGCGACTAGTGACTAGTGACTGGTGACAGGTGACTGGTGACTGGTGACTGGTGACAGGTAGGTAGTAAGTAGTAAGTAGTAAGTAGTAAGTAGTAA
>CALRZB010000247.1:0-3435 GCA_943372555.1 Chryseobacterium gleum | reverse complement strand
GGAAATACAGATCAAGACCGCACAAATCTAGGCGCTGGCGAATACACGGTGGTTATAACTGATGGCAACGGTGATACCTTTAATGAGTCGTACGTACTTTTAGAACCAGCGCCAATTCAGATTTCAACAGAGATTACAAATCCAGTCTGTTCTTATACAACTGATGGATCTATCGCTGCAAATGTCTCTGGCGGAAATG
Source organism: Chryseobacterium gleum (assembly GCA_943372555.1). Classification (GTDB taxonomy): domain Bacteria; phylum Bacteroidota; class Bacteroidia; order Flavobacteriales_D; family Sanyastnellaceae; genus JAIXWP01. The sequence goes on along the minus strand of CALRZB010000247.1, from coordinate 3,236 downwards.
CTCCCTATATTGTACAAGTAGAAAACAGTGAGGGACAAATCACTCCTTCATTGCAAGAGTTGGGAGTTGGACTTTATATTCTGCACGTAACTGATGACAATGGATGCGAGGCAACTGTAAATTTTGAAATTGTCTCCCCAGAAGAAATAACGCCAAACGTTGTAATCACAGATATCTCTTGCTTCGGATTGAATGACGGAAGTTTTACAGCCACCCCAACCGGCGGAACAGGAGCTATCACTGCTGTTTGGAGTGATGAATACGTTGGACTGGAACGCACGAATATTGAGCCTGGTAGCTATATTGTTCTTTTCACAGATGAAGCAGGATGTTTGGCAGAAGACATATACGAAATCACTGAACCAGCTGAACTAGTAGGAACGCTAGATGTAGATGACATGCTCCTTTGCTTGGGCGCAACAGCACAAGTAGAAATAGGATCGCTTGGAGGAACTGGAACCGTAGCAGGAACTGGAAGTTTCGAATATCCTGCAGGTGATTACAGCTTTACTCTTGTAGATGAAAACCTTTGTTCTGTAAATGTTGACTTCATAATAGAAGAATCCCCTGCATTCTCTGTAGAAGGAAGTGCTAGTGCTATTCCTTGTGTTGGCGGATCGACTGATATCGTATTCACTGCAACAGGCGGCGTTCAACCTTATTTTACACTTCTTGATCCGATTACCATTAACATACCGGGCACATACAACTATACCTTTTTAGATGGAAACGGATGTGAAAGTGCTATTGAAGTAATTGTTGAATCAACTGATGGCTTCACTATTTCATCTGAAGTTATTGAAGCAAATTGCTTTAACTCCTGTGATGGAAGTATAGCACTTACAATCACTAATGCTCAAGGAAATGCAACAGCTACTTGGAACAATGGTTCAGAAGGTTTGACAATTGGAAACTTATGCGCTGGATTGTTTGAAGCAACGGTTACCGATGAAGCAGGTTGCACCATTATTGACAACTTCACCATCACTGCACCAGCAGAAGTTGTTTCAACTATTGAATTTGATTCTATTCTATGCAATGGTGGAACGACTACGTTAACCGTCACAACAACAGGTGGTACAGAGCCATATACTTACACTTGGAGTGGGCAAAATGTGACTACAACAATTCTTGCAGACGCCGGCGAATACACGCTTGTGACCACAGACAATAACAATTGCTCAACAGGTTCGATATCTTATACTCTCGACGAACCAACAGCACTTTCATACGTTGTAGATTTATTTGTGCCAGGCGGTTTTGGAACAGGAACAGTAGAAATAACAACTAACGGTGGAACTGCTCCTTATGCATGGGCATGGTCAAACGGCGACGAGACAGAAGACACTTTCCTTCCAGAAAATTCTACAAGTACTTGCACCATTACTGATGCAAATGGATGTAGTCTGACAACAGAAGAATTTATAACACTAGACTCAGTTGACGAAATTGCAAACGCATCACTATCTGTATATCCAAACCCTGCAAACAACACACTTAATTTCCAATTAAACCGAACAAACATTCGGTATACAAATTGGACATTAATCAATAATCTTGGTGCTGTGGTATTGACTGATCGTGTGAATACTGGAGTGAACACAATTGATGTATCCAAACTCGCAGAAGGAGTTTATACAATCAAGCTTTCTAATCAAGAAAATATAATTGCGAAGAAAGTAATTATCGAATAAAATTATTTGAACAAGTTCAGAAGTTCGCGTTCAATCAAGCGCATATCTATACTCATGTATCGATCTTCATCAGTCGCCTTGACTAGATCGCGAACTTTTGAATGAAGTTCTTCCACAGCTGGAGAGCTTTTCAAAGGTCTTCTATACTCAAGAGCTTGCGCAGCGCTTTGCAATTCTATTGCAAGAATGCGCCGATAGTTCTGAAGCACTCTTAAACATTTAGTAGCTGCATTCGCTCCCATTGACACATGGTCTTCTTGGCCATTGCTGCTATCGATAGTATCGACAGAAGCAGGGGTGCAAAGTTGTTTGTTTTGACTTGCGATACTAGCAGCAGTATATTGAGGAATCATATAGCCGCTATTCAATCCAGGATTGCTTACCAGGAATGGAGGCAGACCTCTAGTTCCACTAATTAATTTATAGATTCTTCTTTCAGAAATGCTTCCCGTTTCAGCCAAAGCGATTGCCAAGAAATCAAGTGATAATGCTAAGGGCTGTCCGTGGAAATTTCCTCCGCTAATTATCTTTCCTTCTTTTGGGAAAATGATTGGATTATCAGTAACAGAATTGATTTCAGTTTCTACAATATTTTTCACATTATTCAATACATCCCATGTTGCACCATGCACTTGGGGTATACATCTGAAGCTATAAGGATCTTGAACATGTTCTTTTTCTTGAACAATAATTTGACTGCCTTCAAGAATTATTTTCATTCTTGATGCCACGGAGCGCTGACCATTGTGATTTCTGATAGCGTGAAGCAAATCATCAAAAGGTTCGGGGCGACCATCAAAACCATCTAGAGACATGGCAGCTATAACTTCCCCACCTCTTAGAAGATTCTCCCCTTGAATCAAACAAAAAGAAGCGTATGAACTCATAAATTGAGTCCCATTAATGAGCGCCAATCCCTCCTTGCTTTTAAGACGAATAGGTTCCCAATTCATCGCTTTTAGCATCTCTGAAGCGGGCATTCGCTTACCATTCATCCACACTTCGCCTTCGCCGAGCATTGGAATACAAAGGTGTGATAGTGGGGCGAGATCGCCACTAGCACCGAGAGATCCCTGTGTGTATACTACGGGAAGAATATCATTATTAAAAAAATCTGTTAATCTCTTTACTGTAGAAAGTTGCACTCCACTATGTCCGTATGACAGGCCTTTTACTTTAAGAAGCAACATAATTTTTACAATTTCAGAAGGCACCTCCTCCCCCATTCCACAAGCGTGGGAAAGAAGAAGATTCTTTTGAAGAAGTTCCAACTGATCATCGTTGATGATGGTATTGCATAGTGCTCCAAATCCGGTATTGATTCCATAAATAGGTGCGCCAGATTCAGACATTCTCGAATCAAGATAGTTACGACATTCCTCAATTTTGGAAGCTGCTGAATCGGACAAAACCAGTTTGCGACCGTGATGGATGATGTCGGCTACTTCAGCCAATGATAAATTTTGATCTGGGGCAATTTCGTACTGCATATTTTTTGAAGAAAAACTGAATAATAGAATCAATTTCGTGTGCAAATATGGG
>CALRZB010000246.1:0-3463 GCA_943372555.1 Chryseobacterium gleum | reverse complement strand
ATAGGCAATTGAAGTGGAACAGCGTTGCTACCAAGCATTTCACGAACTTGCTTAACTACCATAAGGAAGTCAGCTCCAGAACGGTCCATTTTATTTACGAAGCCAATACGAACTACATTGTAGTTGTCAGCCAAACGCCAGTTAGTTTCAGATTGAGGTTCAACACCGTCTACGGCGCTGAACAAGAACACTAGTCCGTCGAGTACACGAAGTGAACGATTCACTTCTACTGTAAAGTCAACGTGACCTGGAGTATCGATAATGTTTACGTGATACTTGTCACCACGATAGTGCCAGAAGACAGTAGTAGCAGCAGAAGTGATAGTAATACCTCTCTCTTGCTCTTGAGCCATCCAGTCCATGGTAGCAGCTCCATCGTGTACCTCACCGATCTTGTGGTTCACACCTGAGTAGTAAAGAATACGCTCTGTAGTCGTAGTCTTACCAGCATCAATGTGAGCTGCAATACCGATATTTCTTGTATATTTTAAGTCGCGTGACATTTCTATCTCTTTTTTTTGCTAATTAGAAGCGGAAGTGTGAGAAAGCTTTGTTAGCTTCTGCCATACGGTGTACGTCTTCCTTCTTTTTATACGCTGCACCTTCACCTTTAGAAGCGGCAACAATTTCACCAGCTAGTTTGTCTGACATGGTTTTCTCGTTGCGCTTTCTAGCGTATCCGATAAGCCATTTCATAGCCATGGAATTTTTGCGATCATCGCGAATCGGTGATGGGATTTGGAAAGTCGCTCCACCTACACGGCGGCTACGAACCTCAACAGCTGGAGTTACATTCTCCAAAGCCTTTTTCCAAGTCTCCAAGCCATCTTCGCTTGTTCTTGCAGCTACTTTCTCAATTGCATCATAAAAAATTGTGAATGCAATTCCCTTTTTGCCTTGAAGCATCAAGTTATTTACGAACTTGGTTACTACCACTTCGTTAAACTTAGGGTCTGGAAGTACCGCTATCTTTTTGGCCTTTCTTCTTCTCATTGTCTATTTTCTATGAAAGGTGATTATTTTTTAACTTTTGGACGCTTAGTTCCGTATTTCGAACGACGCTGACCACGACCGTTTACACCCGCTGTATCAAGAGCGCCGCGTACGATGTGATAACGTACACCTGGAAGATCCTTCACACGACCACCACGCACCAATACGATTGAGTGCTCTTGAAGGTTGTGTCCCTCTCCTCCGATGTAAGCGATTACTTCGAATCCGTTTGTGAGACGTACTTTAGCTACTTTACGAAGCGCAGAGTTTGGCTTCTTTGGAGTAGTAGTATACACCTTAGTGCATACGCCTCTGCGTTGTGGGCAAGAGGTCAAAGCGGCAGACTTACTTCTGTAAGTTTTCGGCTCGCGTCCTTTTCTTATTAATTGTTGAACTGTTGGCATTGTTCTAAATTCCTTTTTTTCATGTCCTTGCGACCAAGTCTATTTGGCCGAAAAAACGGGCTGCAAATGTACACCGAGTTTCCATCCGTGCAAGTGTCTGGGCAAAAATCTTCTAATTATTTTTTCAAAAACACCTAGAACCCTTATCCCCCTAGCGTTATGTACCTTAAAAAAACATTCAAAATGACTCTTTTTTAACATTCACAACCAGTATGCCCGACTACTGCTTTAATGCCTGAAACTCAAAAAAAAAGAGGCGTTTTTCAACCCAATCGCACAACTTGCGTGAGCCTTTATCTCTATTAATCAATACTTTAACGACTAGTCAGCATTTTTTGACTTTGAGGCAATTTAGTAGACTGAACGCGGCATACAGACCCATTTCGTAACATGAAAAAATCACATTGATTTTTTCAATATTATAATTATTCTTATAGATAGAAGCCGAAAAGAGACCCGAAATTGAACAATTATTCAAAAAAATTTCAAATCGCTAAGGGTAGATCCTCTATCGAGTGTCTCACCTAAAAGGCTGATTTGATAGTCTATTCAGTATCTTGCGTCCCTCTATTCCGCAAGAACAGTGAGCGAAGAAATACTAGACAAGCTAATAAACGGTGACCATCATGCCTTTGAAACCATTTTCAGAGATATGCGCGCACCACTTTGATCCTATGCCCGACTTCAATTCAAATCAAACAGAAAAAGCCTTGCTTTCAGCAAAGAAAAAAAGAAAAGAAAAAGCCAACAAAAGATTCACATTTATTTCAGTTAGCGCAACGGTAATTATTGGACTATTGATAGGGTTATTTCTTACGAAACCAGACGCCATAAACCAAGTCAAATTTTACTCTATCAAAGATGAAGGGATAACGGTTGCATTCGAAGGAGGAACAGTTGCGACGTTGAATAAAGACACTCATCTCACGACCTCCTTTAACGAAGAAACGAAAACCCATCATTACTACCTCGAAGGAGAAGCCAATTTTGAAATGCTAAAGCAAAAAAATGAGCACATAGAAGTGCATGTAGCCGACATTACGATTGAAGAATATGGATCTGTTTTTAAGGTGCTTCAAAAAGCAGACTCAATCATTGAAATTAGTGTATCCCAAGGACACATAAAATGTTTTGGCCCCATTAGTTCAATTGAGGTAGAAACAGGCAGAATGGGCATCTACGACAGGAAAACCAAGACCTTTCAAATTATTTCAACCACAAATAAAAAAGCTTTGATTATTGAGCAATCAATTTTCCAGAGTATGAATTCTGATCTGAATTGATGGTATAGAAATAAATACCTGAATTCAAATTTTCAACTGTGAAAGATTGGCCGGCAAAATTCTTTTTCATTATCTCTTTGCCTTGTGCGTCGACTAATGAGAAAGAGTATTGATCGGCCACTTTCATTTGAATACGGCATTGATCTTCGCATGGCTGAGGATAGATTGAAAGTCCAAAATTCTCGATGTTTTCAATTGACAATATTTCACCATAATAGATTCCGATTTCCAATACATCTCCAAATGAACTCAAGCCGCCGAAAACTGCGACTTCCCTGTTAAAACCATTGATTCCTGTTGACACAAAATAATAGCCAACAGCATAATCGTACCTTCCATCAACAGTATTTCCTCCACCCCCAGTCCCCCAGTTTACATCTTGCCAGGTATTAGATGTAGCATTCAATGAAAACGTGGAGTATTCGCTATTTGAATAGGTAAAATCAACATCAATTCCTGTATGGTCTACTCCACCAGGAATCAACAAAATTGCAGAAGTTTGATCAATTCTTTGAAGTACCATTTCATGGTAAGAATGCGGGTGCTGAGTTTCTCCAGCATAAATCCACTCTGTTCCATTGATATCCAAATACTCCACTTGCGTGCGTCCTTGGAATAGGTTTAAAGAACTGTTGTACTCACGACCACCAGAAACGTATACTCTCTCTCCTACCGCAGCAGCAGCGTGATTATCGCGGCCATAAGCAAGGTCCGGTAGGATGGTCCATTGTTCGGTGAATGGATTGTACATTTCACATTCTACCATTTGAAAATTATATGCTG
>CALRZB010000245.1:0-3476 GCA_943372555.1 Chryseobacterium gleum | reverse complement strand
AACTATTCCTGTTATTACCATTGGTGACTTGCTTGATGAAGGAATGGAAACAATTACTTTATCGTTCACATATACAGATTTGCAAGGCAATGAAATAATTGCAAGCGCTGAATTGGAGTTGCTCGATTATACATTACCAACTCTCGCTGCCGTTGAAGATGTGCGTGTTTGCCCTGGCGCTGTTGAAGTTGCTTCAACCTCCGTGAGCGATGGTTTCCCTCCATTTGCGTATGCATGGACGTCCGGTGAGACCGGAACTTCAGCCAATTATTCTCAAGGAGAGGCTGGAGAATATTCAGTTACAGTAACGGACTACTGCGGAAATACAAATCAAGTGGATTTCCTAGTAACAGAGCCAGAACCATTTGTATTCGTTGATTCGGTAGAACTTTGCTTTGGAGGCTCTAGTCAGCAATTAGTGGAAGGCGGTGAATTGCCATTTACCTATATTTTTGATGAATTGAGTTTAGAGTTGGTTGAACCATCTGGCTTTACCGGAATTGATTTTGGAATTTGGCCTGTTGTTATTGAAGATGCATGCGGTCAAATTGCAAATGCCGATCTTTATGTAGTCCCATGCGGAACTACTATCCCTAATATATTCACTCCAAATGGTGACGACAACAACCAATACTTTGAAATTGTTGGTGTTGAACGTTTCCCAGGAAGTGTATTAACTGTTTGGAATCGCTGGGGCACTATAGTTTACGAAAGTGATAGTTATCGCAATCGATGGGATGGTGGGGATCTTCCAGAGGGAACATATTATTATGTGTTCACTCGATCAGACGGTGAAACTTCTTCAGGTTCGATAATGCTCCTTAGAGGGAAATAAGAGAAGAGCCCGTCATTTCGACGGGCTTTTTTATGCCCATCAAATCGAGAATGGTTGGTGCTACATCGGCTAATTTTCCATTCACTACTCTTTTAACATCCTCATCAATCACCCAAATTGGAACAGGGTTGGTAGTATGCGCAGTGTTAGGAGAGCCATCTTCATTGATTGCATAGTCGGCATTACCGTGATCTGCGATAACAATAAATGAGTAGCCTTTTTCTTTTCCTTTTTTTACAACTTGTTCAAGACAATTGTCTGCTGTTTCAACTGCTTTGACAATAGCCGGGAAAACTCCTGTATGCCCTACCATATCCGGGTTTGCGAAATTGAGGCAAATGAAATCAGCAGGGTTTTTATCCATCATGTCGGTAATGAGATCTACAATCACCTGTGCACTCATTTCTGGTTGTAGATCGTAGGTTGCAACTTTGGGTGATGGTGCCATTGCACGTTTTTCTCCTGAGAATTCGCTTTCGCGACCGCCACTGAAGAAAAACGTCACGTGTGGATATTTTTCGGTTTCTGCAATTCTGATTTGAGTTTTTCCCGCATCAGAAATAACTTCACCTAATGTCTGCACGAGATTGTCTTTATCGAAAACTACTTTAACGTTTTTGAAGGTGTCATCGTAGTTTGTCATTGTCACATAGTACAAATCTAGCGGGTGCATGTCTTGTTCTTCAAATGACTGTTGAGAGAGAGCTTGAGTGATTTCGCGGCAACGGTCAGTTCTGAAATTGAAGCAAATAACAACATCACCTTTTTCGATTTTTTGATTCGTCGCATCTCCGATAACACATGCTTTGATAAACTCATCAGTTACTTTGTTGTCGTAGTTATTCTGAATAGCAGCGGAGGCTTGAGGGTAGGAATCGCCGGTGCCGTGCACCAATAAATCATAGGCTACTTTCACTCTTTCCCAACGCTTGTCGCGATCCATTGCATAGTATCTGCCGCATACAGAAGCGATTCGTGTATTTGTTCCAGCAATGGCATTTTCTAATGTATTAATAAATCCTAAACCGCTCTTTGGATCTGTATCTCTGCCATCAGTGAAAGCATGAATCAATGTGGGAACACTTGGGTATTCGCTCGCTATTTCAGAAAGGGCAATTACATGATTGATGTGAGAGTGCACGCCACCATCACTTACAAGGCCTAAAAGATGAACTTTCTTATTGTTTGTTTCAGCATATTTGAATGCATCAACTAACACCTTTTCTTTATGAAATTCCTTTTCGCGAATTGAAATATTGATGCGCACTAAATCTTGGTAAACAACTCGACCTGCTCCAATATTCATGTGTCCAACTTCACTGTTTCCCATTTGACCTTCAGGCAAACCTACGTTTTCTCCATCAGTGCGCAATTCTGCATGGCTGTAGCGCTGAGTAAGACTGTCAGTGAATGGAGTATTAGCCATGAACACAGCGTTGCTCTTGTCTGGTCGGCCGTCACCCCATCCGTCCAAAATGATAAGTGCTACTTTTTTACTCATGCTAATTTATTTTTTGGAAATACAATTTCAAAAATACTTCCATGCGGAGAGTTGTTTGAAACAGTGGTATTTCCGTGATGCAGTTTTACTATGTTTTTAACGATATATAGACCAAGTCCAGTGCCTTTTGTCTTGCGCGTATCTTCGTTTCCTATGCGATAAAACTTATCGAAAATTCTGTGCTTCTCTTCATTCGAAATGCCAATTCCCTCATCCATCACAAATAGTTTAACCGCATTTTCTTGGTCTTGAAGTTTGATTGTAATATTGCTCTCTTTGGGACTATATTTTATGGCATTTTCAATCAAATTTGTAATTAAAGCTGTGATTAATTGATGATCACCATCTATTAAAATATCCGGTGCGATGAAAGAATGAATTTTATAATCAGGAAAGAGGTTGCTCATTCGTTGGGTAATGAATCGAGCTGTTTCAGAAAAATTTACCTTTTCTGAAAGTATAGCATTCCCTCGTTGATCGAGGCGTGTGGCAAGTAAAATATTCTCTGATAAATCTTGAAGACGATTCGTCTCGCGCAGCGCATCTGATACGATTTTCGACTGTTGCTCTTCACTTAGTTTTCTGCTCTTGAGAGTTTCTAAGAAAAGTTTGACAGCAGCAATAGGAGTCTTTAATTCATGAGTAACGGAAAGTAAAAATGTCTTTTCCATTCTAGCTAAGCGCAATTCTTTCGAAATGTTCTTTCTAATCCACCAAAAACCCAACAGCAAAAGCAGAATGAAAATTGTCCCTTCCCCAATAATCATCCACATTTTGGATTGGTGAATAGGGGCGTGATTGACACCTAAAATAATGCTCTTGTATTCATACAGTTCTTTATTCAGGTTTATCAAATGATATGCCCACCAAGTGGCCTGAATTAAAATGTATATACCTAGAGTGTAGAGTATGAAAAGGGTTCTTTTGTCTTTCGATCCACTCATACTACAAAGGTAAGGAGGTATGAGTCAATAATGGAATACCTTTGTGATATGCTTGAATTGCTCGATCAAATTGGAATAGGAATTAAACTCAATGGTCCTGCACGACGCATAATTTCTATTGTTCCTTCGCAGACGGAGCTTTTGTTTGATCTCGGCTTGGATCAAGAGGTCATTGGGATTACAAAATTCTGTATTC
>CALRZB010000244.1:0-3480 GCA_943372555.1 Chryseobacterium gleum | reverse complement strand
CGGATTTGGAGTATGATCCTGTTGAATTCAATGACCTACTAAAACCTGTTTTTGCAGCACAAGCTGACGTTGTTTATGGCTCGCGTTTTAAAGGCTCAAATGCACACCGCATCTTGTTCTTCTGGCATTCTATTGGAAATGGAATGTTGACTTTCATGAGCAATGCCTTTACAAATCTCAATTTGAGCGATATGGAAACATGCTACAAATTGATGAGAGCCGATATTGCAAAGAATCTTTTATTGAAAGAAAAACGCTTTGGTTTTGAGCCAGAAGTAACTGCAAAACTTTCGCGTATACCGGACATACGAATCTACGAAGTAGGTATTTCCTACTACGGTCGCACCTACGCTGAAGGAAAGAAAATTGGATGGAAAGATGGATTCAGAGCAATCTGGTGCATCATGAAATACAACATCTGGGATAGAAGACACTTCAAATAAATCATGAACAACCGCCTAAGTCTTATAGCAGCAGTGCTTATCGCGGCGGTAATTTCAATTGCTTCGTTTCGCGAATCTTGGGATGGCCTACTCCGGTGGGACGTTGCTGGTTATTATTCCTATCTGCCAGCTACTTTTATCTACGATGATATCAGACACGAGAAATCAGAAGTGTGGGACGCCTTGTGGAAGAAGTATGAGATTAGTCCAAGTCAATATCAATTTCATGAAATAGAAAATCGCTCTAGCAAAGTGGATCAGTATCCTGCCGGCATGAGTGTAATGTATTCGCCTGCTTTTGCTGCAGGACACATTATGGCTGATGAAAAGGATGGTTTCTCTTCTGCCTACAGAAACGCAATTGGTGCATGGTCTATTTTCATCGCAGTGATAGGTGTTTTCTTTTTGAGAAAAATTCTTCTCCACTTTTTTAATGATAGTTTGAGCGCAATAGTGCTGGTGCTCATTTGCGGAGCAACCAATTATTATATTCAAATAACGATGGGGCTTCTCACACCTCACAATTATCTTTTTACTCTCTATGCAATCTATCTATGGAATGTAATTAGATGGTTTGAAACGAAGTCGCTTTCAAATATAATTGGCTTGAGCTTGACGTTGGGACTGGCTTGTCTATCAAGGCCTACAGAGATTATCGCATTGCTGATTCCGCTCTTTTGGACGGGAAATGCCAAGGCCGTTATTCTTGAATTATGGAACGAAAGAAGGAAACAATTACTAACTGCATTCTCAATTCTTCTTGGTATTGGCGCATTGCAGTTTACATATTGGAAAATTACTACTGGTCATTTTCTTTTCATGAGTTACGCAAATCCAGCTGAAGGACTGGATTTTCTATATCCACACACCGTTGATTTTCTTTTTTCTTTTAGAAAAGGATGGCTTATTTATACTCCTTTGGCATGGATTGCCATGCTTGCATTTATTCCACTTTTTAAAAACCGAATAAACGTTCGGTGGGCACTATTGCTTTTCTTTTTGATTAATATTTATGTGGTTTCCAGTTGGTCGAATTGGTGGTATGCGCAGAGCTATTCACAACGACCAATGGTTCAGAGCCTTCCCGTCTTGGCTATTCTAATTGGTTTTTCTTTACAATGGATTTGGAAATTGAAATCTGCAAAGTGGCCTTTGATTCTTGTAACGGTTCTTGTTTCTGTGCTAACAGTTTTTCAATCGTGGCAATACAAGGAAGGTATTTTGGATCAATGGAGAATGACCAAGGAGTATTATTTCGCTGTTTTTGGAAAGACCGAAAAGCCTGAGGGTGCAGATGAATTATTGATGGTAGCTCGTCCTTTTGACGGCAGTCAAGAAGTTTTTGATACAGAAAAATACAAGTCACTCGAAACATTGAGTTTCGCTCAATTAATGCCCGAGGAATTAGATAGCACTATACAACTTCAAGGACAAGAATATAAAGTGGATGCCCTGTTTCCAGAGCATCCATATACTAAAGCGATTGGTCGAAAATTTAAAGAATACACAGATAAAGATCATCTGTGGCTAACGATTGAGGCTGATGTTTTCTTTGGTGAGAACAGCAAACCTGAAGAGTTACTTCTCGTTGCATCAGCCGAACATTCAGGCAAAGCCTATGGCTATCGCACATATGCTTTAGCTGATAGCTTGTACAAGCCAGGAGAGTGGAATACCATTCGTGTGAATTATCTCACTCCTGAAATGCGCATTCGAAAAGATCTATTGAGAAATTTCCTTTGGTATAGAGGTCAAGGTAAAGTCTATTGCAAAGACATCAGAATTACCCCATTCGAAAGAACGAAATAACCACCCCACTTACTACCGGCGGTTAGCAGAACTCGTCAAATGCCATTTTAAGATTGTCAGCAATCATCTCAGCTGTGCGGCCTTCGATGTGGTGACGCTCAATCATATGCATTAGTTTTCCGTCTTTGAAAAGCGCAATGCAAGGTGAAGATGGAGGATAAGGAAGCATGTATTTTCTAGCACGCTCTACTGCATCACGGTCTACACCAGCAAAGGTTGTAACCAATTTGGTTGGAAGTTTTGCTGAAGTTGATACTGCGTGCTTAACTCCTGGTCGCATGCTGCCCGCAGCACAACCACAAACGCTATTCAAAACAACGAGAACAGTGCCTTCGCTGTTTACTGCTGAATCAACTTGTTCGGTAGTCATTGCTTGTGCAAAACCTACGCTATCTAAATCTGCACGCATTGGTGCTACTAATTCTGGAGGATACATGGTTGTATATTTTTTTGTTATAACAAAGGTACACTCCTCTTTGTTTGCTTGCGCCCAAGGAGTGTTAAATGGTCTTAAGCTTTAATATCGATACCAAGTTCTCTCAATTGTTCGTCTGCAATTGCACTTGGAGCATCGATCATCACATCGCGACCGCTATTGTTTTTAGGGAATGCGATGAAGTCACGAATACTTTCTGAACCACCGAATAGTGAGCAAAGACGGTCGAAACCGAATGCTAGTCCACCGTGTGGAGGTGCGCCATATTCGAATGCATTAAGCAAGAATCCGAATTGTGCTTGAGCTTCTTCTGGAGTAAATCCAAGAAGATTAAACATGCGGCTTTGCACGTCGCGATCATGAATACGAATAGAACCACCACCTACTTCCACGCCATTGATGACGAAGTCATAAGCATTGGCATTAACTGCACCCGGATCTGTATCGAGAAGTGCGATGTGCTCTGGTTTTGGCGATGTAAACGGATGGTGCATTGCATGCCATCTTCCCGTTTCTTCACTCCATTCCAATAGAGGGAAGTCGATTACCCATAGTGGCGCAAACACTTCTGGATTGCGAAGATTCAATTTTGAACCCATCAATAAACGAAGCTCGCTCAATTGTTTGCGTGTAGAATTTAAACCACCGCTTAATACTAGAATCAAATCACCGGCATTAGCTCCTGCTTTTGCTGCAATCGCTTTCCAATCCTCTTGAGAATAGAATTTGTCTACAGAAGATTTGAATGTACCATCTTCATTACACATGCAATAAACTAGGCCTTTGGCGCCA
>CALRZB010000243.1:0-3524 GCA_943372555.1 Chryseobacterium gleum | reverse complement strand
ATTAACGCCAAGTCTGCTTTAACTAAAGAAATATGCTCAGATGAGTCTACCGCTATTTCAATTTTCTTCTCCTCTGCTTCGCGCTTAAAGTGGCTAACCACATCGAAAGCAAGTTCCTTCACTGAGAAAGATTCTATATTCAACTTTCGTTCTCTGCTTTCTATTTTTGAAAGTTCAAAAAGCTCGTCTACCAATGTTTTCAGCTTTTGGGTACTCTGTAAAGTCGTATTCAAATACTTCTCTTTCGTTTCTTCATCGAGACTATCTTTTTTCATTAGAAGCGTTTCGATGTATCCGTGAATTGAAGCCAAAGGAGTGCGCAAGTCATGAGAAACATTCGCGACAAGTTCTCTTCGCATTTGTTCCAACTCTTGCTTTTCTTGATTCAGTTTATCAATGCGTTTAAGAATACTTTTCACCGAGAAGAACATAAGCACTCCTATCAATAGAATGAAGGCAAGTGAAATAAGAATATTGAAGTAAATCTGTTTCTTGGCTTGATTAATAAAAGAATCAAAAGTCTCCTCTACTTGCAACACACCAACAGCTTTTCCTTCTTCATTAAAGACAGGTGAAAGTGCTCCCAGGCGATATCCGTCGCTTGATTCATAAAGACCAATCATACCTCCCTTTCCATACATTGTATCCAGAGCTTTAGCGCCGTGACTTAGTTCTATAAGCCAATCATGATCATCAGTAGAAATCGCTTGTTTGAATTTACCACTAACAGAATCTTTGATAACGGTTGAGATTTCAGAAGGAATCTTCGTCATCATTTTAGCCATCGAGATTTGCATCAAAATCATTTTGTATGCCGAATCTTCCTTCACCTTATTCGTCAAATCAGAATTTGGAAATTGAGAAATCAATCTACTGTGCTCATCTCCAGAAATATTATATGCAACAGCATTGGCAATACAATCCAATTTGAACAATTCCTTTTCTTGATAAATAGCTACCTGAGTGTAATAACTATTAATAGTAATATAAGTAGCAATCGCAGTGATGGCTAGCATCGTATAGAATAAGATGCGATTCGTAGAGGTTTGTTTCATAATTATTCGTCGTTAAATCGAGAGCCCACGCCCCAAGTGGTAAGTACATATTTAGGGTCATTTGGATCCAACTCCACTTTTGCGCGAAGGCGATTGATATGAGTATTGACAGTGTGTTCGTACCCTTCAAAATCATATCCCCAAACAAGATTCAAAAGTTTCTTCCGATCATAAGTCACACCTTTGTTAGAAGCTAATAAATAGAGAAGATCAAACTCCTTTGGTGTAAGTTCTAATCTCTCATTATTCAATGTCACAATTCTTTTCTCACGATCAATCATCATTTCCTTTGACCGAATGACTTGATGAATTTCTTTAGATTCAGATTTTTCTGCATCCCATCTTCGGCAAACAGCTTTTACCCTAGCTAAAAATTCTTTTATGCTAAAAGGTTTTGTGATATAATCATCCGCTCCGAGTTCAAGACCTGTAATTTTATCCTCCTCCTCAGTTCTTGCAGTGAGCATGATGATCGGTACATTCATTCCGTTATCGCGAATCTCCTTGCAGATTTCGAGTCCATTCTTACCTGGCAAATTGATATCGAGTACCAATAAATCAGGCTTGTTCGCAAGGACATATTTGCATCCCTCTTCCCCATCTACAAAATGAGTAGACTGGCAACCTATGTCCATTAAATGCAGAGCCAAAAGCTCTGCGATATTAGACTCATCCTCTATTATGACTATTCTCTTCAAATTACTTAATTTTTGGTTCGTGATACTTTTGTTATAAAGTAAATCCACCTTTGTTTTCTAAGATACAATGTGTCTCAGCCTGAATATAGTAGAGATTCTACTGAATCAGGAAAGTTTAGTTGTTAGTTAAAATAAACCCCTGAATCGTCGGGGGTTTTTTTTATGCTTTTACACGAACGGTTACAATATTCAGAAAAATCCTCTTTTCTTAGACCCGTAAAGTAGATATAAAATGAACAAAAGATTTTTAAAGACCGGAATTTTTCTCCTTTTCTTAGGATTGAGCACAGCCTCAATTTCTCAAGAAGTATCAAATGCCGAAGTCGGCATTGACAAACAATGGCAAAATGCCGATTACTCAGTGGATGGACTACCTGGCGTTTCTGCCGCGAAAGCATACATTGACATTATTAATGGTAAAAAACAAGCGCCTGTTGTCGTTGCCGTTATCGATAGCGGAACAGAAACGTTTCATCCTGACTTGAAGGCCAACCTTTGGACAAACACAGATGAAATTCCAAGCAATGGAATTGATGATGATAAAAATGGCTACATCGACGATATGCACGGCTGGTCATTCATCGGCGGAAAAGAAGGTGATGTCGCGCAAGACAACCTTGAATTTACTCGTGTCTATAAAGGCTTAAAAGATCGTTTTGACGGTAAAGCAGCTGATGGTATTTCTAAAGAAGAGAAAGCTGATTATGAAAAATACCTTCGTTTCAAGAAGGACTTCGAAACTAGACTCGAGTCTGCTAAAGAAGGCAAAGCGCAATTTGACGGTTTCTATCCTGTCTTTTTAATGGCCGACAACACCATGAAAACGCTCATTGGTAAAGAGACTTATACTCTTGAAGATCTTCAAAAAGTAGAAGCCAAAGATGAAAACACCAATGGCCTAAAGCAATTGATGATTAATCTTTATGAAACAGGTGTTGTAGATCAAATTCCTGCTTGGAAAAAACAAGTTGAAGAGACATTGAAATACTCATACAACCTCGACTTCGATCCACGTTCAATCGTAGGTGATGATTATAGCAATGCACGCGAACAGTTTTATGGCAACAATCACATAGATGGTCCAGAAGCTGATCACGGAACACACGTCGGTGGTATTATCGGTGCAACTCACAATGACATCGGAATGGATGGCATTTGTAAGTCTGCTCAACTGATGATTATTCGCTGTGTTCCTGCAGGTGATGAGCGCGACAAAGACGTGGCAAATGCGATTCGTTATGCAGTTGACAATGGCGCGAAAGTCATCAACATGAGTTTTGGTAAATCACACTCCCCAAACAAAAATGTAGTTGATGATGCTGTAAGATATGCTGAAAGCAAAGGTGTACTTCTAATTCACGCAGCAGGAAACGACAACAAGAATCTAGATAAGAGCGACAATTTCCCTACGAAAAAATATAGTGATGGTGGCGAGTGCAGCACTTGGATTGAAGTTGGTGCAAGTGGTCCAGAACTTTCAACACTTGCTGCTGAGTTTAGCAACTTCGGTAAAAAGAGCGTAGACATCTTTTCACCAGGAGTAGATATCTATAGCACAGTTCCTGGTTCTAAATACCAAAACAATAGTGGAACGAGTATGGCCGCTCCAGTGCTTGCTGGTGTTGCCGCAACAATTTGGTCATTGTATCCTGAACTCACTGCGCAACAAGTAAAAGAGATTCTCATAGAAAGCGGAATCGATTATAAAAAACAAAGTGTAAAACTTCCTGGCTCTGAAAAGAAGAAAGTGAAATTCAAAAAGCTTTCTAAG
>CALRZB010000242.1:0-3547 GCA_943372555.1 Chryseobacterium gleum | reverse complement strand
GTTGGGGGGGAATTGAGTATTTTTGTCGAATGACAATAGCATTTTACAAATACCACGGAACGGGAAATGATTTCGTGCTGATTGATAATATGGCGGGGGAGATTCATTTGACCAATGAAATGGTAGTGTCCATTTGTGATCGTCATTTTGGAGTGGGCTCTGATGGTTTGATCTTGATTGAAAGAACGGATGATGCTCAAATCCATTTTTCAATGAATTTCTATAATCCTGATGCCTCTAAGAGTTTTTGCGGAAATGGCAGCCGCTGTGCTGTGAGTTTTGCCAAAAGCTTGGGTTATGTAGGAGAACATGTGGTTTTTTCAGCCATAGACGGTGTGCATGAAGCAATTATAGATGGCGACAGTGTTTCAATTCGCATGCGAGATGTTTCCACATCAGACAAACTTTCTGAGGATACTTATTTTCTGAATACTGGCTCACCGCATTTCATAGAGTTTTCGCCTTATGTCGGTAGTCTCGATATTATTTCTGCGGCTCGACCGATTCGATATAGCGATATGTTTAAACCGGGTGGAACGAATGTGAATTATGTGGAATGGATGGACGAATCTTCTGTTTTTGTTCGCACATACGAGCGCGGAGTAGAAGATGAAACACTTTCATGTGGCACTGGAGTGACTGCGGCAGCCTTAGCTTGCGCACTCGTCAGACCGCAGCTATCCAATGTTCAAGTCAATACCAAAGGCGGAAAACTTGAAGTGTCGTTCACGAAAAATGAAAATTCATTCTCAAATATTTTCTTAAAAGGTCCAGCGAAATTTGTATTCAAAGGCGAAATCGATTTAGTATGATTATGAGAAAAATTACACTACTTATTTTAGGACTGATTATTCTTTCCTTCCAATCATCGAGTCAAGAAATTCAAGCTTCTGATAACGCGAGATTCTCATTGCTCTCATGCACATCAGGCCCCGATCTATACAGTATTTTCGGACATACAGCTATTCGTTATGAGGATACGATTGGAGGAGTAAAAGTAGATTGGGTCTACAATTATGGGACATTCGAATTTGCACCTGATTTTTATGTCAAATTTGCTCGCGGCAAACTAGATTATCGACTTTCAAAAAGTGAGTTTGGCTATTTTCAACAAGAATACATCGTCACAGGCAGAGGGATTTATGAGCAAGAATTGCAATTGAATCCCAATGATAAACGCACATTGCTTCGCTTATTAGAGGATAACTACAAACCAGAAAACAGATATTATCGATACGATTTTTTCTTCGATAACTGTGCCACTCGGGTTAGAGATATTTTGGTAAAGGCTTCTAGCAAACCTGTTGATTTTACTTACACATACGGCAGACAATATACCTTCAGACAAGCCATTCAAAACTATTTGGATAACATGCCTTGGAGCGATTTTGGAATAGATCTCGCCCTCGGAATTCCATGCGATCGCGTAATGGAAAAAGGGCAAGCATGTTTTCTTCCAGATAGTTTAATGAACGAGATGAACTTCGCAACCTACGGCGACGGCGGTTTTGTTAGTAGAAGTCAAGAAATGCTCCCGAAAGATTTTGAACCCTCCGCCAATGGACTGATCACACCAATGACGGTCTTCGGATTGTTTCTAGTTCTTCAATTGGCATGGGGAATGATTCGAATTCGCAAAGGTCAATCGATCGTAATCACCGATAGATTCCTATTGTTTCTGACAGGACTCATTGGTTTAATGGTCTTCGGATTGTGGTTTCTGACAGATCATACGACGACAAAGTGGAACATGAATATTCTTTGGGCGAACCCGCTTCATTTGTATTTGGCCTTTACTGGCCTCAAGAAAAAATGGATGATAAATTACATGAAAATCTTGTCGGTAATTCTTGTGATTCTAATAGTGGGTTGGTTTTTCATACCACAGCGTTTGCATCTCGCAACGCTTCCAATGATTATCGGATTATTGTTTATTACCTTGCGACAGTTACGCCCCGCTTTTTTCGGGGGTGAAAAACTGGCTTGATTGTACAAAGTGGAATGAAGAAAACACTCGCATACCTATTCGCTGTTGTCATTTTATTTTCGGCTTGCCGAAAAGAACCCACAACATGGAATTCATCTTTGGTAGTGCCAATAGCGCATGGTAGTTTGACGCTTGATAAAATTATTCCAGATAGTTTGTTGGAATTGGATGAAGCAAATGTTTGGCATTTGGTGTTGGAAGAAAACTTGACAGACATTAATGCAGATTCCTTAGCAGCCTTGCCTGATACCACAATTTCACAAGCTTTCGAAGTGCCATTTTCTTCCGGCACCTTGACTTTACAGCCAGGCATTACAATTTTTAATACGAATGAAGAAACAACTCTTGGTATTTCAGGTGCTGAACTGAAGTACGCTGAAATGAAATCAGGCTTTCTTCATTACAGGGTAAAAAGCTATGTCAACGGATATCTCACGAGCCTCTATCAATTGCCTGGTGTGATGTTAGGTCCATCGAATGTTACCATTACAGCCAATACACCTCCAAAGGTTGGAAATGCGCCAGGTATTTCTGAGGGTACGATAGATTTATCAAACTATTCTATTGACTTGACAGGTGAGTCGGGAAGTTCAAGCAATACTATTTATTCTACATTGAGTGTAAGTGTCACTTCTACCGCTCCTTCGGCAGCCATTGTGCAAGGCCAAGATAGCATTGTCATTGAGTTGTCTTTTGTAGATGCTACAGTGAGTTATGCTCGAGGTTATTTTGGACAGCAGTTTTATGAAATCAATGAACAAGTAGATTTTGGTGGTGATGTCAATATGCCTACCGGAAGTATGCTATTAGAGCAAGCAAGAATGGATTTATCTATCACAAATTACATTGGTGTAGATGGTAAATTAAATATCACAGGCATTTCCTCTGGAAACGAGTTTACGACAAATGCCCTTGATTATTCTCCGATTTATAATGTTCTAAACATAACGAGGGCACTTGACAATCAAGGAGTGATTTATCCTTTTAGCACATCATACCTCATTAATGAAGGGAATAGTAATTTGACTTCATTTATCGGTGATCTTCCCAATTACCTGGCATTGACGGGCAACTTGGAGATTAATCCGCTTGGTAATATTTCAGGGTACAATGACTTTATATATGCAGATAAGCCTCTCGAGGCAAAGGTGCATTTGGATATTCCTTTAAAGCTTGCTACCTCAGGACTTACAATGAGCGATACCATTAGTGTAACGATAGGAGAAGATGGGTATGCGAGTGGTAATTTGATTTTGAAGCTGGATAATTATTTTCCTTTTAGCGCCAATGTGCTTTTACAATTTGCTGATGGCGAAGAAGAAATTATTTTGGAAAACGGCTATTTGCCTGCTGCGCAGGTTACCGAGCCAGGAAGTAGTATTGCGCAAAGCACGCAAATAATAGTCCCAATAAGTAATAGTGATTTAACGCGATTGAGGAATGGCGACCGAGTGTTCATTCGGGTGACTTTTACGACACCTGATTATCCTACTACTTATTCTCTTTATAAAGAATACAGAATTGATTATAAATTATTGATTGATGCCAATGTTGAATTTT
>CALRZB010000241.1:0-3592 GCA_943372555.1 Chryseobacterium gleum | reverse complement strand
TACGGTGAGTATACTTTCCTTTTGTAATCCTCGACTAAAGAAAAAGTGCATAAATGCACCGAACATAACGCCATTAGAAAGTAAGGCATACGTTGTTCCTATACCCCACAGAAGTCCTAGCACAAAACAGCCAAAACTTATCATGATGTTGTTTTGCCCAATTCTCAAGAACATTTGGAATGGTTCTGAATCCTTATAGACAGCGAGAGGATCGCCGTTGGCAATGTTTTCCTCTGTCATTGCAACGTAGCCAGGAGACAAAACTATTTGCGTGAAA
This sequence comes from Chryseobacterium gleum, assembly GCA_943372555.1. Classification (GTDB taxonomy): domain Bacteria; phylum Bacteroidota; class Bacteroidia; order Flavobacteriales_D; family Sanyastnellaceae; genus JAIXWP01. The sequence continues at coordinate 3,315 of CALRZB010000241.1, read as the reverse complement.
TTCGGATAGAAAATATCAGAGATGACTCCAATTGTAATTCCTAAAGAAAATATAAGGAAGGATAGAAGAAGAGTTTTCCTAGAATGCCATAAAGCTTGAGGTAATTCCTCCTGCCAAAACTTCTTGAATTTATTTTTACCCTTTGATTTGTTTTTATAAATGGCCTGATACACTTTTTGAGAAATGCCATTCAGATAAACTCTAACAGACCTATTGGGATAGAAAGTTCTAGAATAACTAAGATCATCCGTAGTTTCGATGAAAAGGCTAGTCAGACGATCGGGATCCTTGTTAGTGGATTTAAGAACATCTTCAAATTCTTTCCATTTTTCTTTATTTTGCGCAATAAATTCAGTTTCTTGCATACGAACTGCGGGCGCCTTTAGTTAGTGGGCGTACGAATGTAAACATTTCTTCCATTTATGAAGAGCATAGATTTAAAAACCACACAAAATGTCTCAATTACCTATGAGGTGGCATCTTTGCGTGAGCGTTTCTTTGCTTTTTTGCTTGATTGGATTTTTAAGTCAATTGCAACTGGACTTTTGACTTTGCTGTTTGGAATACTAACAGATTTCGATTCTGATTTAATGCAGTTGTTTGTTTTTGTGGTGGTTTTTCCAATTATTACCTTCTACACTTTGTTTTTTGAAATGCGCTTTAATGGACAGACTCCAGGGAAGATGCTCATGAAAATTAAAGTAATAAAGCTAAATGGAAAGCAACCTACGTTCTATGATTACCTTTTACGCTGGAGTTTTCGGATAGTTGATTTGTATATTACTGGTACACTCGTTGGATGTTTTATGATTTCATCTACCAAGTATTCTCAACGATTAGGCGACATGTTATCGAACTCTTCAGTGGTAAGGATGAGTAATAGTCTTTCGATTTCGCTCCGTGATATTTTGAGAATTGACAGTAAGAAAAGTTATGTCCCTGTTTATCCGCAGATTAAAAATTTTAGGGAAGATGATATAATCCTAATTAAACAGGTACTAGATCGTTTTTTGAAATATAAAAATGATGCTCACCATGATGTGATGGTTGATTTGACTAGAATAATGGCGGAAAAACTAGAATTAAATTCCGTTCCCTCTGATAATGTGTCTTTTTTGCGCACATTGATAAAAGACTATATCGTACTTACGCGTTGATTAGATCTATCATCGCCTCTTTTATTTCTAATTCACCTATAGCGATGTCCCATTTGGCGGATCCTAAAGCATTAGGCAGTGCAAATCGAATTTCATCGTTTTCATTTTTCTTATCGTTTTTAAGAAATGCCAACAATTCATTCCAATTGTATTTGTCCTTTATGGGAAAATGAATTGCTAGTTTTTTTTGAATTCGTTCGAAATCACTTGTACTAATAAGTCGTTTGTTATGAGCGAGACTAATCTCCACCTGCATACCAAGTCCTACTGCATAACCGTGGCTAATTGGCGATGAATTTAAGCTTACTGATTCGATAGCATGTCCAATGGTATGACCAAAATTGAGTGTTTTTCTAAGTCCCGTTTCTTTAAAGTCTTGGGCTATAATTCTTTCTTTGACATGAGCACTTCTTTCAATGAATAGTGAAATATGGTCCTTATTGGTGCCTTCAATTGCTTCGAGGGCTTCAAAAAGAATTGGATCGGCAATTATTCCGTGCTTAATCATTTCGGCGAAACCAGAAAGAATTTCATTCTCATCTAACGTTTCTATAAAGTCGGGCTGCACCAAAATAGCTTTCGCTTCTGCGAATGTGCCTACTACATTTTTAAATAAATCTAGATCGATTCCTGTTTTTCCGCCTATTGCCGCATCTGTCATGGCCATTAAGGTGGTAGGAATATGTATGAAGTCGATACCTCTTTTATACGTTGAGGCCACAAAACCGCCAAGATCGGTAATAACACCGCCTCCAATATTTATCAAAAGGGCTTTTCTATCTGCGTTGCATTCGAGCATGGTTCCCCAAATCTGAGCAGCGACTTCAATGGATTTGGAATCTTCTCCTGGTTCCACTTCGATTATTTCAATGCTCTCGGAAGCGCCTAGGTTGGCAAGAATTCTTGGTAAAACAGCTTCGGCTACATTGGAATCAGTGAGAATGAATGTTTTCGAGGCATTCTCAATATGTCTTTGAAGCTCACGCGCAAGTGCTTTATCGTCTTTGAAAAATGTTGGAGCAGCCATGAGAGCGAAGATAGGGTAGAAGTGAAGTAAAATAAAAAACCCTTCCATTACGGAAGGGTCTGTCTTTGTGGTGCCTCCAGGAATCGAACCAGGGACACAAGGATTTTCAATCCTTTGCTCTACCAACTGAGCTAAGGCACCATTTTGTCAAAGCGGGTGCAAATATAATCGCAGAATTGATTTATGCAACAAAATATGCGAACTCTTTTTTTTTGTGGTGATCGCAGTATTGTGTTGGAACTTGTTAATAACTTTTTCGCTATTCGTGTGTCTTGAGGCCGGATACACTGTAAAAATTGAAGAAGCGTGGGGTTTTTTACTTGCGATTAAAGTGCGATTTTATATCATGAATGCTTTTTTAGCTTCGATTAAAGTGGATTTTTTTGCGATTTTTAAAATAAACTTGGTGGTTCAGAAATTTTGCGTTTATTTTTGCCTCGTTTTGCTGATACCGTAAACACTTTATTAATTAACCAAAACATCTATTATGATGAAATCCTTACTCTCGAAAGTAGAGAATGGAGATTGTTGTCGCATGACAACGGGCTTCACTAAGAGCTGGAAAACACTCGTTTTCCTCTCAATGTTTGTATTCTGGGGAGCTGGCTTTGCTAGCGCTCAAGGGGAACCATGTGTTCCAAGCATCGACCTAACTTGTCCTGCTTCTGTAACTGTCGGTTGTGACGATGTCAACAACCTCGAATTAACTGGATCACCAGTTTTCACTGTAAACACTTGTTACTATAACGACGGCTATGAACTGCCTGTTGTTGTTGATTTTTCAGACGAGGTTTTCCCTGGAACTGCGTGTGCTTGGACTATTGTTCGTACATGGATTGTTAGTGTGCCTCAAGCTGAATTGTCAGCTGTTTGCACTCAAGCGATCACTGTTATCGACAATGAAGCACCAGTTTTCAATAGCACGCCAGAGAACATCACTGTTCAATGCGTGGAATATGTACCTGCGCCAGGTGAATGTCCTGCGGCAGATGATTGTGGTAGCACAGTAACAACTGAAGTTTTCACTTCACACACTGGTGCTCCAACATCTATCTGTTCATTGACTACACCAATCGGTCCTGGTCCTGACGGATCTATCTGGTTGAATAACGCTCTAAGCTCAGGCCTTGC
>CALRZB010000240.1:0-3595 GCA_943372555.1 Chryseobacterium gleum | reverse complement strand
CAATTGGTTGGATAATTTGGAAACCTGTTGAAGAAGGTTTACGACCTTTGCATGCAATACGACCATGGAAAAGAGAATTTATTTGGATAATGCGGCTACAACTCCCTTGGCCCCCAAGGTATTGGAAGCTATGATGCCCTACATGACGGATTTCTTTGGAAATCCATCTTCTTCCCATTCTTTCGGGAGAAAGACGAAGACCGCTATTGAAAATTCCCGCAGAACGATTGCTAAAGCTTTAAACTGCAGCCCTGCAGAAATTTTCTTTACTTCTGGCGGAACGGAAGCAGATAATCTTGCCATGCACTCTGCTGTTTATGATCAAGGGTGTAAGCATATTATCACGTCTTTAATTGAACATAGCGCTGTAATAAAAACAGCTCAAGCATATGCGGAAAAGGATTTGGTAAAATTGAGTATTGTCAATCTTCTGCCAGATGGACACATTGACCTCTCTCATTTGGAACAATTGCTTGCAAGCAATGAAAAGTCGTTTGTGACCCTAATGCATGGTAATAACGAAATTGCCAATCTTTTGCCTTTGGATAAAGTAGGGGAACTATGTGCACAGTATGGAGCCATTTTTCATAGCGATACAGTTCAAACCATTGGACATTATAAGTTTGATTTAAATGCGCTTAAAGTGCATTTTATTAATGCCGCTGCTCACAAATTCCACGGACCCAAGGGCGTTGGATTCATTTATATCAACAAATCACTCAAGGTAAACGCAACAATCACAGGAGGTGGACAGGAGCGAGGATTACGAGGTGGTACCGAGAATGTGTATGGTATAGTAGGAATGGGCAAGGCAATAGAGTTGGCCTACGCTGATCTTGAAGAACATCAAAATCATGTTTCTGAACTGAAGCAATACATGCGTGCTCGTCTTGAGCAGGAAATTCCCGGAGTTGTATTCAATGGTGATTCTGCTTCTGAGAACAGCTTATATACAGTTCTAAATGGAACTTTTCCTCCAACCAATAATTTCGACATGATGTTGTTCTTGCTCGATTTAGAAGGAGTAGCATGCAGCGGAGGAAGTGCTTGTAGCAGCGGAGCAACCAAAGGCTCGCATGTTCTAGACGCTATTGGAGCTTTGAAAGAAGGTCGCGCATCTTTAAGATTCTCGTTCTCTCGATTTACAACGAAAGATGAAATAGACTACGCTCTTTCAAAACTGCGTGAACTTTGTTTGTCAGAAGTTCCAGCCTAGTTACAACCCAAGCCGAAATTCGAAACGAATAGCATTAGATCTGCTACTCCGATAATTCCGTCACCGTTTATATCGCCTGCACAAATCCAATCTGTGTAGCACGACCCATCATCTACTAGCGCTACGGGACTATAATTGATTCCAGCAGGATCAGTGCAGCCGGAGAAAATACATGAACCGTCATCTGTAGTAGCCGAAGCAGAATAATTGGAAGCATTGCTATATGTGCATCCTAGGCAGGAATAGTCGCAGCTTCCGTCATCTGTTGCACATAGATTACAATAATTACATGCAGTAGGATCAATACAACCATCGGCAACTACATTGAAAAGGCACGATCCATCGTCTATGGTTGCTGTGGCGTCAAAATTTGCTGCCGCTGCATAGGTGCAGCCATAGCATGAATAATCACAACTTCCATTATCAAAATTAGCAGCGGGATCATAATTACATGCATTAGCTTGAAGACAACCGCCAACAGGTATCGAACAAGTCATTGTAGCCGTGAAAGCTCCAGCTCCAGCAAAGAAACCACCGACTCTAATATAGTAGGTCGTACCTGTAGTTACTGCCCAGCTCAATTGACTTTGAAGACCACAAGAGTCATCATTCTGACCTGCACAGGCTAGAGCGCCGCAAGTGCCGGTATAAACATGAAGCCTAGAATCGTAAGAAGTACCCGTGCACAATGAAAGAGTGACAGTTCCATTTCCTGGAGAAACGAAATAGTACCAACGCTGCCCTCCTGTGCCCTCAGTGCCGCAGTTTAAATATCCATCTGGTCCAGTACCTGTCGTGGCAGAACTGTATGCACTGCCACAAAATATTGGCTCTGCGGCTGCGCATGTTAATCCTCCTGCTTGAGAAAATGACGAGAAACTGGCGAATATCAAAAAGATTGAAATGAATAATTTCGATTGCATTTGACTTTTGGCTTGGTTTAATAGGGAATACCTACAATAATAAGTCTCAAAATTAGTAAAAGGTTGCCTTTTTTAAACGAGAAAACCCCTTGACATTTCTTAAGTTGTCAAGGGGTTTCAATATTTTAAAAAATAATACTCTTATAAGTGGATTACTTCGCCATAAGCAGCGGCAGCAGCTTCCATAATAGCCTCACTCATCGTAGGATGAGGGTGAACTGTTTTGATCAACTCTAAGCCTGTGGTTTCGAGCCTTCTCAATGCAACGCATTCTGCAATCATTTCAGTAACGTTAGCACCAATCAAATGAGCACCAAGTAATTCACCATATTTCGCATCGAAAATCAGTTTCACGAATCCGTCCTTATGTCCAGCCGCACTTGCTTTTCCTGACGCCGAGAATGGGAATTTACCAACTTTAAGTTCGTATCCTGCTTCTTTAGCTTGCTTTTCAGTGTAACCAACACTCGCCACCTCCGGTGAACAATAAGTGCAACCAGGAATATTTTGATAATCCAATGGTTGTGGGTGGTGACCAGCAATTTGTTCTACACAAATGATTCCTTCGGCACTTGCTACGTGAGCAAGGGCTTGACCTGGAGTACAATCACCAATGGAATAATAGCCTGGTACATTGGTCTGGTAATATTTATCTACTAAGATTTTTCCTTTGTCAGTAGCGATTCCAACATCTTCAAGGCCAATGCCTTCAATATTTGCAACCATGCCAACAGCAGAAAGAACGATATCAGCTTCAATGATCTTTTCTCCATCGGCAGTTTTTACTTTCACCTTGCAGCCTTTACCAGTGGTATCAACTGAGGTAACTTCTGCATTATTCATGATTTCAACACCAGCTGATTTGAAGTTCTTAGCCAATGCTTTTGAAACGTCTTCATCTTCAACAGGAACGATGTTCGGCATGAATTCTACTATCGTTACTTTAGTTCCAAGACTATTGTAGAAGTAAGCGAACTCAACGCCAATTGCGCCGCTTCCTACGATTACCATGCTTTTTGGTTGTTCTGTTAATGTCATTGCTTCGCGGTAGCCAATGATTTTCTTTCCATCTTGTGGAAGATTTGGAAGTATGCGTGAACGTCCGCCAGTAGCAACAATGATATGGTTTGCAGAATATTCAGTCACTTTGCCATCAGCGTCAGTTACTGATACTTTTTTGCCTGGTTTTACTTTACCAGTGCCCATGATCACTTCAATTTTGTTCTTTTTCATCAAGAATTGAACGCCTTTTGACATGCCTTCAGCAACACCACGGCTTCTTTTTATCATTCCTGTGAAGTCTGCTTTTGGAGCTCCAACCTCGATTCCATAATCTTTGGCGTGATTGATATATTCGAATACCGAAGCACTTTTTAAAAGGGCTTTTGTAGGTATACAACCCCAGTTTAGGCATATTCCACCTAGGGATTCGCGCTCTATTACGGCTACTTTAAGG
>CALRZB010000239.1:0-3629 GCA_943372555.1 Chryseobacterium gleum | reverse complement strand
GTCATAAAACATAGCGGTTTCGGTGGGTTTGCAAGCGTGTCGTCCCGCATCAAGGTTTGTCACGGGGGATACAGACGCAGCTCCGCAATCCGCTACGTTTCATACCGCCGACTTGTTAGCAACCAAAAAAGCCCTCTTAAACAACATTTGCAGCCTATACCAAGAATTGGTATATTTCATTAAAATAATAGTTATGGCAAAGAACACATCAATCCTACTTGGAGATTACTTTGACAAGTTTATAAATAGTCAGGTACATTCAGGACGTTATTCTTCTGCGTCTGAAGTTATAAGAGCTGCATTGCGAATGTTTGAAAAAGAAGAGAACAAGCAGAAGAAAGAATTATCGCTACTCAAAGGTAAAATCACATTTGATCTTCTATAAGCATAAAAAAGGCGAAGATGTAGTTGAAGTTATCAGAATACTTCATGAAAGAATGGATTTAGAAAATAGAATCAATGAATAAAATTGGCAGCGCGCAATAGCGGTTCCAGTATATCGAAGTCAAGAAAAATCACCTATTTTTATCATGTGAATAAAGAACAAAAGACCTTGAGTTTTTTCACGGTCTGACGTTAGTTTTCATTGGAAAAACCGAAACGAGCCAGAAAACAAGTAAAACAAAAAAGATGAGAAAAAACAATTCAAGACCTATTTTGCTCCTTACAGCAGGACTGCTTTGGTTTGGCTTTACACAAGCTCAAGAATCTACTAATGCGTCGGGTGGTGATGCCATAGGGAGCGGAGGATCTGTTGCTTACAGCATCGGACAGGTAGTATACACAACCAACACAGGAAGTAATGGAAGTGAAGCTAAGGGCGTGCAACATGCCTACGAAATTTTCACACTTGGCATTAAGGAAATAGAGTTAAGCATTGTGCTCATTGCTTTCCCTAATCCTACAACTGATAATTTAACCCTGCAAATAAGTAACTACAACAAAGAAAAATTGTCGTATCAATTATTTGACACGCAGGGGAAACAAATAAGTAACGGACAAATAACAGCTCAGCAAACACAAATAAACATGAACAGTTTGCCAACAGGTACATACTTTATAGACGTTGTAAACCAAGAAAATCAAAAAGTTCAATCATTAAAAATCATGAAAAATTAAGAAATCATGAAAAGAATAATTACAATTTGTGCAGCAATTTTAATGACGGTAACCGTGTTCCTGCCGCAGCAGGCAAGTGCGCAGTCACCAAACAAAATGAGCTATCAAGCAGTAATCCGCAATACTTCAAATGCTTTAGTTGCAAGCTCTAACGTTGGAATGAGAATTAGCATTTTACAAACGTCACCAAGTGGCACTGCTGTTTACGTGGAAACTCAAACACCGGCAACCAATACCAATGGTTTAGTAAGTATTGAAATTGGTGGAGGAACTGTTGTCTTGGGTAGCTTCGCTACAATTGACTGGGCTAACGGACCTTATTTTGTAAAAACCGAAACCGACCCTTCTGGAGGAACAAGCTACAGTATAACTGGCACAAGTCAATTACTTAGTGTGCCATATGCACTATATGCCGCAAGCTCTGGGAGTTCCACCCCAGGACCTCAGGGTGCGACAGGTCCACAGGGCGCAACGGGTCCTCAAGGTCCTCAAGGTCCTCCGGGTGCAACAGGTCCAGAGGGCGCAACGGGTCCACAAGGAACGTCAGGAGTAGGCGGTTTCACACATTACATTGGAGAAGAATTTGGCGGAGGCGTTATTTATTATATATGGAAAGACTTAAATAACGTTGAACATGGTCTAATTGTCGATTTAACTCACGTAAGCACAGCTCAGGCCTGGAGCAACAATAACATTACATTAATCGGCCCAGCAGCCCAAAGCACTTGGGATGGTTTAAGTAATAGCAATGCTATTGTATCTCAGGAAGGCCATACCAATAGTGCCGCCAAACTGTGTTTAGATTTGATCGTCGGAGGACAAAGCGATTGGTATTTACCTTCTGTTGATGAATTGAGTTTGTTGTGGCATAATAGATTTATTGTAAATAAGGTTCTTTCAACTATTCAAGGTGCGGAACTATTTGGAACCGGACTTTCTGATTATTGGAGTAGTAGCGAATACTCATATAATTTTGCGTATCCTTTCAGGTTCGGACCCGGTGATGCTGGTGGCAATGGATTTAAATCATCGACTTACTTCGTACGTGCAATTAGGTCATTCTAAAAATTGAACGTTTTAGCAAGTTGGAATTTTAAACATATTGTAAATCTTGACAGAATAAAAGGCTACAATTCAGTTAACATGAGACTTGGTTCTCAATAATAGAAATCAGAAGCCCTAAAGACCTTGTAAATAGAGGAAACGACTAAAAAAGAGAAACAGTTTGACGCTGTGAAAATGGTGAGAGACATCAGAGATAAAATAAGCTCTGAAACTTAAAATATGACTTTTGACGAGTTGAAAGCATATATCAAACAACAACTTGCAGAGAGTAAAGCTAAACTAGTTGGACAGTAGCAAAGACAGAAGAAAGCACGAAAGCATAACAGCATCTTCCATGCAACCGAACTCTACTTGCTGACGAGATTGACCATTTATTCGATTCATGTCTAAACATCTTTATTCCAGATTATGGAAGTCAAGAAAAACCATCTATTTTTATCATGTGAAAAATGATCAAAAGACTGGAGGGTTTTCACGGTCTGGCGTTGGTGGCGAGTGCAAAGAACCACTGAATTCAATACATATGAAATATAAAAAAGCGAATTTAGCAGACTGGCCCAAGAGCCTAGACATAGCACACATTAACGATCAATTCGGATCGCCAGCATGGATTATTTCTGAAAAGCAGCTTATTTATAATGTTAATGCCTATTCCAAATTCACAGAAGATAGTGGTAGAATATTTTATCCCGTAAAAACCAATCCGTCCTTAACGGTGCTTCAGGTATTAGCAAAACTGGGGGTAGGTGCGGACTGTGCGAGCCAATTGGAAATTAATTTAGCATTACTAGCAGGAATAAAATTACAAAACATTTCCTATAATACTCCTGCTCAAGATATTAAGATTTGTAAATCACTATTAATGTCTGGCGGAAATGTGGTGATGGATGATGTTAACGCCATTATTGAATTGCAAAATTCATTAACAAACATTTCATTTACAGGGAAACTTTTTTTACGGCTTAATCTCCCGGAATACATCGGCTACGCTACACAAAGCGAAAACCAAGAATTAATGGCTCACGGTCATAAATCTTCGAAGTTTGGCATTCCTGTTGAAGATTTAGACAACCATTTAAAGCTAATAACTATTCCTATTTCAGGTTTACATGTGCATGTGGGTACTCAAATGGATAACATGAAAAGTTTTGAGCATGCAATAATTAGTCTAAATAATTTAGCAGATAATCTAATGACAAGCGGCCACATTATTACAGATATAAATTTAGGAGGTGGGTTAGGAATTCCTTTTGGATCTAGTCAAGATTTTCCTTCATTAGAAACTTGGTGCTACAATATGACTTCTTACAAAAAAGAAAATCTAAGCTATAGTGTAGAACCCGGCCATGCTCTTATTGGGAATGCCGTTACCTTATTGACTACCATCCAGACTATTAAAGAATCAAGGGGTAAAAAATGGGCAATTATTGACGTAGGAACAGATC
>CALRZB010000238.1:0-3665 GCA_943372555.1 Chryseobacterium gleum | reverse complement strand
AAAGCATATAATATACACATCCGGCTCGTCGCGATATTTCCAGTTGATATTCAGCAAACGCTCTGTGATCTGCGTTAAATGTGGATCATTCATCGAAAAAAACGAGGCTATCCAAACTTTTCCCTTCAATGAATCAGATGAGAATACTTTCCCATCTTGATTTTCGAATACAAAATCTGGTAGTGTATAATCAGAATAGGCCTGAGGCTCATTGGACTCTGGGCCATAGTACTGCATTGTATTGAAATGATGTTCGCTGCCTAAGGCAAAGAACAAAACCCAAGCGAGTGGAAATAAAAAAAGTATACCGAGAACACCGATATACTTTTTCCATTTATTGTTTTTTGACATTTTTTCTATCAACCAAATGTGTTCAAAGCATCATGATGTCCAAGTCCTTCTGTGAGGGCAATGAATATCAAATACAAGATGAATAAAGCATATGGAAGAAGAACTACATATTTCAAGTTTCTTCTTTCATCACCTAGGTGCATAAAAGACAATACGATGTAAGCTGCTTTGAAAATGGTTAATCCCAAGAATAACAACTTAATGACTTCCCAAGTTGATGTTCCATTTCTTTTGAATGCAACACCCATGAAAACCTCAATGATGGTAATCACAGTAAGCAATGCCGTTACAGCGTATATTTTTTTACGAAGCTTCTTGCCTTCCTCTTCAGAGTGACGAGAGTTTACTGAATAGCTGTCGTTTACTATTAAATCGTCTCTTTCCATGACTCAATTTTTTTTATCTGTTAAAGAAGGTAGATTAAACAAGGTAGAAGAATGTGAATACGAATACCCATACTAAATCGACAAAGTGCCAATAAAGACCAATCTTCTCAATCATCTCGTAGTGACCTCTGCGCTCAAACACGCCTTTAATAGCCATCAACCAAACGATGATATTAATTAATACTCCTGAGAATACGTGGAATCCGTGGAAACCTGTCACAAAGAAGAAAAAGTCAGCATATTGTTGTTGAATAGCATATTCGTTCTTGCTCAAATTTGCGCCGAAAACTTCGGTGTTTGCCGCTTTGTTAGCCCAAAGTCTTTTTGCTTCTTCGCCAGTTACAACTAGTTTACGCAAGTCTTTTTCACCTTGGCGTTCAAGTGTGTATTTATTCAATATCAATGCCTCTGGAACCATAGAAGAAGCATCAACATGTGCTTCAGCTGCGTGAGCGTCGCCATGGCCAGCAGCATGAGCATCTCCATGAGCACCGTGTGCATCAGCAGCTACTGCATGTCCGCCTTCTAAAGCATGTTCGTATGCATGACCAAATTCAGACTCCATATGAACCCATGTTCCCGCCGGCAATGTCATATCCACCATTTCACCATCGGTAGCTTGTGCTTTGACTGTGATTGGGTTTGAAATTTCAAAAGCTCCGCCTGAACCATGAATAAAGTGAGACCACTCCCAAGCCTGCGAACCCAAGAAGAAGAAACCACCAATAATGGTAAGTCCCAACCATTTAACAACACCCTTCTTGTCCATGCGGTGACCAGCTTCAACAGCCAATACCATTGTAACAGAAGAAATGATGAGAATGAACGTCATCAAGGCAACGTACATCAATGGGTAGCTTCCGTGTAAACCAGGCAAAGCCTCGAATACTTGTTCACCTACAGGCCAAGCCTGTGTAGAAGAGTGACGGAAAAAGCCGTATGCTGTTAGAAGACCTCCGAATGTCAATGCATCTGATACTAGGAAGTACCACATCATCATTTTTCCGTAGGAAATACTGAAGGGAGACTGTCCACCACCCCAAAGTTCTTCTTTGCTAATTGGATTTGCGTGTCCTGACATAATGGTTCTCGAAATTTGAGCGCAAGTTTAGTTTAGAAAAACTAAATGTTAAAGCTTATTGATAAAAAATATCCACTCTAAACAAGAGAATTTCTCCCCTCTCAATCGTTTGTGCTGTAAATCAGCACTTCACAATCAGTAAATATAAAAAGTAAATGCAAAAAGATACAACCAAAGAATTCCCATGAAGTGCCAATACATGCCATTCGCATGCAAACTGATCCAATTCCCTTGATTTATCCTTCCTCTCTTCAGTCTTATAAGATTAACTACCAAATAAATAAGTCCAAAAACCAAGTGAAAAATGTGGATATAAATCAATACAGCTAACAAGGCTGCGGCAGCATTGAATTTACCATTCACCTCGGCTCCTAGGGGCTTCAAGCGACCAGTATCGGAGGGGCTATAGTATTCGTTGTCAATTTTCTCGAGCTTTTCACCACGAAAAGTGATGTAATAATCTTGGCCATAAACACCCGAAAGTCGATCAAGTGATTTCCAGCTCGTAACCGTTAACCCTTTGTCATTAGTTGATTGGGATGAGCCCATACCCATTGCAGAAAGCTGCTTCCAGCCCATGTTTTGTGTGTAGGTAAAGACTAGACCTAAGACCAACGTTGCAAAAACCATCGTAAACCCGAGTGAAGAGTTTCCTTTTTTTACAGCTTTTACCCCAATAATCATTGTAATACTCGACAGAACTATTACAACATTAGAAATCCACAACCCTGTAGGAGGAACAATTTTCAACCAGGTCATAGAACCATTCATTACAATCATTGCACTTGTAATTCCCGCAAAAAGCATTACAAGAGAGAAAATGATTAACCACATCATCATTTTCTTCGTCCGAACTTTCACCTCAGGATCCTTGTCCTTAAAGACGTCCATTTTAGGATCTATTTCTTGACTCATACTATTAGATTTTATCGATTACATAAAACAACTGCACTATCGGTAAGTAAAAGAAGGAAGCGAACATTAATGTTCGCGCATCTTTAACCTCACAAGTCTTAAAAAGTTTAAAGGCAAGCCAAGACATCACCATTCCGCAGAGTGTTGCGATTACCGCTGCCAAATTTCCAACAAGAGGTTGATCGCCTGGTATCGCCCATGGGAGTAAGCTTATAGGAATCAGAAATAATGAATAAATCAATATCTGAAAAGCACTTCGCTTTGTTCTGCCATCATTGAAAGGTAAAAGTTTGTAGCCACCGCGCGTATAGTCCTCATGCGCCACCCAAGCAATTGCCCAAAAATGAGGAAACTGCCACATGAATTGCATTGCGAACAATAAACCAGCCTCCAAACCAAATGAATTTGTTGCAGCTACATAACCCAACATTGGCGGTATCGCTCCTGGGAAGGCACCAACAAAAACAGCCAAACTTGTTACCCTTTTTAAAGGAGTGTAAACAAATACATAGAGAAAAAACGCAGCCAAGCCTAGGATTCCACTGGCAGGATTGATACAAATCCACAACAGCGCGATACCTGAAACGCCTGCTAGTGTTGAAATAACAATCCCTTCATTGCGCGACATTCTAGACTGAGGAATAGGCCTATGTTGAGTACGTAACATCAACTTATCCCACTCCCGCTCCCAAACTTGATTTAAGCCATTGCTTCCGCCTGTAAGCAGGACACCACCAATAATCAAATACAGCAAGCGATAATCAGTTACGCCTGACGTTCCCATAAAAAAACCAAGGACTGCGGAAACAACAACCAAAAAGGTCAATCTCAATTTAAATAAGATTGCAATATCTCGAAGCTTAGACGTATAAGCTTTTGATGAATCTGAAACTACTTCTGAAGACTTCAATTTGTCTTGAATTTGGCCGCAA
>CALRZB010000237.1:0-3696 GCA_943372555.1 Chryseobacterium gleum | reverse complement strand
GACACGAGCAACGTAGCTAATCCATTCTTCATTTACCCAGATCAAGGTGTGTATGAGATTATGCTAATTGCTAATCCTGGATGGCCATGTGCTGACACCGCTATTTCCTCATATAGCGCGATTCCTATTATTACTCCAGTGATATCACTTGGAGAATACGAATGTGTAAACAACCTAGATCACTACAGCTTTAATCTAGCCGCAAACGCATCAAATAATGCGCAGTACACTTGGAATTTCGGACCTGGTTCTAATCCACAGACAAGCACTTCAGAGAATCCAACAGATATTGTTCTAAATCCAGAAGTGGCCATGAACACTGTCTCAGTAACTGTAATCGATAATGGCTGCGAGGAGTCTGATGACTTGGATGTTGTAAACGAGCCTGACCCTGTAGCTGGAATCGTTCCTCAAGAATCGTTTTGTGATGGATACACCTATACTTTCGAGCACAATTCTACTAATGCGGAAACTTATTTCTGGAATTTCAATACACCTATAAACGGTGATATATCGACAATAGAATCTCCGACTTTTACTTTTCCAGATTCTGGTTGGTATAATATTACATTAATTGCTAGCGCTGAAATGACTTGTCCTGATACCGCCAATATGTGGTTTGAAATATATGCTTTGCTAGATCCTTCCTTTGAAGAGCTGGCCCCGCAATGCTTGTCAACCAATAGTTTTGATTTTATAAGTGTAGGTGTAACATCCGATGAAGCAATCATCAACTGGGATTTTGGACCTTTGGCCTCAAGTGCTTCTAGCAATGTGCCTAACCCTCAAAATATCTCTTATCCAATTGCGGATACATATCCAGTTACTCTAACCATTAGTGAAAATGGATGCGTTAGAACATATTCCGATTTTGTTTGGGTAGCAGAAGATCCATCTATTACAACCGAATTAGAAAATACTTCAGGCTGTCCTGACTTATATGTGAATTTCAATGCAAACGGACTATCCGAAACACAGCTATTTTATGAATGGAACTTTGGAGATGGTAGCACTTCAAATTCTGCTAATCCAATGCACATATATTCTTATCCTGGCGTATATGATATAACAGTAACGGCATACACGGTGAATGGATGTATTGCAACTTTAACTCAACAGTTCAATGATGCTGTAACAGTAAATTCATCGCCGACTCCAGGCTTTTACGTTACCCCAGATATAATAGACATTTTAAATCCTTTTATGTCAGTAGTTGACACTTCATACAATAGTGTTTCTTGTTATTATTACATGAGTGATGGTGGGTCTTCTGAAGAATGTGATTTCAACTATACTTGGACAGAAGCAGGAACACAAACAATCACACAGTATGTAGTAAATGAATTCGGCTGTGCTACTAGCAGGACAGTAAACGTAATTATCGATGGTTATGTCTTTTTCGCACCGAATACATTCACTCCAAATGGAGATGACAATAACGACTTTTGGCGTCCAAAAATGACCGGAATAGACGAGTACCACTGCGCAATTTATGACCGTTGGGGTTCATTAATTTTCGAATCATACGATCAAACGGAAGCCTGGACTGGTGACGTTCGAGGTGGTGAGTATTTCGCACAAGATGGAATCTATCAATATCGAATTGAAGTGAAAGACCAATTGGGACTTTCACATTCATTCAATGGTTTTATCAATATACTGAGGTAATTGATCAAAATATCGAAGACAAAAAAAAAGCGCTTTCGCGCTTTTTTTATAGGGGGAAGAACCACTTATTATTTTGAAACTACAAGTGTTTTTGTTTCTGGCTTACCATCTTTTGTTAGAACAATTTGATAGCTTCCTGCAGCTAAATTTTGCTCAATAGTCACACGATTAGGTGCCGACCAATTGCCTTTGCTTAATTCATGCATAGCAACACGCTTGCCTCTCATATCAAGAATTTCGAGTGACAATTTTGATGACTCTACTGCTTCGTTAAATTGGATGTGAATCAATTGCTCTTTTACTGGATTCGGAAAAACACTCCAAGTCGCCACCACAAAACCGATTACTTCAGTTTCAACTACGTCTTCGTACTTATATGCACAACTTCCATCATTGAAATTAGCTGAAGGAATAAAGTTCGTAGCAGTTTGATCTGTGCATCCAAACGTTTTTGCATTTTCAGTTGTAAACGAAAGAGCGACCTCTTTCCAAGCTTGTTGGTTAGCATCTTTACCCTGCAAATTCAATGTTCCGCTTGCTGTTCCAGTTGTTGTCAACTGTGCAATCAATACTAGATTGGCATTGTTTGGAGAACATTTCTCGTCGTCTGGCAAAAGAAACCAAGCTCCATTTGATGAATTCACATCACCGCCATTATTGAAAGTTGAAAAGTCAAAGCCAATATCCCAAACTGTGTTATCAATTGCATCTGCATAGCCTAGGGTAATATATGAATCGTACTTTAAGGCTGGATAAAGCGCGGTCACATTTGGATGTATAGCAGAGCTATTATGTGCGCCCATTTCATTTTGATAGAAAGGCGCGGTTGAATGAATTGAAATTGGATTTTGAGTATCACCCCATACTGCATGTAATGAATGTTGTGCACTTGGCAGTTGTGCATAGATTCTGTATGTATTTCCAGCAACAACTCCTTGATTATCTACTTTTTCAACAACAAGTTGAACATCAGTAGCAAATACGGAAACGCTCATTGAAAGAGCCGCTCCAACAGCGAATATTCTTTTCATGTAAAATTTGTTTTGGTTTTGGCAATGAAATCCGTAGACCTCATTTCAATACAATAATAAGAAATTTTGGCAATTATTCAAGAATTTGATGATAAATGTCTCATTACAGCAGTAAAAAGATCGTTTCCGAAGGTGCATATACCTTGTTGATGAAAATGAAGAACACGGCCGAAGAATAGTTGGCAGTTCAAGTATTATTCAGCAAATTCGCGTCAATAAAATTAGGAAATGAAAGCATTGCAAAATTATGCTCTCGGTCAGTGGACATCTGGCTCTGGAGAAGGCAAACAATTATTCGACGCAGTTAGTGGCGATATTATCACAACGGCTAGTTCGGCAGGATTAGATTTTGGCGCCATGCTCGATTATGGACGAAGAACTGGCGGCCCTGCACTTCGGAAATTGACTTTTCAAGAGCGCGGCCGCATGCTCAAGGCTTTAGCCATGTTTCTTTCTGAAAGAAAAGCTGCATACTACGAATTGAGTTACCGCACTGGTGCAACTAAAATAGATAGTTGGATAGATATTGACGGTGGTATAGGTAATCTCTACGCATACGCAAGTTTGCGACGTCAATTTCCAAATGAAACCTATTATGTAGACGGTGAAACTGCCAAACTTTCAAAAGGTGGCACTTTCATCGGACACCACATTATGGTTCCAAAAGAAGGTGTGGCAATTCATATCAATGCATTCAACTTTCCTATTTGGGGAATGCTTGAGAAGATTGCTGTAAATCTTCTTGCAGGTGTTCCCGCAGTTGTGAAGCCAGCAACAATCACTTCATACCTAACAGAGGCAGTTACACGCGACATCATTGCTTCGGGCATTCTCCCTGAAGGCTCATTGCAATTAATTTGTGGAAGTGCTGAAGGAATACTTGACCACGTGATGTCACAAGACATTGTCACATTCACTGGAAGTGCTTCAACAGGCAAAGCACTCAAGCGTCATGCAAGACTGGTTGATGAAGCAGTACCATTCAATATGGAAGCTG
>CALRZB010000236.1:0-3696 GCA_943372555.1 Chryseobacterium gleum | reverse complement strand
TTTACATGCTAACAGTAAAATCAAATTACTCAGACGTAACAACTCGTTTGATGATTAAGAAATAAACCTTCTCAATAGGTCATAAAAAAACCCGTCTTGCTTAAAGCGAGACGGGTTTTTTATTTTCTAGACTTTCGTCTTATTTCTTAAACGTCAATCTTAGCATACTTAGCATTTGCTTCGATAAATGCTCTGCGCGGTGGAACATCATCGCCCATCAACATAGAGAAAATGTGATCACACTGTGCTGCATTCTCAATAGTTACGCGGCGAAGTGTTCTGAACTGAGGATTCATTGTTGTATCCCATAGCTGCTCAGCATTCATCTCTCCAAGACCCTTGTAGCGTTGAATGTTTACGCTGCTTTCTTGTCCTGCACCTTTCAATTCTTGTACGAATTGATCGCGCATTTCTTCTGTCCACGCATATTCTTGTCTTGAACCTTTCTTCACCAAATAAAGAGGAGGTGTTGCAATGTATATATACCCTTGCTCAATCAACTCTTTCATATAACGGAAAAAGAATGTCAAAATTAAAGTCTCAATGTGAGAACCGTCTACGTCGGCATCGCACATGATTACAATCTTGTGGTAACGAAGTTTGGCAATATTCAAAGCCTTGCTGTCCTCTTCTGTACCTATATATACGCCGAGAGCTGTATAGATATTCTTGATCTCTTCGTTTTCAAGAATACGGTGAGGCATTGCTTTTTCAACATTGAGGATTTTACCACGCAACGGAAGAATAGCTTGGAAAACACGGTCACGACCTTGCTTTGCAGTTCCTCCCGCAGAATCTCCCTCGACAAGGAACAACTCACTTTTAACTGGATCTTTTTCAGAACAGTCAGCAAGTTTACCAGGAAGTCCTCCACCAGTTCCTACGCCTTTGCGCTGAACCATCTCACGTGCCTTACGCGCAGCGATACGCGCTTGCGCAGCAACAATAACCTTATTTACAATTGCACGCGCATCATTTGGATGTTCCTCCAAATAAGCCTCGAGCATTTCGCTCACCACTTGGCTCACCGGCGCTACAGCTTCTTTATTTCCTAATTTAGTCTTAGTTTGACCCTCGAATTGAGGCTCTTGAACTTTAACAGAAACCACAGCTGTCAATCCCTCACGGAAATCATCACCGTTGATTTCTATTTTCATTTTCTCAAGCATACCGCTCTTTTCTGCAAAAGCTTTGAGAGTAGCTGTCAACCCACGACGGAAACCTTGTAGGTGAGTACCACCCTCGTGCGTATTGATATTATTTACGTAAGAGTGAATATTCTCATTGAACGAATCATTATAAGTCATCGCTACTTCAACTGGAATATCACCATCAACGCGCTCCATGTAAATAATCTTCTGAATAATCGCAGGGCGACTTTCATCGATGTAACGCACGAATTCTTCCAACCCTTCTTTTGACAAGAATTCTGTTTGAAAAGGAACACCATTCTCATCCAGATTTCTTTTGTCTTGAAGAGTTAATTTAATTCCTTTATTCAAGAATGAAAGTTCGCGAAGACGACTTGCAAGCGTTTCATAATTGAATTCTGAAACATCGAAAATCGTATTGTCCGGCAAGAATGTAACGCGAGTTCCGCGCTTATCAGTTGTGCCCACTTCTTTAACAGGATAAAGTGGCTTACCGATAGAATATTCTTGAACGTACATTTTACCATCACGATGAACCTCTGCTTTTAATGCGATTGAAAGTGCATTTACACACGATACACCCACACCGTGAAGTCCACCAGATACTTTGTAAGAACCTTTGTCAAATTTACCACCAGCACCAATCTTCGTCATTACAACTTGTAAAGCTGAAACGCCTTCTTTTTTGTGCATGTCAATCGGAATACCACGTCCATTATCTTCAACGGTAATAGAGTTATCCTCATTTATTGAAACGAAAATGGTATCACAGTGGCCAGCAAGCGCCTCATCGATTGAGTTATCGACTACCTCGTACACCAAATGGTGCAGACCTCTGGTTCCAATGTCTCCTATATACATCGCCGGACGCATCCGAACGTGCTCCATCCCTTCAAGACTCTGGATGTTGTCTGCGGTATAATTCGCGGCCGCAGGCGCTTTGATCTCTTCACTCATACCTGAGAATACAATCTGATTTCGGTTAATTATCGAACTTGTCTAGGACCAATAAAAAAAGGCTGTCAAAACAGCCTTTTTTCATAGGCATACAAAAGTAAGGAAATGCCCGTCAATATTGATATTTCAAGCGGAAAAACCGCCTCCGATTTTTAACAATTCATCAACATGTTTAAAAAGAGTAACTAGCACCCAATGTCCAAAGGAATTGCTGATTATTATATGCGCTATAACGCTGATATTTAAGGGCTAACGCATTGTTAAATGACGTCCATGCCGAAATTCGCTTGTTGTAGCGGTATTCTACATTCAAATTCACGTCTGTAAAACCATCCAATTTGTAATGATATGAACCATCCACTTGCTTTTCCACTCCCTCAACTGCCACATTTGACTTCGCCCAACGACTACCCAAATAGAAAATATCCATTCCAATCGTCACCTTGTCTTTCAATTTATACTGACCTGAAGCCGTGAATTTCAACCCGGGCTGGTGCCAGGCATGACCTTCCTTACCTAGCGTGTATTTGAAATAATCACCTCGCACATTTGCTTTCCATTTTTCACCACTGTATAAAGCCAATTCTCCGTGGAAATTCAACGCCTTTAAATCATCATAGACCACAGTGAATTTATTCCCAACAGAACTGTAATAAGTCTGAGTGCTATCACTCATGTAAATACTGTCATTCACGAAATAGGCAAAATTTCCCCAAGAGAAATAGTTCACGCCTGCATTGAATGAAACCGTTTTTGAAATAGCTCCACCAATACCACCATAAGCGTCAATCTTATTGTTTCTATTCTTTAGATCAGGAAACGTTTGAATAAATGGATTCTCTTTATAAAGACCCAGATAAGTTGTCGGCTCAGTGCTACCTCGAATACCAGCATAAGGGACAATCAATCCCTTCGCGATATTATAACTCACTTCAGCCAAAGGATAGAAATGACCAGGATTCTCACCTCTTGCCTCGAAATAAACTCCTAGTCCAACTTTAGCGCGTAAATCCCTCCAGACAGTCTGAACCGTTGGCACGATTCGGATTACAGCATTATCAACACTTCTCGATTCGATTCCATCTTCGTCAACAAGCGGAGCTCCATTTTTACCAAGGTCCGGACCCACATACTTAAACGTATTGTAGTTGATACCGATTTCTGCATTGTAAAGCTCATTCTCCATGAGTTTATTCGCACTTGCTACCCAGTCTACATTTGTTTCCTTTCCTTCAAACAAATCAGATGTATTGCGAATAGCCAGATCGAAGCGATAATTCAATTCTGCAGAGTCGCGATTAAATGTCATGAAACTCGCATGACCACCAAGAGTATTCATGCGCTGACGCAAACTATCGAGGATCACATCACTGCCGGTAAACTTGGTATTGTCAAAACCATACCAATGCGACACATTGCGCTCCCAATCAAGACCACCTTGAAGTGTTGTTTTCTTGAAAAAGCGTTTTCCCCAAACATCAATTTTATTATCACTAAAAGAATCAGGAATTGAATCGCCATCATTCTGACTTAACCCTGCACTGCGCAAAAAATGATATTGAACACCAAAAGTACCTTTCTTCGAACG
>CALRZB010000235.1:0-3760 GCA_943372555.1 Chryseobacterium gleum | reverse complement strand
GTTGATTATTGGTGTAATCACAGAACTTTTATTCGCACCATTGGTGGTGTTGTTCTTTTTTAAAAAGAAATAGAAAGAGGAATTAAGTGCATCCAAATGAATTTAAGTGTACCCAAATGGAAACAAGTGGAAACGAGAGCACACAAATGGAAGAACTAATTGACTTTTAATTTGTGTTCACTTGTGTTCACTTGTGTGCATTTGTGTTCACTGTCTCACCGCCACACTGTCTCACTGCCACACTATTTTATCTTCACTTTACAACTGTCTTCTTCGCAGGGACACCGTTTTTAGATGAGTATATTGAAACGATGTAAACGCCATTTGATAGCGCGCTTGTATTGATATCCGTATTTGATATAAATGACTTGTTGCTTTCATAAACTAGCTTGCCCATTGCATCGTGGATGGTTAAATATCTTGCAGTTATGTTTTCATTTAAAGCTATATTCAAGTTATTCTCAAAAGGGTTTGGATAAATAGAAACTTGTGATTCCTTAATTTCAGAAATACCAACAGTACATTCTCCGAGTGTAAATGAAGTAACGCCGCCATAGTTGGTTGCATAGCAATCATTGCTATATGTTATGTTATCGCAACCACAAACGGGATTATAGACAGCTGCGCAAAGTACATTAAGGTTAATTAGGCTTTCATCAATACAAATATCAATGATTACGTCGTCTATGCATTGGTTGTTGCAAGCATATTCAGCTTCGAAGAAGTAACCAGAATAATCGGTTCCGTTAAGATCTACACTTCCGCAGCCAGAGAAGCCCTGGCATCCATTTTCTGTCATTGCATATCCTAAAAACATATCGCACATACCAAAATCGCTTGTGGAGGGGAGCGTGAGACAATCATTAAAGTCTTGACAGGCCATGCAAGAAGGCATGTCTGTAAAAAGATATCCAGCGTAGTCGACATCGTTATCCGCAGTTGTGCTGCATCCGGAAATGTAGACACAACCAGAAGATTTTATTCCAATGCCTAATGCCATAGAACATGCACCAAAGTCAACACTATCTGGAATCACTAAACATTCTGTGTTTTGAGCTTTCATTCCTATCGTTTGGACAAGGATGAAGAATGCAAGTATTATTTTTTTCATGGTATAAGCGTTTTTAGTGAGATGCATTTTTTACGTTGGAAGTTGCATGAAGGGTTGATTTGAGAGGGTACAGGGTAGATGTAAAATGAGGAATCCGGAATCCGAAATCAGGAATTGTTAACGCTATGTCTTTCAATCATTAATTTTCATATCTTAGCAGTACCTTGTTCAGATCACTAGCCATATTACTCATGATTTTTTTATCGATTGGAGCCTATGCTCAAATTGATAAAGAAGGTCTTCCTATGACTTGGTCAAGCTTTGAAACTACTTCTACAGTGAATATTTGGAAGGATTTACCTTCCATTGATCTCTTGGCTTTGCAGGCGCAAGACGAGCTTGATCAAACAAATAAGGCAATCCCTTTCCGCTTTGCATATGCCACCGATGTGAATTTCAATACGGTTAATTCAGGAAGATGGACGAATCTGGATAATGGTGATCGTGTTTGGGTTCTAGGAATGAAATCAGAGATTGCTCTTTCACTCAATATTACATTCAGTGAATTCATGATTCCAGATGGCGGCAAAGTGTATATCTACAACAATTCTCGCACGGATTTTATCGGACCACTTACATATAGAAACAATTCGGATGGCACTTCACTGACAACTCTCCCTGTTTCTGGCAATGAGATTGTAATCGAATACTACGAGCCGTATGCTTTTCGTGGAGATGGTGTTTTGGAAATAAGTTCAGTTTCTCAAGCTTATAAATCTTTAGAGTCGGCTTCTAATGCAGCCACCAGTTGTATCTATTCATTGCCAGAAAATCAAAACGATAAAACATTGAGTGACATCAGTTCTTCTGTTTTGCTCATGCTTGTGGACAATGGACAACGTGTGGCAACTGGAACACTTGTGAATAATACCCAGAACGATGGCACTCCTTATTTCATCACATCATCAGCTTCGTTAATGGGTGATCCTAATTCGTGGGTTTTTGTATTTGGATTAAATAATGAAAATTGTTCTTCAAATTCTCCCTCGCAAAGTGATGTGGCTTGCTGGGATAAGGCCTTGACTGGCGCTGAAATTTTAGCTCAAGACACACCCTCTGGGATGGCATTGCTTCAAATTTCCAATAGACCAAAAACATCGTGGGGTGTCTATTACGCTGGTTGGAGTGGGCAGCCAACCGTGACCGATCACTTTGCATGTATTCAACAAGCTTTCGGAATCAATCAATCCATGGCGTTGTACAGTGGACCGTTGCAAGCATCGGATTGGAATGGTTTACAAGCGGCTGAAATAGGCGCATGGTCACAAGGAAATACATTCGTTGGAAGTGTTGGAAGTCCTATGTTTAATGATTCAGGATTGTTCTGCGGAGTGCTTGTTGGTGGTAATTCTGCTTGCGATAATGATGGAAGTGACTATGTCGCTTTATTGAGTTCTGCCTGGAATACCTTCAAACCATTTCTAAATTCAACTGGTGGAGGAAAAAACAATGCAGAAGGGTTTTATCCGATTTTCATAGATGAGCAAACAAATGAAACTTCTTCGAATCCATTCTTTGTTTTCCCAAATCCTGCTAAGGATTTTATTTATATTCAAAATGAATCAGAAGCTGCTGTTCTAAAAGTAGAATTTATTGATTCATCCGGACGACTCACAGAAATTGAACGTCCTTCTCTACCTATGATTGACGTGATTGATCTTCCTGCTGGAATCTATCAACTGAGAATCATCACAACTACCGGTACTGAGACTTCGCGTATTGTGAAGCTGTAAGCCGTAAGTTGTAGGTTATAGGTGATAAGTAGTAGGTAGTAAGTGGAAATGCTTTTTTACATCAAAAGTCAACCATCAGACATCAAACATGATCCTTCATCCATCAGACATCTTTCGCTTTGACCATTAGGGTGCCGGCAACGGTGCTGAGAATGGTGGATAGGGTGACGCCAAATACAGGTATGGCAAAAAGTATTGCGTAGAATGTTCCGTTGCCGATAGCTAATCCTTTATTTGCACGCATAAAACTGATGCTCTGACGAAAAGTGTATCTTCTATTTTCTAAAGTATAATCTATTGCGGCGAAGCCGAAGAAATACGCACTTACAAGGAAAGATGCAATAGCGCTCATTGGGGAAATGATAATGTCTAAAGGAGGGAAAATAAAGGCGATTGCAACGTTTATAATGAAAAGGGCAGTATTGATGCCTAATTCTAGAAAGAAGTTACGTATGCTCAGCGCAGAGCCTCTAATGATGTCTTTGAATAGTTCTTCAGCCGAGAAAGTAGATTTTTTGCCAGTAATTATTTCATCGGTTTTTGAACTTAAGGCCGACATTACGGGTGACATCAAAATCAAAGTCGCATATTTAGAAGTTTTGTAGAAAATAATTAGCCCAGCTAGCCAACCAAAAATGGTTATGAGATAGTGAACCAATTTTGGAAAGAAATTATCTCCGGATGAAGCATTGACTTCATTTTCTAATCCAAAGAAGGCAAGTAATTCGGCGTTCAACCAATCTACAAGAGTGTCAATTAGAAAGAAGGATGAGAAATAAAGAATCGCTGTGATGATCAGAGGAAAGAGAAAGTAGTATCCTAGTTTATTTTGAAAAATAAACACCCAAGCTTTCCGCCAATATGGTATTGCAAATTTGAACTGCTCGAAATTCGTCATGAAGTAAAGATGAAAAAA
>CALRZB010000234.1:0-3769 GCA_943372555.1 Chryseobacterium gleum | reverse complement strand
GTGGTATGTTGTCAGACGCGATCCTGACATTAAGTAGTTTGACTGTGATCGCAGGAGAATTAGACGCTTAATTAATAAGAAATAATAATGGATATCGATAAAAGAGAGATCCGTTTCAATGATGAAACAATGGCCTTGGTGCAGAAGATTATCAAGCGTTACCCTGAGGGACGCCATAAGTCTGCATTGATTCCTGTTTTGCACATTGCTCAGGCTGAATTTGGTGGATGGCTAAGTGCTCCTACTATGGATTACGTAGCAACTATCTTGAATATTCAATCTATCGAGGTGTATGAGGTAGCCTCTTTTTACAGCATGTTCAACCTTCAACCAGTAGGTCATTGTTTGATCGAGGTTTGTCGCACAAGTTCATGTTGGCTAATGGGTGCTGAAGACGTTGTTCGTCACATTGAAAAGAAACTAAACATTAAGAATGGCGAGACCACAAACGATGGTCAATTCACTCTTAAAACAGTAGAATGTCTAGGCTCATGCGGCACAGCGCCAATGATGCAAGTAGGACATGAATATCATGAAAATCTCACTTTGGAAAAAGTTGATCAACTACTTGATCAATGGAAAGCTGAAGGTAAACGAAGCAGATACTGCTAATCATGGGAAAGAAATTATTACTCGAACATATTGATGTACCAGGAATTAATACCCTGAGTGTATATCGTTCTAAAGGTGGTTACAGTGCATTGGAAAAAGCATTGAAACAAATGACACCCGAACAGGTAGTGGAAGAAGTAAAAACCAGCGGGCTTCGCGGTCGTGGTGGTGCAGGCTTCCCTACTGGTATGAAATGGAGTTTCCTTGCAAAGCCGGAAGGTGTTCCACGCTACGTGGTGTGCAATGCCGATGAGTCGGAGCCAGGAACGTTCAAAGACCGTTATTTGATGGAATATATCCCTCACCTATTGATTGAGGGAATGATCACGTCGAGCTACGCTTTGGGAGCGCGCACTTCATACATCTACATCCGTGGAGAGTATTTTTATGTTGCGCAAATTCTTGAAAAAGCAATTGCAGAAGCATACGAATCTGGACTACTTGGAAAGAATATTTTCAATTCTGGTTTCGACCACGATTGTTATGTTCAAGTTGGTGCTGGAGCATATATCTGCGGAGAAGAAACAGCGTTGTTGGAATCATTGGAAGGTAAGCGTGGTAATCCACGTATCAAACCTCCATTTCCTGCGATTGCCGGTCTTTACGGTTGTCCTACTGTTGTAAACAACGTAGAAACAATAGCAGCAGTTGTTCCAATCGTAAATCACGGTGGAGCTCATTACGCTTCAATTGGTATTGGGCGTAGCACTGGAACAAAATTGATTTCAGCTTCTGGTCACATTAAAAAACCAGGGGTATATGAAATTGAAATGGGAATTACAGTAGAAGACTTTATTTATAGCGACGAATATTGTGGTGGTATTATCGGTGATGGCAAGCTTAAAGCTGTTGTTGCTGGTGGTTCATCAGTTCCAATTCTTCCTGCTGATTTAATCTTGAAACTAGCGAATGGCGAACCAAGACTTATGTCTTATGAAAGCCTTGCTGATGGCGGATTTGCAACAGGTACAATGTTGGGTTCTGGTGGTTTCATTGTAATGGATGAGAGCACTAGTATTGTAAAAAATCTATACACCTTCACTCGTTTCTATCATCACGAAAGCTGCGGACAATGCAGTCCTTGTCGTGAGGGTACTGGATGGATGGAGAAAATTCTTCACAAGATTTTGGATGGTAATGGAACGATGTCAGACATCGATTTGCTTTGGGATATTCAAAGTAAAATTGAAGGAAAGACAATTTGTCCGCTAGGTGATGCAGCAGCATGGCCGGTAGCAGCAGCCATCCGTCACTTCCGTGGAGAGTTTGAGGAATTTGTTCGCTCAGGAAAATCAATTAAAGACGTTAAACATTACTATCGCTTGAACGGACTCGCAGAGCCTGCTCACTAATAGTAAATCCCAATAGAATCGATGGCAAAAGTTACAATCGACGACATTACAATAGAAGTTCCAGATGGTACTACTATTCTTCAGGCGGCGCGCATGATTGGAGGTGACGTAGTTCCTCCAGCGATGTGCTATTATTCTAAATTAAAAACCAGTGGTGGTTACTGCCGCTCATGCATAGTAAAAGTAGAACAAGGTTCTGAAAAAGACCCTCGTCCTATGCCTAAGCCTGTAGCTTCATGTCGCACCACTGTGATGGATGGAATGGTAGTTCGCAACAATACTTCACCAGAAGTTTTGGAAGCACGCGCGGGCGTTGTTGAGTTTCTTCTTATCAATCACCCTCTTGATTGTCCGGTATGTGACCAAGCAGGTGAATGTAATCTTCAAGATTTGGGCTACGCTCATGGTAAAGCCGAAACTCGCTATGAATTTGAGCGTCGCGAATTCGAAAAGATTGATATCGGAGATAAGATTCAACTTCACATGAACCGTTGCATTCTATGCTACCGTTGTGTGAAAGTGGCCGACCAACTTACAGACGGTCGTGTTCACGGTGTATTGAATCGTGGTGATGTTGCCGAGATTTCGACACTTATTCAAAACAGTGTAGAGAATGATTTCTCTGGAAACATGATTGATGTTTGTCCAGTTGGAGCGCTTACTGATAAGACCTTCCGTTTTGCAAGCCGTGTTTGGTATACCAAGCCAGTAGATGCACATCGTGATTGTCCGAAGTGCGCAGGTAAAGTTAGATTGTGGTATAAAGGTGAAGATGTTCTTCGTGTAACTGCGCGCAAGGATCAATACAGTGAAGTAGAAGATTGGATTTGCAACGAGTGTCGCTTCGATAAGAAGAACACTGCAGATTGGGTAATTGAAGGTCCTTCAAAAATTGAACGGAATTCGGTTATTTCAGCGAATCATTACGACAGTCTTCGTGTAATGAAAGCGACAATCGCTCGTCAAAAAGCAGCTCTTCCTCATGGAGAGAAGACTACGCTTGGACATGGAGCGCTTGATCCAAACAACATTCACAATCACGGAGATAAAAAATAATCTGATAAAGAAGAACAGATATGGATTCTATGCTTCTATATAAAGCGATTCTCGTAGTAATCGTATTTGCTGTCTCTCTAGGAGTTGCAGCTTATATGACCTGGGGAGAACGCAAAATCGCAGCGATTCTGCAAGATCGCGTTGGACCAAACAGAGCGGGTCCTTTCGGACTTTTCCAACCATTAGCCGATGGTTTGAAAATGTTTATGAAAGAAGAAATGATTCCAGGCACATCGAATAAAGCATTGTTCATTCTTGGACCTTGCTTCTTTATGTTGACCGCTTGTATGACTGGTGTTGTTATTCCATGGGGAAGTGGTATTACAATCGACGGCGTTACTTATCCGTTGCAAATTACCGATATCAATATCGGACTGCTTTATATGATTGGTGTTGTATCTATAGGCGTATATGGTATCATGATTGGTGGTTGGGCATCAAACAACAAGTATTCGTTGATGGGTGCGCTTCGTGCATCTTCTCAAATGATCTCTTATGAAATTGCAATGGGTCTTGCACTGATTGCATTGGTAATGTGGACAGGCACACTCAGCCTTGGCGAAATTGCACAACAACAAGATCAAGGATATGCGAATATCATTTATCAGCCACTTGGCTTTATCATCTTTATGATTTGTGCTTTCGCTGAAACTAACCGCGCTCCTTTCGACTTGCCAGAAAGTGAATCAGAACTTGTAGGTGGATATCACACAGAGTATAGCTCAATGAAATTGGGTTTCTTCTTGTTT
>CALRZB010000233.1:0-3798 GCA_943372555.1 Chryseobacterium gleum | reverse complement strand
CATAACTAGGTTTATGACTAATAAAATCACACTTCCTATATATCCCATGCTATATCCTCTCGCTGAAAGCTTGTCTTGATCAGCCGGTTCTGCTAACTCTGGAAGAAAAGAATTCGAAAATGCATAGCTCACCCAAAAACCAATGCAAGCGAAAAGAACACTCAACATGCTCGCTTCAAAATGATTCATATCAAAGAAAAACAAGGACATGCAGGATAAGGATCCGAGGTAACAAAAAATCTTCATGAAGAATTTCTTTCTTCCCATGTAATCCGCCAAACCCGAGAGCATCGGTGCAAGAATACATACGATCGCCATACCAAGAGCTAAGGCATAAGAAAGCACTTCTGTATTCTTGAAAACATGTCCAAAAAACAATACATCATCTTCAGCTACTTTGCCTTCAAATTGATGTTTGGTAGTTACCGCTGTATAAAATATTGGAAATATTGCTGTGCCAATAACGAGGTTATACGTTGAGTTTGCCCAGTCGTACATAGTCCATGCGCGCTGCATTTTCTTATTCCCCTTCATCGAAACGTGCTCTGATTTGGGCTGATCCAAAATTTGATTGCTCATGCTACGAACATACTAAAAACAATACGAACTGCAAATTAACTTTTCTAATGGTCTAATCCTATATTTGCATTGTGGAAACAAATTACGACATCATCATAATTGGTGGCGGCATCATAGGTGCTGCCACTATGTATAAACTACAAGAAAGCAATCCAAAGCTTTCTATTCTTCTTCTTGAAAAAGAAAAAGGATTGGCAGATCACCAAACAGGCAATAATAGCGGAGTAATTCACAGCGGAATTTATTACAAGCCGGGTTCACTCAAAGCAATAAACTGTGTGAATGGACGAAAAGAGCTCGTTGAATTCGCGAAAAATCACGATATCAAATACGATGTATGCGGCAAGCTCATTGTTGCGATGGAAGAAAGCGAATTACCACAGTTAGAAAAAATTTATCAAACGGGCCTCGAAAATGGCATTGAAGGCATGCGTCGGGTGAATGCCGAGGAGATAAAAGAAATCGAACCTTTTTGCACCGGTATCGCTGGATTGCATGTTGGTTGCACTGGGATTATCGATTTCCGAGGCGCTACCGAAAAAATGGCTGAGTTAGCCGTAAAAACAAATCCGTCAAGTCAAGTGCATACTTCCGAAGAAGCAATTGGTTTTGAAAGAGATGGTGACTTGCAACGTGTCATTACAAATAAGGCCATGTACCGCGCAAAAAAATTAATTTTCTGTGGTGGACTTCAAGCCGATCGTCTTGCAAAAAAAGATGGGGTGAAACTGAAAGAGAAAGTTGTTGGTTTCCGAGGTGATTATTATGAATTGACTGATCAAGCAAAACATAAAGTAAAGCATCTCATTTATCCTGTTCCCAATCCTGACTTTCCATTCTTAGGCGTTCACTTTACACGAATGGTGGATGGTTCTATCGAATGTGGTCCAAATGCCGTTTTTACATTCAAGAGAGAAGGCTATGGAAAAACTGATTTCAGTTTTGTCGATGCGTTTGATGCACTCACTTACAAAGGCACATGGAAATTATTTTTTAGTAATATGAAATTTGGTATCGATGAATACCGCAGAGCATTTTCTAAAAAACTATTCTTAAAAACACTTCAACGTCTTGTTCCTTCTCTCACGATGGATGATATTCATCCGGGAAGAGCGGGTGTAAGAGCTCTACTTCTGCGAGAAGATGGTGATACTCGTGATGATTTTAGAATAGAATATACAGACCATAGCATTCACGTGCTAAATGCTCCCTCACCAGCAGCTACGGCAAGCCTTGCTATTGGCGGACAAGTAGCAGAAATGGCAGAAAAACATTTTGGAATTAAAGAATGGTAATCGTCTTGTTTATACGAAGCATAAACAATTCGATATCCGAATAAACATTGACCCAAAACCACCGCAATCTTTGACCCAACGGTTGAAAATGTGAGTGGTCTAGTGCTCACGGGTCTCCTGACTTTATGATGTAGTGGAAAGCGGGTTCCTAACGTGGAATCCGCTTTCTTTTTTAGGTTAAAATTTCTTGAGTGAAAAAAAGAAAATTTATTCGTCTCCAGTTAAACGTGTAATTTCTCCACGCTCGTAATCTTTCATTTCTTCGGGCACCGCAGCTAGAATGTGCTCACATAAAGCATCAATAAATCTTCGTTTCGAGAAAAGTCGATATGTGACCAGACTGATTTCACGCACCGGTGCAGGTTGTTGAAAGAAGCGTACCTTATCCATTTCTTTCTTCTCCATATCGCGCAGAGCAAGTTCAGGTATAATGGTGATGCCAGAATTTGCGTTCACCATTTTCATCAATGTCTCTATACTACCCGCTTCATAATCCAGTTGTCGCCCTTCCTCATCTGTTGGTCGTAAAGAGCATAGATTCAGCACTTGTGCGCGCAAACAATGTCCTTCCTCGAGCAGCCATAGTTTATTGACATCAATATCTTCTTGTAAAACAAAACTCTTTTTTAGAATCGATTCTTTATCGCTACCATACACCACAAATTGCTCATAAAAGAGTGGATTCTCCATGATAGCAGAATCGCCGAGTGGAGTGGCAAGAAGTCCAGCGTCGAGGATATTATGCTTTAATTTCTCAATTATTTCTTCTGTAGTATTCTCGTAAATTTTGACATGAACACCGGGGAAATCTTTTAAAAATTTCGGAAGAAAAAGAGGTAACAAATAAGGTGCGAGTGTAGGGATAATACCCAACTTAATTTCTCCTTTAATTTCTCCTCGGAGTTCAGAAACAATCTCCTTCATTCGACCCGCTTCACTAAGAATTGCGCGAGCTTGAGCCACGATCAATTCTCCTGCTTCCGTGGGAACGACTGGTTGTCGACTTCTATCAAAAATTTGAACATCCAGTTCCTCTTCAAGTTTACGAATCATCAAACTCAAGGTCGGTTGTGTGACAAAGCACTTCTCTGCCGCTGTTGCAAAGTGTCGAAAATTATCGACTGCCACGATATATTCAAGTTGATGTAAATTCACAAAGCGAAGATAGTGACGAACGACCGACGACTGGTGACCGACGACCAACGACTAGTGACTGGTGACTAGTGACCGGTGACTAGTTACTGATTACTAGATACCTGCTAATTACCACCTATTGCCAACAGCTAACAGCCAATAGCTAACAGCCAATAGCCAACAGCCGCGCAGCCAAAAAAAACCGCCTAGCCAATGACTAGACGGTTTCAATATTAGTGGAGACGAATTACTTCTTCTCTTCAGCTTTCTTTTCGCCTTCTTTAGCGCAGCATTTTCCGTCAGATTTACCGTCAGGAGTGTTGCATTTTTGTCCTTCAGCTTTAGCGCCATCTTTAGAGCAGCAAGATTTACCTTCTGTCTTAGCACCATCTTTAGAACAACCTTCAGCTTTTCCTTCAGCTTTAGCTCCATCTTTAGAGCAGCAAGATTTGCCTTCTGCAGATTTAGTGCAAGTTTCTTTAGAACAAGCTTCTTTTTTGTCGCCAGATTCTTTAGCTACTTTCTCAGTTTTCGCTTTTGATTTAGCTGGTTTAGCTTCAGTTTGAGCGCTAGCTGCAACACCGAAGAATGCAACCATAACAATCAATGCAAGTAATTTTTTCATAATGTCTGTTTGTTTGTTTTATTAAAAGTTATTTATTCCGTCGTTACGTTCGGTAGCGAAGGTACGAAATGCCACTCAAAAGATTGTGCCGTTATAATTTCTTTAACTTTTTAAAGCATACCTTCGTTGCCGAATACGAAAGTAATAAAAAAAGAGTTACCTTCA
>CALRZB010000232.1:0-3806 GCA_943372555.1 Chryseobacterium gleum | reverse complement strand
TCTAGCGACCCCAATATTCAGTTCTTTGAAAAATTGTCTAGAGTCGCATGAAATAATTTCTGTTTGCAGAGATTTTGCTAGCTCTATCGAAAAAGCCGTTTTGCCAATCGCGGTTGGACCGAGCACGACAACAAGCTTTTTCATTCAATTATTCTTCAATAAGTCCTCTGCCAATTTTCTTGATTTTCCCTTCATGTTGAAGCTTTGGAATCAAGGTATCAAGCACACCATTGATAAATGTTGCGCTCTTTGGAGTGCTGTAATATTTAGATACTTCGATGTACTCATTCATGGTCACTTTAAGTGGAATAGTTTCGAAAACCATTGCTTCGGTAAATGCCATTTTAAGAATAATCATATCCATCATAGCGATACGATCTGCTTCCCAGTTTGGAGTGTTATCAGACACCAATTGTTGCGTTTCCGCTCCCATAGAAAGCGTTTTTCTGAAAAGCTTTATACAATAATCCTTTTCATCTTCAGGGTCTTTCCACAATGGGAGGAAATCGATGTCGTCATCAGATTCTTTCACTTGTTTTAGCGTACGAAGAACCATGCTTGCGCACAAATCCAAATCGTCATTCCAATAGATGCCTTGATCTTCAAGATAATCATGCATCAATTCAAAGTTCACTAAATGTCTTCTGAAGAAACGAAGTAAGAACTCTCTGTCGTGTTCAAATCCTCTTTCTTTAGAATTCATGTATTCTTTGTAATCCTCTGTTTCGCAAAGCATCTTAAACATTTGCTTTAGCAAATCTCTATTGTCAGGCCATCTTAGGTGAATTTCTTTCGATGCTTTGTCTAGCTTTTTACTATTTGCAATAATGCGCAGTAAAGAGTTTGTAACAAATTTTGTATTAGGATGTAGGTCTTCGTGTGAGGGTAGTTTTTTATTCATACCTGCCTCGATTTTCTCGATAGCAAGTCCCTGCATTTCTCCCAGAAGAAGGATAAATGACACATACAATTCACGGAAGCGTTCGATGCTATCTGTTAATTGTTTTTCGTACACCACAACATCAGGTTTTTCATCGCTATAGTAAGCGAATAAAATCTGAAGGATTTTAATCCTGATGTGTCTTCTGTTCAACATAATTGCGCGATCTTTTCTTAATTAAAACGACATTTTGATTCTTCCTATAGCTTCAATTCTAGCTTCTGCTATTAGATTGGCAGCTAAGTAAGATGGGATATTTTCAGCCTTTGATTTTTTATATATCTCGAGCGTAGTATTATATATATTTTCTGCTTGCGATAAAGCTGCCTCACGATTGTATCCAATGATTTCCCAGTAGCAATTGATAATACCACCAGCATTCACAAGATAATCCGGTGCATATAGGATACCTCTTTTTTGCACCTCTACACCATGCACCACCTCATTGCCCAATTGATTATTTGCAGCACCGCAAATTATAGAGCATTTCAATTGCGCAAGCGTTTCATCGTTGATAGTTGCTCCTAAAGCACATGGACTGTAAATGTCCATTGGTGTAGAGTAGACATCGTTGATATCAATCGCTTTTACGCCATATTTAGAGACAACAGCTTTAACTCGGTCTTCATAAATATCTGCGATCATCACTTCAGCGTTTTCTTTTACCAAGTGAGACACAAGGTATTCACCAACGTGACCTACACCTTGAACTACGATTTTCTTGCCTGAAAGACTATCATTGCCCCAATATTCCTTTGCACTTGCTTTCATTCCCATATATACGCCATAGGCGGTCACAGGGCTAGGATCTCCTCCACCATTCATAAATTCTGGAAGACCAACAACATTGTCTGTTTCCATCTTTACAAATTCCATGTCTTTCGTAGAAATTCCAACATCTTCTGCAGTGATATATTTGCCTCCAAGACTATCTACGAATTTGCCAAAACGACGAAGTAATGGTTCGTTCTTGTCCTTTCTAGCATCACCAATAATAACTGCCTTACCTCCACCGATATTCAAACCAGCGAGAGCGTTTTTATAGGTCATTCCACGAGATAAACGAAGAACATCGGTGATTGCATCCGTTTCAGACGCATACGCCCACATTCTTGTTCCGCCCACTGCTGGACCTAGTACAGTATTATGAATTGCGATTATGGCTTTTAAACCAGTCGACTTATCTTGACAGAAGACCACTTGCTCGTGATCGAAAGTCGACATCTTTTCTGTGAGAGAGGTCACGTTGACCTTTTCAGTAATTTCAGTCATGTTGTTGCAGGTTGACTTTGTCTATTTTGCTTTGAAATAGACGGCGCAAATGTACGCCAATGAATTTATACTCTACTCAACTTTTTGAAAGAGTATATCAAGATTCGATACTTAATAAACTATTGCAAAATCTCATCGATGGCTAAAGCCAACTTGCGATCCTTATCTGTGATCACATCTCCTGCATCATGAGTACTCAATTCGATTTTTACATAATTGAATACGTTAAACCAAGCTGGATGGTGATTTAGACGTTCTGCAATAAAGGATACTCGAGTCATAAACGTGAATGCCTCCTGAAAATCCTTGAATCGGAATTCTCTAACTAATTTGTTGTCAATTTCGCGCCACATAGTTTGGAATGATTGATACGGCTCAAATGTATGAATTATCTTATCATTATAACGTGTCCGTAGTATAGTCTATCTTCTTCTGATCCTTTCAATTGAACTATTACCTGCCAGTTGTAAGCTTCATCTTTAGAAAAATACTCCCCTTCTCTAGTGTCTCCCAACCAAGGTTCCTCAGGATCATTAGTTTCGAAAATCACTGTACCCCAACGATCTATAACTTGAAAAAGATATTTTTCAATAAATGCTTTGCCGCTCATTTGAGGTAAGAAATTCTCATTTATTCCATCTTCATCAGGAGTAAAGGTATTTGGCACATAAATATTAAAAATATCTTCTACAGTTACCACGTCGGCCTTACTATCGGTGCAGCCATGTTCAGTCCATACTGTTAAATTTACCGGGAAAGTGCCGCCTTCTTCGTAAGTATGTGCGACATAGGGTTCGCCCGCTGTATAGCCGTCTCCAAAATACCAAGACCACGCAACAGCATCGTAACTGGTATCATAAAACACCATAGTAGGATTGTAAATGGTAGTTTCCTGAGGATTCACAATAAAGCTCGCAATAGGTAAATTATAAACTTCAACGTAATCTTCCATGAGTAGGGTTTCTGAACACCCCTGATCTGTTGTAGCAGTTAGTGAAACATCATAAACACCAGGAATGGTGTAGGTGTGTGATGGTCCATATTCATCACTTGCAGCTCCATCACCAAAGTTCCAGAAATACTCTACTGCTCCAGTTGACGTATTGTCAAATACCACAAACAAGTCTTCACAACCATCAATTGGCGCTGCACTTAGACTGAGATTTGGAAGCGGATGCACTGTATACAATGCTAATGAGGTTGATGAACAACCATAAGCATTTGAAGCTACTAGCTCTACGTTATATTGACCGACCGCATCAAACGAAAGCGTGGTATTCGTTAAATCAGAAACCTCATCACCATTCACAAACCAATTATATCCATTCGCAAAAGTGGAGAAATTAGACGTCGAAGCAGCCACTGGGAATGTACAACTCTCAAATGCAGACAATGAAAAAGCACTTGAAGGCTGCGGACTAACGACCACATCCAAAAACACTGTGTCAGCGCATAATTGAAGATTCTCTACTATTAAACGAACTGAATACAATTCCGGTGTTCCGCTGACATTAGTATACGTATTGCATGCATCTTCATTGTTATCTGTATTGCCATCTCCAAAATCCCATTGGTAGAATAAACCACCCGTGGT
>CALRZB010000231.1:0-3811 GCA_943372555.1 Chryseobacterium gleum | reverse complement strand
CCGTTTGATTATTTCAAATGTCTTTAGCCAAACATTTCTTTCACTCGCTGAAAGAATGACTTGTCTTTTGTACTAGGATGTGGAATGAAATTCTGAGAAGTACGCAATTTTTCTAAAAGCTTTTTCTCTTCATCGTTGAGTTTCAGCGGCGTCCAAACATTGATATTTACTAAGATATCTCCAGTGCCATAGCCATTCACCTCAGGAAGTCCTTTGCCTTTAAGACGCAAGATTTTTCCGCTTTGTGTGCCCGGCTCTAATTTGATTTGAGCTTTTCCTTTTACCAAAGGAATTTCTTGGGTGGAACCCAAAGCAGCATCAGCGAAGTTGACGTATAAATCGTAGTAGAGGTGCACTCCGTCTCGCTTCAAACTTTCATGCTCTTCTTCTTCAATCTGCACAAGCAGATCACCTGGAACCCCACCGTAAGGCCCTGCATTGCCCTTTCCTGCCACATTAAGTGTCATGCCGTCACCAACACCTGCCGGAATATTCAACTCAATAATTTCCTCTTGACGCTTTTGACCGTTCTCGTCTGCATCCTTTGGTTTCGATTTTATTGATTTACCAGCACCATGACATGTTGGACATGTGGTTGTGGTTTGCATTTGACCGAGAATTGTATTGGTCACACGACGCACTTGCCCGCTTCCGCGACAAGTTCTGCATGTATCATAAGAAACACCATCAGCGTTGACCAGTTTGAAAACCTTAATTTTCTTGTTAGCTCCGTGGGCAATCTCTTCAAGATTGAGTTTTACTTTAATTCTTAGGTTAGAACCTTTGACTCTGCGACTTCCGCCACCACCGCCAAATCCGCCGCCGCCGCCAAATGCACTTCCGAATATATCTCCGAAATTAGAGAAAATATCATCCATGTTCATTCCTGCGCCGCCACCACCGCCGAAACCGCCGCCACCGCCCATTCCTGCGTGACCGAATTGATCGTATCGTTGCTTCTTTTCAGGGTTGCTAAGAATATCATAAGCCTCAGCAGCTTCTTTGAATTTGTCTTCAGCCTCTTTATTTCCAGGATTTTTATCTGGATGAAATTTCAATGCTAGCTGACGGTATGCCTTCTTAATCTCTGATTCAGAAGCACCCTTCGAAACGCCCAATACGTCGTAATAATCTCTCTTTGCCATAGTTCATCGCGGTCTTACTGACCAATTACAACTTTAGAAAAACGAAGCACTTTCTCGTGCAACAAATATCCTTTCTCCACTTCATCTACCACTTTCCCTTTCAAGTCTTCAGAGGGTGCAGGAATGGATGTGATCGCCTCATGATAGTCTGTATCAAAAGGTTTTCCAGTAGCATCGACAGGTTTGAGCCCCTTTGCTTCGAGTCGCTTGTACATCTTATTGTGAATTAGCACAAATCCTTCTTTAATGATGGCTACATCTTCTGTTGATTCGTTGGCCTTTATTGCTCGGTCAAAATCGTCGAGAACCGGGATGATTTCTTTGATTACATCACCTGCTGCCGCACCAATAATGTCAGAGCGCTCTTTAATGCTGCGCTTTCTGAAATTATCAAACTCGGCAAAAAGACGTGTGTACTTGTCTTTCCAATCTGCCACCTCTTTGCGAAGCTTCTCCTCTTCAGAAAGTTCTTGCTCTGGAGCAGAGGCTGATTCTTCAGAACCAAGATTCTCTGCTTGCTCTGTATTTGTTGCGTCGTTGACAGCTTCGTTTTGATCTGTCATTGCTTCTTTGTTTTCGGTCTCTTCGCTCATCATGGGATTCAAAATTTTGCGCAGGCGCGATGTCAAGTTTTTTGCCATCTTCGAAATATGGTCATTGTGGCAGTTTTTGTGAAAAAAAAACCGCCCCGTTGTTAACGGGGCGGCAAATTTATCATGTATTCTGTCTGATTATAGACTTTTTACGTATCCATCGATTTTGGTGTGTAGATCCAAACCACGAAGGTTTTTTCCTACAATAACACCGTTTTCGTCAATTAGGTAGCTCATTGGAATGCTATTTACGCCGTAAAGCTTTGCTGCAGCATTATCCCAGAACATCAAATCACTTACGTGATTTTTCCATACTAGACCATCTTTAGCGATAGCTGCTTTCCATGCATCTGCCGATTTATCAAGAGATACAGAGAAAACATCAAAACCTTTAGCTGTTTTAAACTTCGCCTTTTTGTATTTCTCATAAGCACCTACCACGTTTGGATTCTCGCGGCGGCATGGTCCACACCACGATGCCCAAAAATCAATCAATACCATTTTACCGCGAAGGCTAGAAAGTTTGATGATTTTACCGTCTACACCAGCCATTGCAATTTCTGGTGCAACGTCACCGATGTTAGTACCAACTGCTGGAGCTGGACGCACTGCTGTAACAGCCTTTTGAGCTTTTGCAGGAGTAGCTGATGTTGTAAAGCTATAAGCTGTAAACAAAAGAGCTCCCATTCCTAGGATTAATCCTATCTTTTTCATGTGTTTAATATTTGGGGTAAATTTACAAAGTTATTTGTTCGCGCAGCAGCCAAATATTCTGCCAAACTAGTATTACTATCCATTAACACGCTTAATATCCGCTCCCAAAGCCTGAAGACGTGATTCAATATCTTGATATCCGCGGTCAATTTGTTCAATATTGTGAATTACACTCTTTCCCTTTGCACCAAGAGCGGCTATTAGAAGGCTCACTCCCGCTCGAATATCGGGCGAAGTCATGGTTACGCCTTTCAAACTAGAAGCGCGGTCTAAACCAATTACTGTCGCTCTGTGGGGATCACACAAAATAATTTGAGCGCCCATATCGATCAGCTTATCTACAAAGAACAAACGGCTTTCAAACATCTTTTGGTGAATGAGCACACTTCCTCTAGCTTGAGTAGCTGTTACCAAAGCAATAGAAATCAGATCAGGCGTAAAGCCAGGCCATGGTGCGTCTGAGATAGTCATAATAGAACCATCAATAAAAGTATCGATTTCATAATGATCATGCTCCGGAACGAAAATATCATCACCGCGTCGCTCAAGCTGAATGCCCATTCTGCGGAATATTTCTGGGATAACGCCCAAGTGTTCGTAGCCAACATCTTTTATGGTAATTTCACCTCGAGTCATGGCTGCCATGCCAATAAAGCTTCCAATTTCAATCATATCCGGCAAGCAACGGTGATCGCAACCACCAAGCTTATCCACTCCTTCAATACTTAATAAATTAGAACCAATGCCACTGATTTTTCCGCCCATGCGGTTAATCATACTGCACAGCTGCTGCAAATACGGCTCGCAAGCTGCATTGTAAATAGTAGTTACACCTTCAGCCATGCATGCCGCCATTACGATATTGGCAGTTCCGGTAACAGATGCTTCATCAAGCAGCATGTACGCCCCTTTCAATTTTGGAGCTTCCACACTGTAGAAACTATCGCCAGCATCATAATTGAATTCAGCTCCCAAGGATTGGAAACCCAAGAAATGAGTGTCCAAACGTCGACGACCTATTTTGTCTCCACCAGGTTTTGGAATATATCCTTTTCCAAATCGAGCCAATAATGGACCCACGACCATTATAGAGCCTCTTAGAGCAGCCGCTTTCTTTTTATAATCAGCTGTTTTGAGAAACTCCATATCGACTTGATCTGCTTGAAAGGTATAATGTCCCTTTTCCAATCTCTCTACTTTAACGCCCATATCCTTGAGCAAATCAATCAACTTAAGAACGTCTACAATCTCTGGGATATTAGACATATCAACCTTTTCAGCGGTTAGCAATACAGCGCAAATAACTTGCAATGCCTCGTTATTTGCCCCTTGCGGAATAACAGTTCCTGTTAACTTGTT
>CALRZB010000230.1:0-3837 GCA_943372555.1 Chryseobacterium gleum | reverse complement strand
GAGAAATTCTACAGAAGTGGCAGCTGATACTGCAGAACATCCTTGTGCATTTGTAGCTAGTACGTAGTAATCTCCGTTTTCAATCACTATCAAAATGCTGTTGTCCTCACCGGTAATTTCGCCGCCATCCATAAACCATTGATATGACTGAGCGCCTGATGCCGTGAGTGTCACTGATTCTTCACAACTCTGAACGAGATTGTTGGGGTCAATAGACGGGTTGGGAATAGGTGATTGGCCAATGGTAATGGAGTTGGAAAGAATGCAATTGTCAATCGTAGTAATTTCTACTTCGTAATCGCCCGCAATACTGACATCAATAGTAAGCGTATTCAAATTCAAAATCCCACCATTAAAATACCATTCATAATTGATAAATCCCCCTGTTGCAGAAAGCGTAGTTATTTCACTCGGACAAATTGAATTTCCTTCAGAACTAGTGATTGAGGTAGCGGGATAAGTAATAATTTCGATTTCAATTGAGTTTGTGCTAACACTACAACCAATCTCATTATAAAGCAAGGCACTGTAAGTTCCGGCCTCTGTGACTGATATTGTAGTGTTGCTGCTGGTCAATGGACCGCCATCTTTTCGCCATTCAAAGCTATCGTAGACTCCTGAAAGTGTGATATCGATCGATTGTCCGGGACAAAGAACAAGCGGTGCATTCGCGGTTATTGTACCAACAGGATAAGCTAAAGATTCCAAAGAAATAATGTTCGATATTCCTACACATCCGTTTTCGGTTACTTCAATAGAATAGTCACCAGTAGTTCCCAACGTAATTGAAGAGTTGGTTTCTCCAATAATAGGATTCCCATTTTCCAGCCATTGAATATTTCCCGAGTCATTTGTATTGATGGTTGCCGTTTCGCCTTCACAAAATTGAACAGGGTCTATAGTTGTAATCAAAGGTGAAATTATTGATTCCGAAATATTGATAGAAGCCTGTAGTTCACAGTTGTCTGCAGTAGTAATTTCTACCTCATAAAGACCTGGTTGATTGATAGTCGTAGTATTCGCATTCGTTCCAATGCTTGTTCCGTTATCTAACCAACTGTAATTAGGATAGCCACCATCAACACTGAGAATGGTGTTTTGTGTTGGACATATCGAATTACCTTCTGAGCTGCTTATTACAGGAGTTGGATATGTTATCGCTTGAAATGTGATTGCGTTTGTGGTCACCTCGCACCCAAAGGCATTTGAGACCACGGCAGTATAGTCGCCGCTTTGTGTTACAGTAAATTGATTTGTGTTGTTAGTAGAAGCTGTCGCGTCCTGCCACCACACTGAGCTGTTGTAGTTGCCTGTTAGTGTTATTAGTGATGAAGAGCCGGGACAAATTGTAAGGGGCGAGGCAGTAGAAATTGAACCTGTCGGCAAAGCATGCTCTACAACATTTATACTATTCGATGTTCCTGTACATCCATTGTCATCGACAGTCAAGCTATAAGCGCCAGTTTGAGAAACAGTGATTGAATTTCCCGTTCCGTTGGCCAGAGGGTTTCCGTTCAAGAGCCATTGCAAATTACCTGTTTGGGTTGTACTTAACGTAGTGTTTGAGCCAGCGCAAAACTCAATTGGATCCATAGCACTGATGGAAGGTGTAAGATTTCCAGATACCTCAATAAAATCAGGAACGTTGAGAGAATAGGTTCCGCAACTATTTGTCACCACAAGTTCTACATCATAAAACCCAGATGTTGGGTAGCAAATGGAGACTGGATTTTGGACATTGGCAGAGGAGGTAGAGCTTCCAGGAAATGACCAAGCCCAAGAATTTGGGTCGCCAATGGTTAGGTCAGTAAAGTCAACGCATTGACCAGGACAAATTATTGAAACGCTCGAGTCAAAATCGACTTGAGCGGGTTCGCCATTTGAATTGTTTGGAGATATTTCGCCCACTGGTCGGATTGCCCATGCAGCCGAACCGTCGCAACCTCGTGCTATTGATTCGCCTTGTCCACCGCCACCGGGCAGAGTTTCGAAGCTGGCATTAGCACTTGGGAAGTTTGCATTCAAATTAGGACAGCCCGGCATAGATGAGGTCAAGTTCATTGGGAATTGACCGCTACCCCAAACTATGGCATCAAGAAGTACACCTGTATTGTTGAGTAAAACAATTTGTTCTGAACTATTTCCAAAAACGCCTATACCACCGCCTGCGGTGCAGCCGCAGCTTGCCAAGTTGATTGTTGGAATAAACCCCGCATTATTACTTCCGATGGTTACAAACCCGTTCGCAGGAATGATTGTTCCAGATGGAAAAGTAACAGTAAAGTCACCATCCGTCATCACGTAACAACTCATATCAACAGGTTGATTGCAAGTATTGTAAAATTCAACCCATTCCTCAGAATTGGGCGAGCATCCACCATCACATCCGCCCGGACCATTAATAACGATCTCGTTAATCACAATGCATTGGCTTTGTGAAACGAATGGTGCAAATAGCGAATAAAATAATAGGAGAAAAAGTTTCTCTCTGAAGGACATGATGTAGTGTACTTAGTTGCAAAGTTACCTTGAAACCAATTAAGTAAAAGCAAATCAAACTTTAAGACAATGTAAACAAAGTCTTATTTGATAAACATATGAGCCCACATTACTCTAGATAGACGGTACATGTAAGGAAATAGCACAGCGCTAACAAACACTCCCGAAAGTAAAAACGTTACAGGGTGGGTTAAGAATCCAAACTCAATCCAACCTAAAGCGTTTAGAACTTTAAGCGCGACTAGAACTGCAACCCAAGTGGCTACGGTAAGTCCCCAACTCACATAGGCTGCTCCAAAAT
Organism: Chryseobacterium gleum; assembly: GCA_943372555.1. GTDB lineage: Bacteria > Bacteroidota > Bacteroidia > Flavobacteriales_D > Sanyastnellaceae > JAIXWP01. The sequence continues at coordinate 1,037 of CALRZB010000230.1, read as the reverse complement.
AGAAACCAGGTTCTGGTTGAAAATTAGTACCACAGACGTCACATGTTTTTTTCATGGTGCCCAATTGTGATAGAGCATACGTTTTTGGGTTGACAAACATGTGTGAATCATTGCAATGCGGACATTTTAGTTTCAGCATTGGAAGAAACTGAGAAGAATTTTTATCTGACATAATGCAAAGATAATTGAGTGGATATGGCACTAATTAGTGACTCGTATCACGTTACTGGCAAATCACGGTATCGTAAACAGCTCCATAGCCGATAAAAGCACCGAGCCCCCCTTCGACATTTGATTCTAAGTTAAATGGAACAGAGAATGGGCTTCCTTGTGTAGAAATTTGATTCTCGTAGCTATCGATATATTTAAATGATTTGCGATCAATTACACATCCCCTAACTACAATAGTATCCCCTCTTTTGAAGTAACCTGCCTCCGTATTATTATCATCAAATTTGAGTGAATTGGCCGTGCGACCTCGGAAGTAGGCAAACTCAAAGCTGAGACCGTTAAAAAAAGTATCGTCGAAAACAGAACCTAAAGGAGCGATGAAGCTTTGATCTTTTTGTGTTCCCGCTAATTCGTCGGGACTCCAACTTGGGTATTGATTAACTCGTTTTGCAAACCATCTGTATGCATTGCCCGTCGAATCTGGGTCGGTCAGGATACCATAGATAAAACCTAAACTGTCGTCTGGGTTATCATTTGGAATTTTAAACCACAAGCTGTCTAACTCTACAACATTGTTGATTTTGGTTACGGATTTTAGGTTGTGATTATCCTTCGTAATTTGAAGTGTATAAACTTTTCCTTCTTCTCCCCAAATGGCTGGGTTAAGTGAGGTGTAGCCGCACACGTTGAAAGTGGCTAATGTTTCAGGAGAAATCCCGAGCAATTCAGCTATTTGAACTTGTTGCTCTTCGGTCAGGTCGTCTGTGCATATTTCTATGAGTGTTTCCGTGATAGTGCCATTATTCAAAGTAACATTAGCACCCTTAACAAAATAAGATTCCAAAGATGTTATATCCGTGGGGTCA
>CALRZB010000229.1:0-3858 GCA_943372555.1 Chryseobacterium gleum | reverse complement strand
AATATCGCAATCGGATTGTTGTCAGCAGTCATTGACAACGTTCCTTTAGTTGCAGCAAGTATGAATATGTATGATGTCACTCCGGCTTTAACTGGAGATCCGTGGCTTGACATGTTTGTTCAAGACGGTCCTTTCTGGCATTTCTTGGCATACACTGCTGGCACAGGTGGTAGCATACTAATAATAGGCTCAGCCGCTGGCGTTGCAGTAATGGGACTTGAGAAGATTAGCTTTATGTGGTATCTGAAAAACATTGCACCATGGGCGCTTCTCGGCTATTTCGGAGGCGCCATAGTTTACATCATCGAAATGATGTTGATGCATTAACTCAATTAATTATTCTTCCTTTTTTTCAGAGTATTTATTCTCAACACGACAAAGTTTTATTTCTGAAACAGGATGGATAATCATTGGAATCATTTCCACATGCGTTTCGCTAGGGTCCAAACCAAAAGCTTTTTCATTAGCCTGTGCGATCTGTTTGATAGCGAAATACACATTCAGAATCCAACCTTCTCTGAATGAGAATTCGTTTTCATAACTCAAGAATTTCTCTAGGATAATGAATTTGAAATCTGCAGCGAGATTGTATTTTTTCAATGAAGGATAACGGCTTTCAATATCAAGTTCATTGTTAGCCACCATCTCATCAACTACTTTTCTGAAAAGCATGCTTATACGTGGTTGCACGCGGAATCCAAGTTTGAATTCGACACGAATAACCTTATCATTTTCAAGTTCACGCACACTGTATTCCATGTGGTATGGATCGTCCATTCGTTCGATGTGAACAAACCAGTATATATCTGCACGTTTGGGTGTGTGACTGAAAATCGAGTAAATGATTTTTTGCTCTACTTCTGTTTGAAGATCTGCTTTAGTCAAGTAGATCGCATGCGTAGCGAATTTAGGCACAGAGGTATCTGCGCTTAAGTCCTTAAGAACATCAATATGATCAGAAAGCTTAACAAAATTGAGTAGTTTATTATTGATTTTTCTTGATTTGTACCATACATACATCACGAAGATGGCAGCAACTCCAATTGCTAAGAACAACCACATCTGAGAAAGCTTAGAAAGGTTGGCAATTAAAAAGGAAAGTTCTACTGCCAAGAAAATACCGATAAGGGTATAGACAGCTATTGAATTCCATTTTTTGATCCAAATCAAATAGCGAGAGATCAGTATAGTGGTCATCAACATGGTAACAGTAATGAATAGACCGTATGCAGCCTCCATTTTAGATGATTCTTTGAAGTATAGCATTACTGCCACGCAACCAGCCCACAAAATCCAGTTGATACTAGGGATGTAGATTTGACCACGAATATCTGTTGGATATTTAATCGTAATTCGAGGCCAGAAGTTAAGGCTGACTGCTTCAGAAATAAGGGTAAACGAACCTGATATTAATGCTTGAGAAGCGATGATAGCCGCTCCAGTGGCGATTGCAATTCCAGAAACCAGGAACCAACGAGGCATGATTTCGAAGAATGGGTTCATTTCACCAAGACTTGTGTGACCGCTGTGCAGCAACCAAGCTCCTTGTCCGCAGTAATTCAATATCAAAGCAAGTTTCACAAATATCCAACTTGCTTGAATGTTTTTTCTACCGCAGTGTCCGAGGTCCGAGTAGAGCGCTTCTGCACCCGTAGTGCAAAGAAATACAGCTCCGAGAAGCCAGAATCCACTAGGATATTTTACCAATAAGTCATAAGCGTAATGAGGGCTTAATGCTTTTAGAATGTCGGGATAATGAGAGATTTGAGAAATCCCAAGAATAGCGAGCATCGCAAACCAGATGAACATAATTGGTCCGAAAGTGGCGCCAACTACTTTGGTTCCGAATCTTTGGAATATGAATAAAATGGTGATGATCGTAATTACGATGGCTTCAACAGGTAGCCCGTGATGTATTTTCTCGAGACCTTCGATAGCAGAGGCCACGGAGATGGGCGGAGTAATGATACCGTCGCCTAAAAGTGTTCCCGCACCAATGATAGCTGGTATGTAAAGCCATTTTCCTCTACGTCGAACGAGAGCATAGAGTGAGAAAATTCCACCCTCACCGTTGTTGTCAGCCTGCAAAGTGAGCAGGATATACTTCATGGTGGTTTGGATGGTTAGAGTCCAGAAAACGCAAGAGATACCTCCTAATACCAGCTGTTCGCTGATTTCGCGCGTGCCTACTATGGCTTTAAGAACATAAAGAGGGGATGTTCCAATGTCGCCGAACACTATACCGAGGGAGACCATTATACCGGCCGCACTCAGCTTTTTCATATGTGAACTCATAAGTGGTATCGAATAATTCCGAGGGTACAAATGTATATGTACTCTTCGCGTCGTTGTTCTCGGTTTAACGGAATTATTTTTAAGAGGTTAGGGTTTTCCACTTTCCACTATGGATTAAATTCTGAAACCCCTTTCAAACCTATGACAATTTCGATTCTTTTTGAACGTTCACTCGACGAACCCTTTGTTTGTCGCAAGAAAACAGTTTAAACCAGCAAAATTGAATCAAACCATGGATATTCTATTTTTTCTACAAGACGGACTTACAGTTGGCGGCGGCGCGGTAAGTGACGCGGTGAATACACCAATTGCGGCAGCAGCATCGTCAGAAATCAACTTCTTGGACGAATTTATAAAAGGATCTTATATCTACATTCCTCAAATAATTCTGAGCATTATTTCTGTTTACATTTTCTTCGAACGCACTATGGCGATAAATAAAGCTTTGAAAGAAGAAGGTAACTTTATGGAGAAAATTAAAGAATACATAAACCAAGGAAAATTAGATAGCGCTCGAAATCTATGCGCTACCACACATACTCCGGTTGCACGCATGATTGAAAAAGGTATTATGCGTATTGGTAAAGACATGAGTGATATTAAAGCGGCTATTGAGAACGTAGGTAAACTTGAGATTTACAATTTGGAGCGCAACGTTTCTTTCCTCGCAACAAGCGCAGGTGCTGCACCGATGCTTGGATTCTTGGGGACAGTAATCGGTATGGTCGGGGTATTTAACTCCATCAAAGTAAACGGTCCAGACTTGGGTGCGATGGGTGGTGATATGATGCTTGCAATGATTACGACAGTTGTCGGTTTGATTGTGGGTATCATTGCTTTCGTTTCTTACAATACGCTTGTAGGTCGCATCGGTAAAGTGATTCACAAAATGGAAGCTCGCGCCGTTGAATTCATCGACATCCTTGAGCAACCTACTAATTAAGGAGGTATACCATGGATTTTGGAAGAAGAAATAAAGTTTCTGCAGAAGCAAACATGTCGTCGATTTCCGACTTGGTGTTCTTGCTTCTAATATTCTTCATCGTCATGTCTACTATGGCAGTGAATGGGGAAATGGTGAACCTGCCAAAAACAACTACAGGTGAATCAATCGCAGGTGCAGCGTCTGTTACCATTACGAAAGATTTGGTTTTTAGTGTAAATAGCGAGGTTGTTACTAAAGAAGAAATTAAAGACAAGCTAACAGCACTTATGGCTGGTAAGCCTGATGATAAAAGAACGGTAATCCTTAATGTCGACAGAGATGTTCCAACTGGAGAAACCATTGAACTTTTTTCAACCTTGAAGGTACTGAACTGTAATCCGGTGATTGCAACCAGAACTAAAAAAGAGGAATAATGGAAAATACGACCACTACAGAGAGAAGTTTTTCGACCATAGGTACAATAGTATTTCATGGTCTTTTTGCGCTGATTCTTATTTTTATGATGCGCGACTGCAGTGGCGGTGGAGAGGGTGATGGCACTCAGTATATGGGCTTAGAAATCGCCTCTCTAGGTGATTATGAAGCGGGTGGTGGAGAGTCAGATCAGGCTGCTACAC
>CALRZB010000228.1:0-3869 GCA_943372555.1 Chryseobacterium gleum | reverse complement strand
CTCAGGTTTGTAAGAAATTGTCAACTTCGCTGAACATAACGGATTGCTGAAGAAAATTCTATCATATCAAAAATTGGCTTTGACCATGATTTTATCATTGGTTATCTGTAATGCTATCTACGGCCAAAAAGTTGGAGTGGTTCTGAGTGGTGGTGGTGCTACTGCATTGACGCATATTGGTTTTCTCAAAGTTTTGGAAGATAATGATATTCCAATTGACTATATCGGTGGTACGTCCATGGGCGCAATTATCGCAGCCATGTATTCTTGTGGATATAGTGTAGCCGAAATTGACTCCATTGCTCGGTCAGAAGAATTTTATCAAATGGTTACGGGTTATTTGGATGAGGATTTTCGATTTTATTTTAAAGATCCAGATCCAGACGCAACTATGGCCACCATCAAATATTCTGAAGGGAAACTGATGACCAATGCGTTGCCTGCAAATCTTATTGACCCTGTTGCGCTTGATTGGAATTTGATGCAAATGTTTGCTCAAGCGGATCAGGCATCGAATAATAATTTTGATAGCTTAATGATCCCGTTTCGTTGCATTGCGGCTGATGTAAAAAACAAACGTGAGATATTATTTAGCTCTGGAAAACTAAATGTAGCTACTAGAGCCTCTAGTACTTATCCGTTTTTCATCCCTCCTCGACGTGTCGATAGCCTTTTACTTTATGATGGAGGATTGTATAACAATTTTCCTGTAAATGTTATTTATAAAGAGTTTTCACCCGATGTAATTTTGGGTTGTAATGTTTCTGGTGATTCTGGTGATCCTCAAGAAAATGACATTCTTAGTCAATTGGAAAGCATGATTCTATATCGCAACACCAATTATAATGTGTGTGAAGAAATGCTCGTTGTACATCCAACTTCAAAAGAAATAGGAACTTTCGATTTCGATAAAATAGCAGCAGCAATTGACCTTGGCTATAATGCCACAATGGACAGTCTTGGCGCTATTTTGGAAATGGTGAATAGAAGAGAAACTTATGCTGAAAAACAGTTTAAACGAAAGGAGTTTAAAGCGAAATTTAAAGAACTAATTATACAAGATGTTAAGGTAAGTGGCCTAAACAAAGGTCAGGATGACTATGTAAAAAGACTCATAGGATTGAAAACGAGTCAACCACTCGCGAGCTTACAAAAATCATATTTCCGCATCTTTAGTGATGATAAGGTGAGATCAATTTTTCCATCGACACAATTCGATCCTTCAACTGAAAAATTCAGATTGTTGCTTGATATTGAAAAGGAAAAAGACTTGTTCATTTCATTTGGCGGTAACTTTTCAAGCCGATCTATAAATACCGGGTTTGTTGGATTGCGGTATAATTTCTTTGGACGAACATCTTCATCAATAGGAGCAAATAGTTATTTCGGCAGATTCTATGCTTCTGTGCACGCTCATGCTCGTTGGGATGTATCAGGCAAATTACCTTTTTCCATTCAGGCTTCTTTCACTCAGAATAGATGGGATTATTATAAAAGCCTTGCAACATTTTTTGATGATGTAAAACCTTCTTTTATTCTGCTTAATGAACGCGTCGGGAATCTCTCATTGACATTTCCAGCGGGCAATAAAGGCAAGTTTATTTTTGATGCATCATACGCTTATATGTTTGACGAATACTACCAAACTCAATTGTTTATTTCCACCGACACGGCTGATCGAACCAATGTGGATGCTTACGTTTTGAGAGGTACATATCAAAGATCAACTTTAAATCGTATTCAATATCCAAGTTCTGGAACCTCATTGTTGTTTTCTGCAAAATCGGTTTTTGCTGATGAATCCACAATACCAGGTAGTACAACCGCCCTGCGTGATACTACTTTCCGAAATCATAAATGGTTTGTTGCAAAGTTCCAATACATCAATTATTTCTTAGCTTTCGGGAAATACCATGGCGGTATGCACTTGGAACAGGTCTATAGCAACATGGACTTTTTCAATAATTATATTTCATCTTCCATTCAAGCACCGGCATTTCAGCCGATACCTGAATCTAGGACGTTTTTTATGCCCCAATTCAGGGCCCATAATTACAGCGCTGTAGGATTTATGAATGTATTTGCACTCGGGAAAAATGTCGATTTGAGAGCAGAGGCTTATGCTTTTGGCGCTTATGGCAGAATAGTTTCTGACGAACTTAATCAGCCTGTCTATAACCATAGTTGGCATCCATACCTTATGGGGTCAACTTCATTTGTTTATCACTCTCCCTTGGGCCCAGTTAGTCTCGCTGTCAATTATTATGATCAACAAGACGATCCGTGGAGCGTGTTATTCAACTTCGGATTAATTTTATTCAATAGGTCCGTAAGAGACTAGACTATTTCAGGTTCTTGGTCTTTTTTTCCTAATTTTGGGGCAACACAAGTATTATGGAAAAATTGAAGTTTGCGGTCATCGGTTCTGGTCACATTGGAAAACGTCATGCTGAAATGATTGTAAGACATCCTGAAGCAGAATTAGTTGCTATGTGCGATTCTCGCTCAAAAGAAGAATGCAACGTGCCCTATGATGTGCCCTTTTTCAATTCTCCCGCAGATATGTTGAATCAATTTCCAGAAATTGATGTTGTTTCAGTTTGTACTCCGAATGGTTTGCATGCTGAACATTCGCTTCTTGCTCTTACTTCTAAAAAGCACGTTGTTGTTGAGAAACCAATGGCCTTAACGAAGTTGGATTGTGAGCGCGTTATCTATACTGCGCTCAACGTTCACAAGCAAGTGTTTTGTGTTATGCAAAATAGATATAGCCCTCCAAGTGTTTGGATTAAAGATATCCTAACTTCAAAAAAGCTTGGTGATATTTATATGGTGAATATCAATTGCTTTTGGAATCGTGATGATCGTTATTACAAAAAGAGCTATTGGAAAGGTACAACTGATCTTGACGGAGGAACCTTATTCACTCAATTTTCCCACTTTATCGATATCATGTATTGGCTTTTTGGCGACATTCAAAATATACAAGCTCGTTTTGCGGACTTTAACCACGCGCATTCTACGAATTTTGAAGATACAGGCTCCGTTTCCTTCGAATTTGTCAATGGGGGATTGGGGACACTGAATTTTTCGACTGCAGTGAATAAAACTAATCTTGAGAGCAGCATGTCAATTATTGCAGAAAAAGGGACAGTAAAGATTGGTGGTCAGTATATGAATGAAGTGGTGTATTGCGATATTGAAGATTATGAAATGCCCGTTCTTCCCGAGGGAAATCCGGCCAATGATTATGGAGAATACAAGGGATCTGCAGCTAATCACGTATACATAATTGAAAATGTTATTGATACTTTGAAAGGCAGGACGAATATCACTACAAACGCCCTTGAAGGATTGAAAGTGGTTGACATCATTGAGCGTATTTATCAATCGGCACCGAGAATTACGAAGTCAGTTATTTCTTCTGAAATCGGAGATAAAGCCTAATGCAAATTGTCTCGTGGAACGCCAAGCTTGAAGAAGATTTCAATCGATTGCAATTGGAGTCCAATGAAGTCTTTAGTTCTGAAAGCTGGACTAACGCCTATGATTCAAAATTGCGCCGTTTCGTTATCTTAGATGATAGCGAAAAAGTCATTGGAGGATTTGTAGCCTATGAGGGTGGAATGCGTTCGGTTAAAACGCTGGTTACCCCACCTTTTGCATCTCATTGCGGGCTTTTTATTTCCTCACAACATTCGTCTCCTTTCAAAAAAAATTCCTTTCAAAAAAAGGTAATGCAAGCCATTGCGGAATTTTTGTCTAATTCAACATATTCTTATTATAAACTAGACTTTCCCGAAGGCTTTTCGGATATGCAACCGTTCGTTTGGAATAAAATGAACGTGCATGTGAAGTATTCGTATGTT
>CALRZB010000227.1:0-3895 GCA_943372555.1 Chryseobacterium gleum | reverse complement strand
ATGTTGGATTGCTTCAGCCGGTCAAGGTTTATTTCGCTGGGAGTGGAATGTTTCGACAGGAATTGATCTTCCTGCAATTGAACAATTTGGAATTTCTGAGGGCCTACCTTCGATGCGCCTTTATAGAATCGAAGAAGATGATGGTAATCATCTTTGGATTAGCTCATACAATGGATTGATTCGCTTTGATAAAAAGAGTTTCTCTGTATATAATTTCAACACTGCAGACGGGTTGTCACACAATGAGTTCAACCGTATTTCTTCATTCAAGGCAGCGAATGGAAAGATGTATTTTGGCGGTGTCAACGGACTAAATTCTTTCGACCCAAAACAGGTGGATGAATTATTTTTCAAGCAGTCTTATCCATTTCAGGTTCTGAATATTCAAAGGTTTTCTGATGACAACGATTCTTTGGTAAATATGTTGGTGGATTGGTATACGCTCGGGGCCATCACCATTTCTCATGCCGATCGATTTCTCGCTTTTGATTTTGCCTTACTCGATTATGCTCAGCGTCCGCATCGATATGCATACATGTTGGAAGGAATTGATTCGGATTGGAACTTTATAGAGGAAGGTTCCTTGCGGATGAATCAACTTCCATACGGAACCTATACGCTTCATATCAAAGCGATGCTAGAAAACGGACAATGGAATGCAATTGAATTGCATATTCCAATTGTAGTCATTTCTCCGTTTTATATGCATTGGGAGTTCTGGCTCCCGATTATTTTAGCTCTGGCACTTGCTGTTTGGTTGTATAATTATTGGAAGACAAAAAAATTAGAAAGAACGAATCGGCATTTGGAGAAAATAGTCACAGAGCGCACCGAAAAGCTCAGCTCAGCACTTAAAGATCGCGAGCTTTTGCTGAAAGAAATTCACCATCGTGTAAAGAATAACTTACAGATTGTAACAGACTTATTACAACTTCAAAAGGATGAGATGAAGGATGCTGAGCAAATGGGATACATCAGTGATGGACAGAGCAGAGTGGTGAGTATTGCGCTCATTCACCAAAATCTCTATCAGCATCATGATCTGTCGTCTGTTCGTTTCGATACCTTTTTAAACTCTCTGATTCAGCAAATCGTTGAGTTACACAACGCAAATGGTCGAACTCTATCAGTCGAACACGAGTGTGGCGATTTCTTACTTGATATCGATACGGCAATACCTCTAGGACTAATTACCAATGAGCTAATTACTAATTCGTATAAGTATGCATATAACGATGAAAACGAAGTTAAAATCGAGGTAGAATTAGCAGAGCTAGAGGAGGGTATGTTTAAAATGACCTTTAGAGATTTCGGTCCGGGTCTGCCTGAAGGTGTTGATGTTCATCTAAGTCCAAGCCTTGGAATGCATTTGATTAATGGGCTGACACATCAACTTTCTGGCGAAGTGCGCTATTGGTATGATGGCGGTAGTTTCTTCGAAGTTACTTTTTACAATTCAGAGCGACGTTCGCTTCAGTAGCCATAATTCGCGTGACTGATGATTTTAATCATCGATTTCAAGCATTTCATCACTACCAAACGGCTAAACGTTTGGAGCGGCTTATCTTGAACCCGTTATTAATAAAACAAGAGAAATGAAAATTGCAATCGTAGAAGATGAGTTGATTATTGCAACGAATATTTGGCGTAAGCTTATTGCAGTTGGATACGAGGCATTTCCACCATGCTCCTCTTTCAATGAAGCCGTAGAATTGTTGGAAAGAGAAAATCCAGATATCATTTTAATTGATATTCGTATAAAGGGCCACAAGGATGGGATTCACTTGGCCGAACATATTCGCGAAAATTATGATATGCCAATAATTTTTGTTACAGCAAACGGTGATGCTGCAACCATCGAACGCGCAAAAATGGCAAGGCCAAATGCCTATGTAGTAAAACCATTCACGAAGCAAGATTTGCATGCTGCCATCGAAATAGCTTGCCTCAATTTTTCTCCAAAACAAGTTGCTGAGACGGAGCCTAAAAAATCGAATTTTGTGCTTCTAAAAGCAGGTCATGATTTAGTAAGAATTCTCAATGATGATATTCTCTATATAACTAGCGAAGGGAACTATGCCGTAGTATCTCTTAAAGACGGCAGAACAAAAAGAATTAGAACTACGTTGTCTTTGATAGAAGAACAGTTAGACAAGGAAATCTTCTTTAGAATCAGCCGTTTTTGCGTCGTTAATTTCACTCACGTCGAAGTCCTTGAAAAGGTGAGAGTGAAGGTGGCTGGAAACTTCTTTGATATTAGCAGAAACTATCGAAATGACGAACACTTGCGTTCAGTACTAGAGAAGTCCAGCAGTTAGATTTAGCGCTTAATTATCTTTTCTTCGCAAAGAACTCCCGCAGCATCGTAGCGCACTCCTCTTCTAGGACGCCGCCTTTTACTTCTGTTTTCGGATGCACAATACCTTGATTGTTGCCTGTGTGATTACCAAACTTGGTATAGCCTCTTTTTTCATCGTATGCACCAAATACTATTCGTCCAACACGCGTATTGTATGATGCGCCTGCGCACATTACGCAGGGCTCTAATGTGACGTATAGCGTGCACTCATGAAGTGATTTGCCTCCAAGAAATTCGGATGCGCTGGTGAATGCTTGCATCTCGGCATGAGCCGTAAAGTCGCGAAGCTTTTCTACCAAATTATATCCACGTGCAATGACCTGATTCTGACAAACTATTACACACCCTATCGGAACCTCATCTTGCTCTTGCGCAAGCAAAGCTTCCTTAATGGCTAGGCGCATATAACGCTCGTCAGTTTCTTCGGTACTCATACTTTGGCTCTTACATATTTAATAATGAGGTTTTCAGAAAGCCACATTTGCTCATAAAAGGTACGGATATTTAAAATGTCACGCATCTCTTCTGTTTGTGTATCTAGATATGCTCCATATACATCGTCAGAATGGGTTTCGATGACACAATCAGCAGCCGGCAATTCTTTCATCGCTTTTTCGTAAACACCTGGATTGTCGTGCTTGATATGAAGTAATGCTCCTGGCTTTAAAAACTTGCGGTAACGCTCCAAATACCATGGTGAAGTAATTCTGCGATTTCCGATATGATCCAACGGTTGCGGATCACTGAAGGTCAACCAAATTTCATCCACCTCATTAGCGCCGAAATAAGAGGCAATGAACTCCACTCGAGTGCGAAGGAAGGCAACATTATTCAAACCCTCTTCAAGGGCTTCTTTTGCCCCTTTATGGAAGCGGTGGCCCTTCACATCTACTCCGATGAAGTTCTTATTTGGGAAACGACGGGCAAGGCCAACTGCATATTCGCCCTTACCACAACCCAATTCAAGCACAATAGGATTGGTGTTTTTAAACACCTTTTCATGCCACTCGCCTTGATTGTAAGTAGCGTTGTTCTTGATGATATTGTGCAAATCAGGCTGATGAACATTGGGAAATGTTTCATTTTCAGCCCATCTTCTAAGTTTGTCTTTTCCCATAACGGCGGCAAAAATAAGATTTAGACTGCCTATCTTGGCACCCAAATGTTGAATAAGCAAAGAATATTAATAGTTCCGTTAGATTGGGGATTGGGTCATGCGTCGCGTTGTATACCAATTATCAAGAGAATGGTGGAAGTGGGACATGATGTAATTCTTGCTAGTAACGGGCGTTCGAAGGAGTTGCTTAAATGCACTTTCCCCAATATCGAATTCGCCCCAGATCCACCTGATTATGGCATTACTTATCACTCCAAAGGAAGTTTCGCTTTTCATTTTTTAAAGCAAATTCCGCAGATACTAAAATCAATCGAGGAAGAAGAAATTTGGGCCAACAGTGTTTGTAAAGAATATAAAATTGATCAAATCATTAGTGATAACAGATATGGTCTGCATTGCGCTGAATCCACTTCTGTCAT
>CALRZB010000226.1:0-3922 GCA_943372555.1 Chryseobacterium gleum | reverse complement strand
TAGAAGAATATGCCGAGAAGTTTTTGGTTGTCATATCAGGATAGATGAACTGACTTGCATAATTCTTTGCGGCTGGTATTACGGGTATTTTATCGAAAGAAATTTCTGCCGAAAGATTGCTTCCCTCGGTCATCTCAATCAAGTGACCTAAAAACCCAAAACCAGTCACATCTGTTAGGGCGTTGACACCGGGAATTTTCCCCAATGCTTCTCCCATTTTATTGAGAGTACTCATGTAAGATGTCGCTGCCAAAAGATCTGCATCTGAGGCGACACCTCGTTTAGCTGCCGTAGAAATTATCCCTAATCCAAGAGGTTTCGTAATAAAGAGTTGGTCCCCTTCTTTTGCGGTATTATTTTTTTTGAGATTTTCTGGTAGTACGGTTCCTGTAACTGCAAGGCCGAAGAATGGTTCAGGGCTTTCAATGGTATGACCACCAGCAAGCTGAATACCGGCCATTCGGCACATGAAGCGACCGCCTTCAATTACTTCTGATGCAAGCGCAGGATTGAGTTTTGAAATAGGCCAACCGAGAATTGCCACTGCCATAATAGGCGTGCCGCCCATGGCGTAAACATCACTCAAGGCATTAGTGGCCGCGATTTTCCCGAAAGTAAATGCATCATCTACAATAGGCATGAAAAAGTCGGTGGTGCTGATAATATAGGTGCCGTTTCCAGTATCAAATACTGCGGCATCGTCGTTTGATTCGTGACCTACAATAAGATTTGGATGCGAGGGAAAGCTATTTTTAGACGATAGCATTTCCTTAAGAACACTCGGTGAGATTTTGCAACCGCAGCCTGAGCCGCTGCTATAATGAGTGAGTTTTATTGGTATTGCGGTTTCTTCCATGTGTTCGCCAAATCGATGAGCTGATGTATTGTTTCATCGTAATTAGTTGACGAAGATACATTCATTACCGCAGTACATTCTGTGACATCTTCTTCTTTTCGAATTCTGCTATGCGTATATCCCTTGTCGTAATAATGAAGCAATATTCTGATCCAATCTTTTAGATTGTCATTGGCCAAAAATTCGAGCGCAATTTTAACTTGTTCACCTCCCATGCGTTTACTCAGGCCCGCTGTTTTTTCGGCTAGAATATCTTTTGGAAAATGACCATATTCATTCATAATTCGTTCGACGCGTTCTTCAAAAGGGCGATCAACATCTATGATTGGTGCGGACTTCATGCGGTTGAATAGCAAATCGGGGACTCGAACTTTACCGATAAATCTACTTTCGCTTTCAATCCAAACCGAATGATCGTTCGGCACAGTTCTTAACTGGTTTGCAACCAGATTTTCGAACTGTTCTTGGTTCGGTTGTTCTTCTTTTCCGAGCGAACCGAAAGCGGATCCTTTGTGGTTTGCAAAGCCTTCTAGATCCACAACATGTTGCTTTGAGGCTATTAGTTTTTCTAGAATTTCTGTTTTTCCCACACCTGTTTTTCCGCTTAGGATAACGGGATTTCCTTGGGTAGAAAACAAACTCATGTTTTGATTTCTAAACGCCTTGTATCCTCCTTTCAAGAGTGTTACTTTGAACCCTCCTGTTTGGAGCAACCAGGCGAGGATATTGCTACGAAGTCCGCCGCGCCAGCAATACACTAAAATTTCTCTTTTGTCTGTGAGTTCTTTTGCTTTTCTAAGTTTTTCGGCGAAATGAGGTCCTACAAGTTCGAAGCCTTTTTCTACTGCGGCATCGTGACCTTGTTTTTTGTAGGTAATGCCTATTTCGTGACGTTGGTCATTGTCCATTAGAGGAAGCGAGATCGCTCCTGGAATGTGACCTTCTGCAAATTCTTTTGGACTTCTTGCATCAAAAACAATAGAGCCCGCAATGAGTGCGAGCTCCATGTATTGATCTATTTCGAGTGTTTTATGCACTATTATCGTCCGTCTCCGTCAAGTAAGTTGCCTAGTCCACCTAGGATGCTTCCTTCTTCCTTTCTTCCACCTGAACTATAAGAAAGGATGCGAGAAGCTAGTCGAGAAATTGGAAGAGTTTGAAGCCAAACTTTACCAGGACCTTTCAATACAGCGAAGAAAACACCTTCACCGCCGAAAAGTGTGTTTTTAATACCACCAACAAATTGTATATCGAACTCCACATCTTTGGTGTAGGCCACAACGCAACCAGTATCGATGCGAAGTGTTTCGCCTGCACGTAGTTCTCTTTCTATAATATGACCGCCAGCGTGGCAGAATGCGAGTCCGTCTCCTTCTACTTTTTGCATGATGAAACCTTCACCACCGAAAAGGCCTGTTCCAAGTTTCTTTTGCCATTCTATTCCCACAGAAACGCCCTTTGCAGCGCAGAGGAATGCGTCTTTTTGACAAACGATTTTGCCGCCAAGCTGCTGAAGGTCAAGAGGAATTATTTTTCCTGGATAAGGAGAAGCAAAAGCGACCTTGGCTTTTCCTGATGTGGTATGCGTGAAAGCAGTCATAAACAAGCTTTCTCCCGTCAATAGGCGCTTTCCGGCACCTATAATTTTATCAAAGAACCCTCCGCCAGATTTAGAGCCATCGCCGAAAATGGTTTCCATTTTGATTCCATCATCCATATACATAAAGGCTCCAGACTCCGCTACTACTGTTTCTTGCGGGTCTAATTCGATTTCTACACATTGCATTTCCTCACCGAAAATGCGGAAGTCAATTTCATGATTTGTTCTCATAGTGCTACAAAAATATTGGAATACGAAGTAAAGAGATTGGGAATTGTTTCATTGTTAAAAAAAATATAAACTTTTTTGTCTCTGAAAAGCCTATCAAATAAGGCCTTCGGATGAAATGCTAAGTTTTTTTTAAATATATGCTTTTTTGTATCAATTACGTGCCTACTTTTGCCGCGCAATTTTCAGAGGGGTAAACCATATGCAAAACGTGCTCACAAGTGTAATCAGTTTGTCGAAGAAAGTATCTTTGACTTTTTTCGCGTTTGCGCTAATTGTTAGCACTGCGTTTGGACAACACGAAGCGGCAGCCACTGAAGGTCATGCAGCTGAAGAAAAGTTCAAGCCAGGTGAAATGATCATGCACCACATCTCTGATGCACATCAAATTCACATCATTGGCGATATTCATATTCCCCTTCCAATCATTCTTTTTCATGAAGGCCATCTTGAAGTATTTTCTTCAAGCAATTTCTGGGACGGACATGAGCACGGTCATTTGAAGTTTAAGCCTTACACTTCTTCTTCTGGTATCACTTATGAAAACAGAGGCGAGAAGATAGTTGTATATGATCCTAAAGCTCCAAAATTGGACGCGCACGGTCATCCAATTCCTGAAGCTCATATTGCAGCTGTTGTTGATACTACCGCCCATTCTGATGTTCATGCTGAAGGTCAAATGACCGTTCATCATGCAGCAGATACAACTACACATGCAGAAGTAACTGTTGCTCCGGCAGCCGACGCTCATGGTCACGATGCTCATTTCGAGTTTGTGAAACCAATGGACTTCTCAATTACTAAGTCAGTGTTCGGTATGTTGTTCGTCATTGTTTTGATGATCATCATTTTCCGCAGCGTTGCTAGTGCTTACAAAAAGAGAAAAGGCATGGCTCCTACGGGCATGCAGAATTTGTTTGAGCCATTCATTTTGTTTATTCGCAATGAAGTAGCTATTCCTTCTATTGGTAAGAAGAGAGCAGATGCGTTTGTTCCTTTCTTGTTGACTACATTCTTCTTCATTTGGATGTGTAACATGCTTGGTTTGATTCCATTTATTGGTGGATTCAACATCACAGGTACAATGAGTATCACATTGGTTTTGGCTGCGATAGTGTTTATCATCACTTCGGTGAATGGTAACAAGCACTATTGGGGTCACATTTTCTGGCCTCCTGGAGTGCCACTTCCTATCAAGTTTATTTTAGTTCCGATTGAAATAATGAGTTTGTTCATCA
>CALRZB010000225.1:0-3962 GCA_943372555.1 Chryseobacterium gleum | reverse complement strand
ACACGAAGATCGATTGCTTGATGGATATTAAATACAATGGTCCAGGAAATCTTACATCAATAAATGATCCCGCAAATATCTATAGCGGTGATATCGGAATCGAAATCCGTGGTCTGACTTCGGCTGGATATCCGCAGCATCCTTATGGTATCGAAACACGCGACGCTGCGGGATTGAATAATAATGTATCAATACTCGGCATGCCAGCAGAAAACGATTGGGTGCTCTTGTCCAATTTCAATGATCGAACACTTCTCAAAAATTTGATGGCGTTCAAACTCTTTGGTGAAATGGATAATTATAGCATTCGCGCTCAACTATGTGAAGTACTTATTGATAGCAGTTATAAAGGTATTTATGTAATCGGTGAAAAAGTAAAAAGAGATGCAAATAGAGTAAACATCGCGAACCTACTACCAACAGATTTGGCAGGTGATAGTTTGACTGGAGGCTATATTCTTCAACAGAATTATTGGAATGAAAGCAACAGTTTTCAAAGCAATTTTTCACCAATTGATCATCCGGGGTTTGATGTACATTTTGTATATGAATATCCGAAAGCAGAAGATATTCAAGAGGAACAAAAACTATATATCGCGGCATATATCGACTCTCTTGAAACAGCTTTATACAGCGCCGATTTTGCAAATCCTGGAACAGGTTATCGCAACTTTATGAATGTCGAATCTTTCATCGATTATTTTCTTGTAAATGAATTGGCGCGAAGTGCAGACGGATTTAAGAAGAGCGTATTTTTTCATAAAGACAAATATTCGAATGGAGGCAAACTAAACGCTGGTCCAGTCTGGGATTTCGACTGGGGATGGAAAAACATGTCGGGCGTCTGCGAAATTTATGAAGGATATGATGGTTCCGGTTGGGCGCATCAAAACAATGATTGCTTCACCGATAATTATTCCACTGGTTGGTACATCCGACTTTTACAAGATGAAAGCTTCCGAGATGAATTACGCTGCACATACGAAGGATACAGAGAAACGATGTTGGACACTGTCTCCCTATTTTCTTATATCGATAGCATGGGAGCGTTGGTTTTAAATGCTCAAGAGAGACATTTTCAAAAATGGCCTATTCTCGGAGTCAGCGGTCCTGCGCCCGATTACGGAATCGTAGCAGAAACGTATTACGCTGAATTGGATTCGTTGAAAAGTTGGATCTCGAAACGAATTATTTGGCTAGATGAAAACATCCCCGGACTATGTTCACCAATCGGAGTAGATGAAATTTCAAACTCGAGTATTTCTGAAGTAAAGTGTTATCCTAACCCTGCAACAAATGAATTCACCATCTCATATTCGCTCAACTCTCCAAACAAAGTAATCATCAAACTCTGCGATGCGCTGGGAAAAGAAGTAATGTCATCAGAAGAAGGAATGAGAGCCGCAGGTCAACATTCAGTGCAAATAGACACA
Organism: Chryseobacterium gleum; assembly: GCA_943372555.1. Lineage (GTDB taxonomy): Bacteria > Bacteroidota > Bacteroidia > Flavobacteriales_D > Sanyastnellaceae > JAIXWP01. The sequence continues at coordinate 2,529 of CALRZB010000225.1, read as the reverse complement.
AGCGGAATAGAACCGGGATTGTATATGGTTACGATGATACAAGGGGAAGCGGCTTCGACTGCGAGAGTGGTAATAGGCAGTAGGCTGTAAGCTTTAGGCTTTTACATCAAAAGTCAACCATCAAACATCAACCATAATCAGAAGCGCGACGCCCATCTCTTCGCTGGTAATTCAACGATGCGGTAGAAGATCCAGGCAAATAGAATGGATCCTGCTATGCCGATGAAGAGAATGATTAGGCGTTGCCATACTTCGTGGTAATGTTCCATAAGCAGATAAACAATACTGCCGCCGCTTAACCCGTGGGTGAGATATAGTGAATAGGATATTTCACCCAACCAATCGAGCCATTTGTTGACACCATTAATAAAATAAATAAAGAAGAAAGTAAAGAATGCAGCAATTGCCCAGTCGCGACCGAAGTATTGCATCATCAGCCAAAAGGCTATTAAAATGTAGGGCAGTACTTCCCATTTCGAAAGACGTTTGATCATTAAGTAATAAGCGACAAATCCTAAAATGAAAGGGGAGATGTAGTTGAAAATAAATCGGTCGTCAGGAAATGCAATATTGATTCCGGCCATGACCACAATCCAAGTAGCACGCTTCCACCACAAATCACTGTTGATCCAAGAGAAAGTGAGTGCAATCAAAATGTAATATTGAAATTCGATAGCTAGCGTCCAAAAAATGGGGTTGTACCACTCTTGTCCCGCTATGTGTGACATATATAAAAAATGCGAAAAGAAGCGGGCAGGGTCAAGAATAAAGTCCGTATTGTCTTTGATCGCATAAGCAAGTCCTGATAGCAAAATGAGGGCTAGGGTGGCCAAATAGGGCGGTTCAAGTCGAATCAAGCGCTTCGCCATGAAAGTGGGAAACTTACTAAGCTGATACCCCGATTTATTCATCGCAAATGGCAACACAAAACCAGAAATAACAAAGAACACAAATACTCCTGTAGGACCATAAAGCGACAATTGTTTCACAGGATTTCCATCGGCCAACAAAGGACCTTCAGGATTAGAATGAGTGGCCAAATGAAAGACAGCAACCATCAAGGCCGCGATCCCCCTCAACATCTGCACCGAGTCGTAACGCTGACTTCCACTCATGCCGCGAAGTTACTCTTCAAAACGGTTCCTGAGCCGGTCGAAGGATTGATTTTTGATTTTTGATTCCTGATTCCTAATTTCGGAATCAGGAATCCGGAATCAGGAATCCGAAATCATTCCCTATATTGCGCTATAAACCAGCATCTAAATGAAAAAACTCTACACCCTTTTTGTTGCTCTCACTGCTGCTTGCGGAGCCGTGGCGCAACCTACACTCGTTCCTACTTCGAGTGTCCAGTCTATCGTTGAGGACTTCTTCGTAGGAAACGGAATCTTCGTCAACAATGTCACCTTCAACGGAGGACCAGTTGATGCTGAGCATCATCAAATAGCAGCTTTCACAGATTCAAACAATACCATAGGTATTCAAGAAGGTATTATAATGACCACTGGCGCTACTTACGAAGTACTCGCCAACGGTTTGAATTCCAACGGAACTTACTATAACCCACAAGATGCCGATGTACTAGCTCTTATTACTGATGCACAATACATTGGTGAGGCAGCGGTTCTAGAATTCGATTTCATTGCAACAGGCGACTCTGTGGCATTTCAATATGTATTTGCTTCAGTCGAATATCCTGAATTCGTTAACACTGCATTCAACGATCAATTCGGTTTCTTTATCAGCGGTCCTGGTATTGCAGGTGCATTTACAAATGGTGCAACAAATCTTGCTGTAGTTCCTGGCACTACTACATCAGTAGGTATTAATTCTGTGAATGATCAGTTGAACTCTCAATACTACATAGCATCTGATGGAACGATTACAGGTATCGACGGCTACACAACTGTTTTGCATGCATGCATTGGTGCGCTTCAAATTGGTGAAGTGTATCACATCAAACTTATCGTTGCCGATGTTTCTGATAGCGCATTAAGCTCTCACGTTTTCCTTAGCGGTTCTAGCTTCGAACAATTCTGCAGCGGAACAGAAAACAATCCTGAAGGCATTCAAACTCAAACGTGCATGCTTAGCACTCTTGATGCTCGTGTAGATTACACTCAAGAATGCGGAACAGTTACCCTTACTAATACATCTGCAATTGCCGCAAATGTTACCGCTTGCTATTATGAAATGGGCGATGGTGGAATAACTACAGCTTGCGATGCAAACACATTGTACACCTTCGAAAATCCGGGAACATATGAAGTGAAATTGGTTTATGAAATCGATGGATTCCGCTCTGCATTTACAGTAGACAATATCTTGATCTCAGAATTCCCTGCTGCTGAACCAGTGGTAGTTTTCGAATCTGGAACATTCAATTTCACCAACTACGATGGTACTTCTGAAATCCAATGGTTGCTTAATGGCGAAATCATACAAGGCGCTAATGATATCAATTACACTCCTTCTGTGAGCGGTTCTTATTCTGTTTGGGTAAACAATGGTTGTCCTGTAGTTTCTCCA
>CALRZB010000224.1:0-3967 GCA_943372555.1 Chryseobacterium gleum | reverse complement strand
AGCGTGCAGGCTATATACCTAAATCCATTTCAGATGTGAAATTAAAAAATGGTTCAACGCAACTTGATTTGAATTCGATTGCGGATTTGACCATGCAGAAAATCAAAATAGGTGATGATTTGGGTGTCATACTTGCCCTTAATCCGATTTATTTTGAAACAGCAAAATGGGATATTACTCCTCAAGGCGCGATTGAATTGGATAAAATTGCGGATATGCTTTTAGACAACCCTCAATTTACAATTGAGTGTGGATCACATACAGATTGTCGTTCCTCAAGAACGTCTAATCAAGATCTTTCAGCTAGGCGTGCAAATTCTACGGTTCAATATCTTTTAAAGAAAGGCGTAGCCGTAATTCAGTTGAAATATAAGGGCTACGGTGAAGATCAACCTGTAAATGATTGCCGTTGCGAAGGTGCCGTGAAAACGACTTGCTCGGAAGAAGAACTCGCATTGAATAGGCGAACTGAGTTCAAAGTAATTAGCAGCCGTGAGGAAGCCTCAAATCAAAACATAGCGAATAGTTCTACATCCAATTCTAGTAGTGGCGCAAATACGAACACGACTAATTCTGAAGGAGGGAATGGCTCAACAAATAATTCAACTTCTTCTGCAGATTCAACCAAAAGTGGAGCAACAGAAGCTACTGATTTAACAATGCTTCCGTCTCTTGCTCAAGATTTGTTTATTATAGGTTCAGATAAAAAATATAGAGGTTTTACATCTTTCAAAAGCACGAATGCAATGCCTGCAGGTTCAGTGTATATGGTTCAGGTAGGAGCATTCCTTGAGGATGTTGACACAGATATATTTACTGGATTGGAACCTGTTTTTATTGAGAAAACTCCTTCGGGCTTTACGAGATATTGTGTAGGCATGTTCACATCCTATGGTAAGGCCGAAGCAGCGATGCAAATGCTACAAAAAAGAGGTTTCACGGATGCATTTATCGTTGGCTATTACAATGGCGTGAGGGTGCCGGTGCAGGAGCTACATAATAAGAGATAGGCTGTTAGCCGTTGGCTATTGGCTATTGGCTGTTGGCTTTTAGATTTAAGTTTTGCATTTCGTATTATTTTGAGATCAATTGGAATAAAAATTATTGCTGAATCTTTTGACGGGAATCCCGCTATTGTTTTCTCTGTGGGGAAAGGCTGGGGATATCAATTCAGAAAAAAAAGATTGGCAGCGTTCCTTTACGATTTTTGCAACAGAAGAAAAGGTGTTTTCTTTTCTTCGAATAATAAAGGACTAATTTGCTTCTATCATTCAGAGGTGCGAGTTCCTTGGTATCAAAATCTTTGGGATGAAATCCGCGTGGGTTTATTTGCGGTCGGTCCAATAAGACTATTTCCACTTCTAAAACGAAGTAAGGAAATTAAAAGGGCTCAAGCACCTTTCGGAAAGCACCTTCATTGCTGGTATTTAGGTGTGCTATCAGGACATCGTGATTTTACTTCTTCTGCGGAATTAAGAAACATATTGTATCAAGAATCAGATGCATTAGGAATACCGGTGCTAGCAGAAACTACAATAGATCAAAATAAAAATGTCTATGAAAGAATAGGGTTTCAACATTACGGAAATGTCACCGTAAATGGCATGACCACATATCTCCTGATTCGCTATCCAAAACTAAAAGCTAATAGCCAAAAGCTAATAACCAATAGCCTATAGCGCAGCGCTAACCCTCGGCCCTAGCTCTATAAGATCCAAGTTCTGAATCTTCTTTCCATCAATTTCAAATCGCAATAACGTTCTTACTTTGTGGAAACCATGTTTGCCGGCTGCGCCTGGATTCATGTGCAAGGTCTTTATTGTTTGATCCATTTTTACCAAACAGATGTGGGAGTGTCCACATATAAATAATTGCGGAGGTTGAGCTTTAATTTTTGCTTTAATAGGCAATGCATAGTTGCCCGGTCTACCTCCAATATGTGTAATCCAAACATCAACATCCTCACATTTCCAACGCAAATTTTCGGGACAATCTATTCTTATTTCATGTCCATCAATATTGCCATAAACTGCACGTGTAGGTTTGAATTTACGCAATTGCTCGAGCACTTCTAAAGTGCCAATATCTCCTGCATGCCAAATCTCATCACATTCGGCGAAATGCTTAAACACAGCAGGATCTAACCAGCCGTGGGTGTCTGATATCAATCCTATTTTCTTCATGTGGGATAGACAGGATTTAGAACCAAGTGCTTTTCCCCAGCATATCTATTTCGACTCATGCGTTGTATGCGATATTGCTTGTTGCAATAGCGCTCATACTGATCGCTATAATGCTCACTAAACAGATGACCACTATTGCCGCATGGCGTAATATTAATAGCACTGTCAGGATGCGCGAAGTCAACTATTATGCGCATTTGGGAACCAAAAAACACTTTGTATTCTCCATCGCCATTCAAATAAAATCCGCTCTGCATTATTGTTTCATTACTTCCATCAACGGGCTCTGGACCGATGTTGAAAATTGGGCGAAGTAGAGCCACTTCTCCTAACGGATGTTTAACTTCTAGCTGACACGCCTTACGCCAATTCCATATCTTGGGATTATCTCCAAACTGATTTCTCAACTCGTCAATACTTTTTTCAAATGCTTTAAAAATTATTTCTTTTCTCGTTTCTTTTTTATCCACCGTTGTGACGTCATCCCACCAGGGTGAAGTTCTATTTTTTATAAGAACACTCTGTGCGCGCTGCACCTGATGCGTGGTTAGGAACAACTTAAATTGCTCTTCTCCCAATTCATCGGCACAAGCCTCATGCAAATAATGATAAAGCATTTTCGTGAAAAAAGTTGGTTGATACATATCACGCTGATAGGTGCCATCCCAATCGAATAATTCAAAATATTGCCGATACAATTCATGTTCGTTGAGATTGATGCTATCGCTTACAATTCCTAAAAAGGCACTCATTACTTCTGCATCAGCGTCACTAGTAATATCATTCATCACTGCTTGCATACTCGCCATATCCCATGACTCACTTTCACGAAGAAGTTTACTTATTCGATCTGCTCGATACTGTGGTTTGTAATATCCGGGATACCAATCTGTGATACCCATAGAATCTGAACTTGTAGTGTTTCTTAGATGTGAAGGCCAATCATTTGCGCTATAAATAAATCCTTCTTCAGGATTGATGTTTCTAGGATTTTGCTCAAATGCGTAATAGCCCAGCCAATCGTCTTGACCACTCGCACCATCAAGTAATGTCCATGGATTGACTTGTTTCGGACGAATAGCTAAAGAAGCGCACGCCCACCATGCAATATTACCCTTAGCATCTCCATAATTTAAACTCAAACCGGGTGCATGAATTTTGGAAATTTCCTTTTCAAATGTGGCCATTTCATGCGCATTATTCATTCCTCGAAAAGCATCTACCGCTTGGTTTTCCTTTTTTGTATATGTCCAACACATCGATATGGGCTCGGTAGAATTTTCAAGAGATTCGAATGCTCCATTCACGATTGGTCCATGAGGTGTAATAGGAATATGCAGTTTAACATTAGTACTGTCTTTTACAATGATGGTAACGTCGTGATAGGTGAGTGCCTCCATTTTCCCTTTGTGCATCACGCTATCACCGACAATTTTTTCTTTGTAAAAATCCATATCATCATTAAGCAGCATCGTTAATCCCCATGATAAATCTTGATTTCTACCAACAAGCGCAAAAGGAACCGCTGCCATAAAATGTCCATAGAGTTCGAAGCCAGGACAAGTAAGGTAAGCCTCATACCATGTCTGAGGAGCGAGGTACCCAATGTGTGTGTCGTTGCAAAAAAGAACTTTAGAACTTTTCGTACGACTACCTCCAACAACCCAAGCATTACTTCCTTCTAGCGGCGCGAATGGCAGCGATTCAGCAGCATTCATCAATCCAGCGCCAATCTGCGAAAATGTTTTTGAAGTGTCTTTTGAAATGCGACTATCAAAATTGGG
>CALRZB010000223.1:0-4000 GCA_943372555.1 Chryseobacterium gleum | reverse complement strand
TTTGGATTTGTTGTTCAATCTTGGACCTAAGGCTGTTGACTATACATTATTGATAAAAAATGGTGAGGTATAGTCTGAGAGTTAGTCATTTCAGATGCACCTTTGCGGTTAGACCATGAAAACAAGAAGAAACGATTTATTCAGATTATTGATGGGGCTGGGAATTTTGATTCTTACCTCTTATATACTTTCGGTAGTTTTTTTCAAATGGGATTTGACTGAAGAAAAACGTCACACCCTAACACCTGCTACGAAGGAAATGCTCGGAAATCTTGAGGATAAGATTTTCATTCGTTGTTACTTGACAGGAGAATTTCCTGCTAGCTTCAAAAGATTGGAGCAAAGCATCAAAGAGCGTTTTGATGAGTTCCGTGATTATAGCGGAGATAACATCGAGTATGAATTTATTGATCCGTATTCTTCTGGTGATAAAAAAACAATTTCTGAAACAGAAGAAGCATTGTTTGAAAAGGGTCTTCGATTTACGCGTCTAGCATACGAAGCGGATGGAGCTCAACAATCTAAATTGATATGGCCAGCCGCTATTATTGAATACAAAGGCAAAGAATATCCGGTACAGTTTTTCAAAAGCGACATGCCCGAACCGAATGATCAGATGATCAATTCATCGGTCAATAATTTGGAATATGAACTTGCAAGCAATATCAGAAAAGCTCTACGAAGTGATAAACCTGCTGTTGCTATTATCCAAGGTCATGGCGAATTGCAACCAATAGAAATGGCCGATTTCCTTACGTCACTAGAGGAGAACTATGCGATCGATTTCGTTGAAATAAAGGGGCAAGTGAATGCCCTGAGTGATAAACTAGAGAAGCTTCCAAATCGAACCAACAAATATCAAGCGATTGTAATTGCAAAGCCTGATAGTGTTTTTTCAGATCAAGACCGTGTGATTATCGACCAATTTATAATGAATGGTGGAAAGGTGCTTTGGATGGTCGATCCTGTATTGACAGACCTTGATAGCTTGCGAACTGCCCAGCAAACATTGGGAATGAGCAACGAGATGGGATTGTATGAAATGCTATTTGAATATGGTGCTCGTATAAATCGCAACATTGTGATCGATTATCAAGGTGCACCAATCGCTTTTGATACAGGCCCAATGGGTAATCAACGCAACATTCAAATGTTCACTTGGTTTTATTCTCCTTTGTGCTTCGCACCTGCAGATGCGCATCCTGTAGTAGCCAATTTGGATCCTATTAAATTTGATTTCGCAAGTAGCATTGATTCCGTAAATCCGAATCCTGAGGTACACAAAATTCCTGTTCTTCGAAGTTCAGATTTGTCAAAAGCCCTTAAGACTCCTGTTAGAATTAATACTTCTGTTGTGAATCTTGATATTGAATACTTCAAACAAGGTGCGCAACCTAAGCAAATCATGGCCATGATCATGGAAGGTCAATTCCCTTCTGCTTTTAAAGATCAGCTACCTGTTGCTATTCGCCAAGATCCTAATGTGGCTTATCGCGACAAGAGTGTGAATACCTCTATGGTGGTAATTGCCGATGGAGATGTAGTGAGAAATAATGTGATGAATACTCCTGAGGGTCCGCGTCCGCAAGCCTTGGGTTTTGATCGTTACGCTGAACGTGTGGTATATGATAACAAAGAGTTTTTGCTGAATTGCATGAACTATTTATTGGATGACCAAGCGTTGATTAGCGTTCGTTCGCGCAGTATAAAGCTGAGAAAACTTGATGAGAGTGTTCTGGCCCAAAACAGAACAAGAATTAAACTGTTTAATAGAGATGTATATTTACCAATCACAATTAGAAGATATACTCAAATTACAAACGTTGTTGTTCCCTTATTTATGCTTGCTGGAGCAGCATTTTTACAGTTGTCTTTGAGAAAGAAAAAATGGGCTAAATGAAAAAGAACTTGCTCTTATTAGGATTATTGATTGTACTCGCTTTAGCCGCTTATTTCATCTATCAAAAAAATTCAGCATCAACTCTTGCAGGCAAGCCTCTGAGTGATTTTGCAATTGCTGATACTGCTTCAGTAACGAAAATTTTCATTGCAGATAAGCAAGGTAAATCTGTTTTGCTCGAGCGCATTCCAGGACAACGCTATTGGAAGTTGAATGGAAAGTACTTAGCGAGAAAAGATGCCTTAGATTTATTATTGTCGACGGTAAACCGACTAAATGTTAAAGGTGCTTTACCTGCATCTGGTCGTGATAATATGATGCGCGTTCTTGCAAGTTCTGCTCGCAAAGTAGAAATATACCAAGGAGGTGATGAGCCTTCTAAAATCTATTATATCGGAACGGCCACTCCAGATCACATGGGTACTATAATGCTTTTAGAAATTCCGGGGATTGGAAGAAGTGACGAGCCTTATATCACCTACATGGAGGGATTTACTGGGTTCCTTACACCTCGTTTCTTTTCAGATGAAAATGAATGGAGATATACAGGAATGTTTGATTATCCCAACCTTGATTTTACTCAAGTTGATGTGATTGATAATATGAATCCGGAGACTTCTTTTTGTGTGAATTATTATGGCGGAAATTCAATTGGTATGCAAACGGGGTATAACGTTTATACAAACTCCTTCTCTACTCCTATTCCTGTGTTCGACACATTGAAAGTGAAAAATTTATTGATTCAATTTAAAAAAGTCTATTTCGAATCTTACAATACCAACTTGAAACCTGAAGCTGTTGATTCGATTAACAAAACTGTTCCCGCGTATACATTGCAAGTGCATGAAAAGTCAGGTACAACCAAGAAGGTAGAACTTTACAACAAGCGTGCTGCCAAGAGATATTATGATGAAAATGGCAATGAATCACCTTGGGATTTGGACTATTTCTGGGCAAAAAATAATGAGGGAGAATTGGCTTTGGGGCAGCGATTTGTTTTCTCTCCACTCTTAGCTCCCCTAGGATTTTATCTTAAACCAGCAGGAAAGTAATATTCCTGCAGCGATTCCTGCATTCAATGATTCTGCATTACCTGCACCGGGTATGTGTACTTTTTGGGTTAGCAACGATTCGACGTTAGGTCTGATTCCGTGGCTCTCGCTCCCAATTACCAAAGCCGTTTTTTCAGGAAATTGGTACTCAAAAGCATTGACGCCATCTAGGTCTGCACCGGCAATTGCAAATCCTTTTTCAGCAATTGACTCTATATACTTTTGTAAGTCTGTGTAAATGACTTTTACGCGAAACAGGCTTCCCATTGTCGATTGCACCACTTTTGGATTGTAGAGTTCTACCGTGTCTTCCGAACAAATAATCTCATCAAAACCAAACCAATCAGCAGTTCTCAAGATGGTTCCCATGTTTCCAGGGTCCGATATTCCATCAAGTAGAATTTGCTTTTTTGAAATAAATGAGGTTGGATTGAATTCAGGAACATGCAAAACAGCAAGATAATCCGAGGGTGTATTGAGTGCTGAAATCATGGCCATGTCTTTCGAATTGACTAAGATCCCCAGATTAAACCTTTCAATAAAAGCCTCATCACAGCTGTATAAGCTATGTAATTTAAAGGTTGACTGAAGAGCTTCTTCCACAGGTTTCTTACCTTCGATGAGGAAGAGACCATGTTCTTTACGAAACTTTTTTTGGTGAAGTGATTTCACCAATTTCAAGTCTTTTTTTATCGGTAGCATTTTTGACTGAAATTGCAGCCGCAATATATGGCAGGTAAGAATACATATCGACTCGCATTATTTCTGATTTTAATAATCGGGACATTTCAGTCGTGCACCATATTTCACAAGATCAGAGAGGATGAAGTTTATTTCAAAAAACACAAGATCAAAGTCTACGATACCCCTTCTGATTATCACGTATCCTCAACTGAGCTATTAGCGCTTACCAAGTTCAAGCCCAATCGCAGAATTTTACTTGCTCGTTTCAATTTAGGTATCTACACGCTAGTTCCAAAAAAAGCATTGGCTAGAAGCGAGAAGCGTGTTGCTATTCGTTGCAAAGCCAAAAACGAAAAGAGAGCTG
>CALRZB010000222.1:0-4053 GCA_943372555.1 Chryseobacterium gleum | reverse complement strand
GTACACTTGTTTCCACTTGAGTGCATTTGTGTTCACTAGTTTTAATTTGTGTTCATTTGGGTACACTTGTTTCCACTTGAGTGCATTTGTGTTCACTAGTTTTAATTTGTGTTCATTTGGGTACACTTGTTTCCACTTGGGTTCATTTGTGTTCACTTGGGTGCACTAAATTCACTAGTTTTGCCTTATGAGTATCGTAACACTGAGTGAATTTATAATGGAGCGTCAGGATGATTTTCCTTATGCTTCTGGAGATTTGACGCGTCTTTTGGCCGATATCGGTATTGCGTCAAAAATTATTAATCACAAGGTAAACAAGGCGGGATTGCAGGATATTCTTGGTGCTGTTGGCACGACGAATATACAGGGCGAAAGCCAAATGAAGCTTGATGTCTTTGCAGATCAAGCTATGCTGAATGCAGTGAGATGGGGCGGACAGATCTGCGGCGCTGCTAGTGAGGAAAATGAAAAATACTTTGCTTTCGATTCCGAAGTGAATAGAAAAGCCAAGTATGTTATGCTTTTCGATCCTTTGGATGGGTCTTCAAATATTGACGTGAACGTTAGCATTGGGACTATTTTTTCAATTTTCAGAAGAAATTCTAGCGTGGGAGATCTTGCAAACGTCAATGACTTTTTACAGAAAGGTTTTGAGCAAGTGGCCGCAGGATATGTGATTTACGGATCAAGTACTATGCTAGTTTATACTACTGGTCACGGCGTAAATGGTTTTACACTCGATCCTAGTATCGGAGAGTTCTGTTTGTCTCACCCGAATATGAAAATTCCAGATGATGGAAAGATCTACAGTATCAATGAGGGTAACCTTTTCACATGCAGTCCTGGTGTGCAAGCCTATATTAATTGGTTAAAACAGACGGATGAAACTACATCACGCCCATATACTGCACGTTATATTGGCTCTTTAGTGGCTGATTTTCATAGAAATTTAATTAAAGGCGGGATTTATATCTACCCTGGAACTCAAAATGCACCCGAGGGAAAATTACGCTTGATGTATGAAGCTAATCCATTAGCTTTTATCGTAGAACAAGCGGGTGGTAAGGCTTCCGACGGTATTGGTCGAATTATGGATATCCAACCTAAAGACCTTCATCAGCGAGTTCCCTTGTTTATTGGTTCCAAGGATATGGTTGAAAAAGTCGAGGCTTTTATTCAAGAATTGGAATTTTCTGACAAGGCTTAACATCATTTGTTAATTCACTACACTGTGCTTCTTATCTTTGGGGCTTAAACTCAAAGATTCGTGAGCGACAGTTTAGTTATCATACCCACTTACAACGAGAAGGAAAATATCGAGCGCATGGTGCGTAAGGTGTTTTCATTACCTAAAGATTTCCATTTATTAATAGTGGATGACGGTTCTCCTGATGGGACAGCTGCTATTGTAAAAGAACTTCAAAAAGAATTTGAGGGTCGTCTTTTTATCATGGAGCGTGCTGGTAAATTAGGTTTGGGCACAGCTTATATAGCGGGATTCAAATGGGCGCTTGCAAGAACTTATGAGTATGTTTTTGAGATGGACTGCGATTTCTCTCACAATCCAGATGATTTGGTGCGTCTATACGCTGGTTGCAAAGACCAAGGTGGTGATGTGTCGGTGGGTTCAAGATATGTTAAAGGTGGAGGTGTAGAGAACTGGCCGTGGCATCGATTGTTGATCTCTTTTGGAGCGAGTATTTATGTGAATACTGTTTTATGGCTTGGTGTAAGGGATTCAACAGCTGGCTTTGTATGCTACAAAAGACGCGTTCTAGAAAAAATCAATCTCGATAATATCAAATTCATTGGTTACGCATTTCAAATTGAGATGAAATACAAGGCGCGTCGCAATGGTTTTAAAATTGTCGAGGTACCAATTCGTTTTGCTGACCGAGTTTTGGGTACTAGCAAGATGAGTATGGGAATTTTCAATGAGGCTATCGTTGGAGTATTGAAGATGAGATTTAGCAATTCTAAATAGAGTAATATGTCTATATGTATCCGAAATGCATCGTTAGTAAATGAAGGGGTCACCCGACTAGCGGATGTCTGGATAGATGGCGAGTTGATATCGAGAATCACTGGTCCGGGAGAAATTTCAGACAAAGCTGATCAAGAAATTGAGGCTTCAGGATTATTATTAATTCCAGGTGCCATTGATGATCAAGTGCATTTCAGAGAGCCAGGACTCACGCACAAAGGTGAGATCTATACTGAAGCAAGAGCTGCCGTTGCTGGCGGTGTGACTTCATTTATGGAAATGCCGAATACGGTTCCTGCAGCCACAACCATTGAATTATTAGAAGAGAAATATTCAAGAGCACAACAAGTATCATTGGCTAATTATTCCTTTTTTATAGGAACGACCAATGACAATTTGAGCGAGCTTTTGAAAGTGAATCCAAAGACTGTTTGTGGTGTAAAAATCTTTATGGGTTCTTCGACAGGAAATATGCTTGTCGATAATCCTGAGACCTTGAATAATATTTTCAGTCAAGTGAAAATGTTGATTGCATTGCATTGTGAGGTAGATTGGATGATTAAGGAGAATATGACAGCAATGGCTGAAAAATATGGCGAAGACATTCCGATAGAGCTTCATGGTCAGATTCGAAGTGCTGAGGCTTGTTATGCTTCTTCATCTTTTGCTGTAGAATTAGCTAAAAAACATAATACAAGACTTCATATTCTTCATATCAGTACAGCCAAGGAATTGGAACTGTTTGATGGTGATAAACCATTGTCTGAAAAGCGAATTACTGCAGAAGCGTGTATTCATCACTTGTGGTTTACAGACGCTGATTATAAAACAAAAGGAAACTACATTAAATGGAATCCTGCTGTAAAAACAGAAAATGACCGAACGTTCATTCGGGAGGCATTGAATAATGGTAAAATAGATGTGATTGCCACGGATCATGCACCGCACACAATTGAAGAGAAAGAACAGAAATACGCGAAAGCACCGTCTGGCGGACCACTCATTCAACATTCTGTGGTGGCTATGTTAGATCTAGTGAAGCAAGGAGTTTTGACCAAAGAAAGAATGGTGCAGCTTATGTCGCATAATGTAGCAGACATGTTTGCGATTGATAGAAGAGGGTATATTAGAGAGGGATATTTTGCCGATATGGTATTGATAGATCCAGCGTGCAGTTGGACAGTAGATAAGTCAAATATTGCATATAAGTGCGGTTGGTCGCCGTTTGAGGGACATAGTTTTAGTTCTAAAATAAAAACCACATTTGTAAATGGCCATGCTGTTTATAATGATGGAGTATGGGATGAAACTAAAAAAGGCGAGCGTCTCGCATTTAATAGATAATGATAAAAGCACTCTACTCACTATTTCTGGCCGTTAGCATTTTTGCTGTTGGTTGCGTTGATCAAAATGCACACACAACTGTTGCCAAGCCAACCATGGAGAAAGAAGCATTTATCAATTTACTTGTTGATGCCAGAATTTTAGAAGGTGCATATTCCGTGAAATATCAAAGAATAGATTCCGCTTCAGGAATGTTGAATACCTATTACGATCAGGTGTTTCAAAAGCACGGCACCACACGTGAAGTTTTCAAAGATAATTTTATTGCATATTCTGTAGATACTGAGTTAATGTCTGAAATAGAAGATAGCGTGCTAGCGCGACTAGAGCGAATCCCTCTGGAAATAGCTGCAGATACCACACGATTTAATCGTCCTAAACCTGTTATGAAGTGAACTTAGTTACAGGATCCACAGGCCTTTTGGGCATCCATGTTATGATTCGATTACTCGAGTCGAACGAGAAGGTGCGCGGAATGGTGCGAGCTAATAGTAATAGAAAAGTTGTACAAGATGTTTTTACTTTTTACAATTCGGCTCATCTGTATGATCGTATTGAATGGGTAGAGGCGGATGTGTTGGACATTCCCGCTTTGCTTGTGGCGATGGAGGGTATTGAGAAAGTATATCATACGGCTGCGGTAGTTTCTTATCATAAAAGCGACCGCAAAGAGATGTACGCTATAAATGTGGAGGGGACTGCCAATGTGGTAAATGCTGCGATGG
>CALRZB010000221.1:0-4088 GCA_943372555.1 Chryseobacterium gleum | reverse complement strand
AAGCATACGATATAATAACAGAAGACATTCGCGCTGCTATTGAGAAATCAATAGCAGACGCGGAGTCTATGACCTCGGGTGAAATAAGAATACACATCGAAGATGAGTGCTCTATCGATCCCCTTGAGCGCGCGGCATTCATTTTTGAGAAATTAAAGATGTTTGAAACGAAAGACCGCAACGGAGTACTTTTCTATCTAGCAGTAATTGATAAGAAATTCGCCATTCTGGGCGATTCTGGTATTCATAAAATTGTTGGCCAAGATTTCTGGAACGCCACAAATGATGAAGTGATCTCAATTCTAAAAACCGGAGACATTGCCAAAGCTATGTGCGCTGGTGTTTTAGATGCCGGTCAAAAATTAAAGGCTCATTTTCCACTTGAAAAATCTGATCGTAATGAACTTTCAGATTCCATTTCATTTCACATAAACGAATGAGCACAGTAAAGCACCTCGTTTTATTAATAGGGTTTCTATTCACCTTTTCTCTTACAAAAGCAAGCGACGTCGATTGCTTTCCTAAGAAAGAAGAACGTTTGGTCTATGATCAAACGGGAACATTGACTCCACAACAAATTCAACAACTTGAAGCCAAGCTTGTAAACTTTGCGCTGAAAACTAGTAATCAAATTGTGGTGGTAATCGTAGATGATTTGTGCGGATATGACAAGTCGCAATATGCCACAGAACTGGGCGATACATGGCAAGTCGGACGCGCTGACAAAGACAACGGGATTATTCTTCTTGTTAAACCAAAGAAAAATGGTGAGAAGGGATCAACATACATTGCTATCGGCGAAGGACTTGAAGGCGCCATTCCAGATGGTAGCACCTACCTTATTGTAGACAATGAATTACTTCCTCAATTTCGACTAGGAAATTATTACGCCGGTATTGATAGCGCAACTACTGTGCTTATGCAGTTGGCACAAGGGGAGTATAATATTGCGAGCTATGAGCAGCGCTACAAGAAAAAAAATTCTATTAGCACAGGCTACTTCGCATTAATCGTTATCATTATTATTGCATTCTTCTTATTCTTTAAGACACGACAAGCAAAACGTTATGCAGCTTTAAACGGTATTGAATTTTGGGCAGCATGGATGTTACTAAACCAAGCTAATAGAGGTAACCATGGCGGTGGTGGATTTTGGGGAGGCGGCGGTGGTGGCTTCGGTGGCGGTGATGGTGGCGGTTTTGGTGGCTTTGGCGGCGGTTCTTTCGGAGGCGGCGGAGCTGGTGGTGACTGGTAATATATTATTCTAAAAAGTAAAGATGAGTTTCGGTAAATGGATTGGGGGTGCCTTAGGTTGGGCCGTTGGCGGACCTATTGGAGGAATGTTAGGATTCGCTGTAGGCGCTTTCATCGATGATAAAGGTACTGCTATTGACACACGTCAGTCGGGCAGACAAACCCACTATGATCCTCGTGGCGATCGTCGATATCAATCACAAAGACACCATACTCAACCGGGAGATTTTGCTTCAGCACTGCTCGTTCTGTCCGCAGCAGTAATGAAAGCTGATGGAAAACACTTGAAAAGTGAACTTGATTTCATTCGCGATTTCTTCAAGAGACAATTCGGTGAAGTAGCTGCAGCTCAGCAATTACCTTATCTCAAAGATCTACTTAATAAAGATATTCCTGTCAAAGAAGTTTGCGAACAGATTCGCTATTTCATGGAACACCCAATGAGGTTGCAGTTGCTACACTACTTATACGGAATAGCCCAATCAGATGGCAACGTAGACAAAGCAGAAGTGCATCTCATCGAACAAATTGGACATTACCTCGGCATTTCTGCAAAAGACCAAGAGTCTATTCGCGCCATGTTTTATAAAGACAAAACAAGTTCGTACAAGATTCTTGAAATCGAAGAAACCTGTTCGGATGAAGATGTGAAAAAAGCATTTAGAAAGATGGCGATGAAATTCCATCCAGATAAAGTGAGAGGACTTGGTGAATCACATGAAAAGGCAGCTGCTGCCAAGTTTATTGCTGTACAAGAGGCATATGATCACATTAAAAAAGACCGAGGAATTAAGTAATTAAACTCTCGAAGCCACAATTTCTCTGCTCTTTTCCGCTAGTTGTTCAACTGTCCAATCTGCGAATTCTGCGGGCTGAATTGGTTTATGGAAGTGAACATGGATTGTCCCTGAGCGCAAGCCTACGCTGCCTGCAGAAAGTACTTCAAATGCTCCTTTAATTGAGATCGGGGAAACGCCTATTCCTGCTTCCTTTGCAATAATGAAGGAGCCTCGTTTAAATACTTGAACTTTTCCATTTTTAGATCGCGTTCCTTCTGGATAAGACATAATATTTCTACCTGCCTTGATCTTCTCTCCAGCCTCACGCATGGTTTTCATAGCGGTATCTTTATTCTTTCTATCAATATAAAGCATCCCTACAAGCCAAATGAATTGTCCCATCAGTGGGATATTTCTTAATTCCTTTTTTGTAATGTAGAACATGGAAACTGGCGATACCCGGCATATAGCCACGATGTCAAAAAGAGAAGAATGGTTCGCTACATAAATGTACTTGCCCTTTTGATCTATATTCTCAATACCCGAACCTACCACACGAACTCCGGCAATAGCGCACAACACAGGACTCCAAACATAACAAGCTGTGAAAAGCATAACGAACCGTCGGTGCCATGTCAACAGCAATAAAACCATTCCAAGCACCGCGCAGAAACCCGTCCAGATTGCTATCAGTACAGCTTGAATAAAATTGAGGATCTTTCTAAACATAATCAATGCTTCAAGTGCGCGAATATGGTATTTTTTCCTTTAGCATATACATTTGCCACATCAAGCCTTTTCTTCAACATAACAGCTGTGTTTTAATTACTTGGGCATTTATCTGTTTTACAAGTACTAATCTGTTGGGCCAAAAACTCACGGAACTTCCGCTAATTGGCTTTCCCATTGGAGGGTATACCCCCGAAACCCGATGGGGCATTGGACTTGCAGGCTCCTATCATTTTCAAATAAGTAAAAAAGATACCATTTCGCCAGTATCTCAAATTCAAATTGGAGCTGTGGTTACTCAAAACAAACAGCAAGTGTATTCACTGCCCTACTCTATTTTTTGGAAAGAAAGAGCCCATCAAGTCTACGGTGAACTTACGTATAGCAATTATCTCTATTATTTTTTTGGAACCCAGAGTCAACCTCAAGAAGAAAAAGAGCGGTACGATTCCCAATTCCTTCGATTTCGTTTCAATTACTTAAAAAAAATCCGGCCAAACATCTATGCAGGCGCGCGTTGGTGGCTAAATGATTTCAAAATCACTGATTTTGCGGATGATGGCAATCTTATAAAAGGATTTGTACCGGGCTCCAATGGAGGCACTGCCAGTGGACCCGGATTGATTGTGCTTTTGGATAGCAGAAACAAGATCTACTATACCACAACAGGGAGTTATTTAGAACTTGTTTTTCATAGTCAGGATAAGCTATTTGGTAGTGATTTTAAGTATCAGCGATATAGATTTGATGCACGGCAATTCTTTCCTTTGAGTAATAAAGCCGTCCTCGGAATTCACGTGTTTGGTGACTTTATGAATGGTAATGTTCCATTCTTTGAAATGACAGGCGTAGGCGGTGATAAAAGAATGCGAGGTTACTTGGAAGGTCGATTCAGAGATAAAAACCTTGCCTTACTTCAACTCGAATATCGCTTTCGACTTTCAGAGAGGTGGGCATTTGCTGCTTTTGGAAGCACTGCATTAATAGAAAGTACCATCGCAGAATTCAGCGTTGAGAACACCAAATGGACAGGCGGCGCGGGGATTCGCTATTTCTTTGACCCTAAAAAGCGAATGACGATCCGAATTGACGCGGCTTATAACGGGAAGACTGTGCTACCCTACATAAGTGTGGGAGAAGCATTTTAATGTTTTTTCGCGGTTTGTTTAATTCTTTCGTCTCTAAATTCGACGCACAAAGCTAACGTTACGCCCATGCCCGTCTATCTACTCGACAATGAAATTTGGTTTCCACCGCACGGCGAATCCGATACTGATGTGATGGCTATTGGAGGCGATTTGAGTGAAACACGATTAATTACTGCAT
>CALRZB010000220.1:0-4098 GCA_943372555.1 Chryseobacterium gleum | reverse complement strand
GCACCAATCACAGGACTATCGCCCACTCTACCCCAACGTTTGTTTGTCATTCCACCTGTTGAAGTGGAAGCGGCGAGATTTCCTTCGGAATCAAACGCCACGGCACCCACCGTTCCGAATTTTTTATCAATGGTATGATCTAGTTGGTAGGTATCTTCATCTTTCACAGCAAGCCATTGCTTGTGCCTGAAATCATCATGAAAATATTCATTCGATTCAAAAGCGATATTTTGAAGTCGTGCATATTCCTCTGCTTGAGAACCACAAAGGAAAACGTGTCCGCTTTTCTCCATGATGGACCTACAAAGTGAAACAGGATTTTTTACATTGGAAATACCACTAACAGCGCCCGCATCTAATGTTTTTCCCCACATAATAGAAGCATCCATTTCATGCGTTCCGTTGTGTGTAAAAACAGCACCACGTCCTGCATTAAAGAGACTATTATTTTCTAATGAAATAACAGATTGCTCAACTGCATCCAAAGCGCTTCCACCACGGCGAAGAACATCTTCACCAGCTGCCAATGCATCGGATAAACCTTGGGTATAAAGAACTTCTTTCTCTGGCGTCATCAACGCTCGAGTTATCGTCCCCGCACCACCATGTATCGCTATTGAGTATTTCATTGTTTTGGGCTGTTGGCTTTTGGCTATTGGCTATTGGCTTTTAGCTGTTGGCTTTAAGTATTTAGTAACTAGTAATTAGTAACTAGTCATCGGTCACTAGTCACTAGTCGTTAGTCACCAGTCATTAGTCACTGGTCACCAGTCGTTGGTCGTCGGTCGTTAGTCGTTCGTCACCAGTCCTGCTTCGAACTTGCGTTCTTTTACATGATATAAATTACCATGTACCATAATATGTACGCGCAAATTCTCAACGGAGATAGGAGTTCCCATTCCTACCTCAGTAATATTGGAGTGACTTATGTCTCGGCCATCGATGATAACTACCGCTCCGCTACCAATAACTTCAATGTGATTCGATCCGGTAACAATGACCCCTGTATCTTCACCAAGTCCAATCCCTGTGCAGGATGGATTGCTTGATACAGCTTGAGCCAAACGATTAAAACGACCGCGTTTATCGAAGTGTGAATCGATAATTACATCAGGCATAAATGCAAGTCCAGTTGTAATTTTAACTTCACCTTTCAAGTGTGCGAGATCACTTCTTCCTTGATAAATCATTGTATTGCTCATGGCCATAGCACCAGCGCTAGTTCCAGCAA
Organism: Chryseobacterium gleum; assembly: GCA_943372555.1. GTDB lineage: Bacteria > Bacteroidota > Bacteroidia > Flavobacteriales_D > Sanyastnellaceae > JAIXWP01. The sequence continues at coordinate 2,867 of CALRZB010000220.1, read as the reverse complement.
TTACAAGTCCATCATGTTTATAGCGATCAATTATTGTTTCTAGAAATTTCGTTCCACCAAAAATAGTCGTCAAACGAAGTTGATCTCCGCCGGAAATCATTACGCCATCAGCTTTCGCAATGCGTTCTTCGAATTCTTGCTTTTTGGCATCTTCCCTGTTGCGGATGTTCATCACATCCACATTAGTGCATCCAATTTTTGAAAACGCAGTCATGTAGTTTTCTGCCACTTCAAGCGGAATACTGCTAGCAGTAGTGATTACTTCAATGCGTGCATTTGCCCCCCCCATTTCTTGAACTACTCTTTTGAGTATCCCAAGTTCGAAAAAGTGAAGATTACCATGTTCATTGTAATACCCTTCGCTTTCCGTTCCCTTGTCTTCGGCGCCACCGATGGCGATCAGACGTCCTGTTGGATTTTCCAAAATGCTATATTTATTGATTAACTCGACAAAAATAGACTACCCAGTCATTCTCATAACCAGAAGATTTGAGAGAAAATCATTTTTTTTCAACGTGCTTTCGTCGAACCAATCGAAGTTTTCTAGATGTTTGTTACCAAGTGATCGCAAAAACCTTGACCAATTATGAAGATTTTAGACATAAAAGTGATGAAGGGGCCGAATTATTGGTCCATCCGAAGACATAAGGTAGTCCAAATGAAATTGGATTTAGAAGACCTCGAGCAAAAACCTACCAATAAAATCCCAGGATTCGGAGAAAGACTACAAGCTTTGTTGCCAACAATGCACGGACACCGTTGCTCTGTGGGCGAGCCAGGAGGTTTCTTCTCTCGAGTTGCCGACGGCACTTGGATGGGACATGTGATCGAACACATTGCCCTTGAAATTCAAACATTGGCAGGAATGCAATGCGGTTTTGGCCGCACTCGTGAGACTTCCAAATCTGGCGTATACAATGTGGTGTTTAGCTATATGGAGGAAAAAGCGGGCATTTACGCTGCGCGCGCTTCTGTAAAAATTGCGGAAGCACTTATTGAGGGAACAGAGTATGATCTTGCAACAGATATCCAAACACTTCGTGAAATTCGCGAAGAAGAGCGTTTGGGTCCATCAACTGGTTGTATCGTTGAAGAAGCCGTTTCGCGTGGCATTCCATATATCCGATTAAATCGTCATTCATTAGTGCAACTTGGATACGGTGTAAATCAACGTCGTATTCGAGCTACCATTGCTAGCACTACAGGCAGCATTGCTGTTGACATTGCTTGTGATAAAGAAGAAACGAAAAACCTTCTTGGTGCAGCGGAAATCCCCGTTCCAAAAGGTCGCATCGTCTACAGTGAAGAAGGGCTGCGCGATGCAATCGATAGTGTTAAATATCCAATTGTGACAAAGCCAGTAAATGGCAATCATGGTAAAGGCGCGACAACCAATATTACCGATTGGGAAGGCGCAATGACTGGACTTGAAGCTGCAAAAAAATACGGAAGAGGTGTAATTGTTGAACGTTTTATCACAGGAAAAGATCATCGTGTTCTTGTTGTCAATTACAAATTTGTTGCTGCTGCAATTCGCAAGCCTGCTGCAGTGTTGGGAGATGGGAAGCACACTATTCAGCAACTAATAAACATAACCAATCAAGACCCTCGTCGAGGTTATGGACACGAAAAAGTGTTGACTCAAATTACTGTAGATGATTTCTTGATGGAAATGCTCACTCGCGAAGGACTTACTTTAGATAGTGTTCCTGAAAGCGGAAGAGAAGTTTTCTTGAAACCAACAGCTAACTTAAGCACAGGAGGCACTGCAACTGATGTTACCGATATGGTTCACCCAGACAATATCTTCATGTGTGAACGTATTGCTCGGATTATTGGACTCGATATTTGTGGTATTGATATCATGGCGCCAGACTTAACAACACCTGTTAAAGAAAACGGTGGTGCCATTCTAGAAGTAAATGCCGCACCTGGTTTCAGAATGCACATTGAGCCTACTGAAGGTCTTCCACGCAACGTGGCAGAACCAGTGATTGACATGCTTTATCCTAATGGAGCAAGTGCACGTATTCCAATTATTGCAGTATCTGGAACAAACGGAAAGACGACGACCACAAGGCTTATGGCTCACATTGTTAAGCAAATGGGACATAAAGTCGGTTACACCACAACAGATGGAATTTACATTCAGAATCAAATGATGATGAAGGGAGATTGCACTGGACCTGTGAGTACAGAGTTTGTTTTGAAAGATCCTACTGTTGATTTTGCAGTGTTAGAATGCGCTCGTGGTGGAATTCTTAGAGCTGGTCTTGGTTTCCATAATTGTGATATCGCAATTGTAACCAATATTGCAGAAGACCACTTGGGACTTCAAGATATTGACACTTTAGAGCAATTGGCCCGTGTTAAAAGCGTAGTGCCTGAAAGTGTATTCCCAGAAGGATATTCAATTTTGAATGCCGACAACCAATACACTGTAGCAATGGCCAAAAGCCTCAAGTGTAACATCGCTTATTTCTCATTAGATGAAAATAATCCAGTGATCCAAGAGCATATTAAGAAAGGCGGACTTGCGGCCATTTATGAGAATGGATTTGTAACAATATGCAAAGGAACATGGAAGATTCGTGTTGACAAAGCGAGCAATATTCCATTGACTTATGGCGGCCGTGCGACGTTTAATATTTCAAATATTTTACCTTGTTTGTTGGCCGGATTTATTCGCAACTTCAAAATTGAAGATATGAAGATGGCTTTGGAAACATTTATTCCAAGCCCAGTTCAGACTCCTGGTCGCATGAACATGTTTCATTTTAAGAACTTCACCGTAATGGTTGACTATGCTCACAATGCACATGGTTTCATGGCTATCAGCGATTTCCTTTCGAAAGTAGATGCTTCTC
>CALRZB010000219.1:0-4123 GCA_943372555.1 Chryseobacterium gleum | reverse complement strand
AAGAAATAAAAAAGCCCGTCTCGTTGAAAACGAGACGGGCTTTTTTTTTGGATTAAATGCTTAGAATACAAAGCGCACGGCTAGCGCAGCATCGCTAAATAGCCAAATGTCTCCACCGCCAAGATTCAATGCTGGCTTATAGTCTAATGAAAGCTGCAATGGAATGGGTTCAAAGAAATATTCGATGCCTATAATTCCATCAATGCCTATTACTGAGCCATGACTATTATATCTATCGCCAAATAAGTCGTGCCCTCCATCTTGATAGAAGCCGAGATGTCCACCTGCTCCGTAATAGAAATTCAATCCACTAACATCAGGAATGGAATTATGGATTTCATACAATGCGGTAAAGTTTGTTCCACCTCGTGTGAATTGACCAATGAATTCGAGTGAGTTATTTGAGCTCATATAATGCTGATAAGTGATACCACTGTACCATCCACCGCGAATCCCTATTAGATCTTGTGCTTTAAGATTGGTCGAACTTGCGCCGAGCGCGAGTGCGAGTAGAAAAATTGTAATGTATTTCATATTGAAAATATTAAAGACCAAAGGTAGGTCATGAAAAAACCCGTCTCGTGATCAACGAGACGGGTTAAGATTATTTTGGAGTTTAATGGGAGAATTTACCCGACAACTTTCATGAACACCCCATTCTGAACGGTGATTGTTCCGCCAGTTCCATCGATATTTTTCAATACTCCATTAAAGGTGACTCTAAAGAAATTTGGTGCGGCTACGAAACGCTGAATTGCGATTGTTCCAGATGCACCTGCCATGTTTGAAGAGTAGGTAACTCCACCAATACTGTAGCTAATTGAATTAGCTGTTCCGCTTGTAGGACCTACAGGAATTGAAGTTCCCTGTGCCCAAACACCGCCTGGAGGTGTGATTGAAAGGGCGATGTTGCCAAGTTGAAGGCTAGTACCACCAGCAGTCAATGTGCCTGATTCAGCAGCAGTAATTCCTGTTGGAGGAACGACGTGGCTAACGTTTGTAACAGTCCATGAAAGGATTGTATCGCAATCTGGGCAAGAAGAACCTGCGCAGTCAACCCACCACTCATCACCGTCAAGTGCGCCATTGATGCAACTTCCATCAGTTGTGCATGGAGGGCATTCAACACCACCGCAATCGATTCCGATTTCAGTTCCGTTCATTTCTTGGTCAACACAAGTAGGACAAGCATCGCAGAAAAGACCACCGCAGTCAACTTCGGTTTCAGTGCCATTCAAAAGGCCATCACCGCACAGTGCAGAGCAAGGTCCGCAGTTAGTACCGCCGCAGTCAATACCAGTTTCGTCGGCATCTTGAATACAGTTGCGGCATTGAGGACATGGTCCACATTCTCCTCCACAGTCTGTACAAGTCTCTCCTTGTTCAGGTTGCCAGATTCCATCGATGCAGTGGTCGCATGCTGGGCAATTCGCACCACCGCAATCCAGCAAAAATTCGCCGTTATTCAGAATTCCATCGTAACAGTTCTCTGGAATTTTATTTTCTTCATTAAGACAGCTCGCAAGAAAGAATGTCGCTGCGAAGGCTGTTACAAACACCACTAGGTAATTGCGGAATTTCATTGTGTATTAAAATTTTGGCGGTTCGAATATACACTGAAAGACCTTTCGTCCCTACAAAGGGTTGCATATTCCTAGAATATTCGGTGAATATCTGTTTGGTAACATGCATGTTCCGAACTCATTTTTGTAGTAATTACGCATCATGATGGAAAAGATTTGGATTTCGAAGAAGTTGCCTGATGAACAGTTGGTTAGCGATTTAACAAAAGAGCTAACCATCTCACCGGTGCTTACTTCTTTGCTTATTCAGCGCGGAATTTCTGATTTTGATACCGCGAAAATTTTTTTCCGCCCAGATCTGAATCAACTCCTCGACCCATTCCTCATGAGGGATATGGATAAGGCAGTTGATCGACTCCAAGAAGCTCTTGAAGGTGGCCAGAAAATATTGGTTTACGGAGATTATGATGTTGATGGAACCACTGCCGTTACTTTGGTCTATTCTTTTTTGAAAAAAATTGGGGCAGATTGCGATTATTATATTCCAGATAGATATCTCGAAGGCTATGGTTTTTCTTTCAAATCCGTTGATTTTGCTAAGGAAAATGGCTTTAACCTGATTATTACGCTTGATTGTGGTGTTAAGGATGCAGCCAAAGTAGATAAAGCAAATGAATATGGAATCGATGTAATCATTTGTGATCACCATAATCCGGGTGAGTTACCAAAAGCCTTTGCTGTGCTTGATCCAAAGAGATCCGACTGCGAATACCCCTACAAAGGACTGAGCGGTTGCGGAGTGGGTTTTAAAATGCTTCAGGGATGGTGCCGAAAGCAAGGCTTAAGCGAGGATATGCTTTTTGAATATCTTGACTTGCTCACTATATCTATTGGAGCGGATATCGTTCCACTTACCGAAGAGAATAGGGTTTTGGCTACTATGGGACTGAAAGTTTTGGAGAATAGCCGCCGCCCCGGAATTCAAGCGATGCTGGAACATGCGAAATTCCAGAAATCGGAATTGACGATTACGGATGTTGTCTTCATACTCGCCCCTCGAATTAATGCTGCCGGAAGAATGTTCTCTGGTAAGCAAGCAGTTGAACTCCTGCTCGCGGAAGACACTGAAGTTGCAAAGACAGTAAGTAAAAGTGTTGAGGGGAATAACAATGATCGCCGTGAAGTCGATAAAGCCATCACTCTAGAAGCGATGCAGATAGTAAACCAAGATCCATTTTACCTCAATTCATTTTCTACAGTCGTTCGAAATGAAGGGTGGCACAAGGGCGTAGTTGGTATCGTAGCCTCACGTCTTGTGGAGGTGTTTTATAAACCAGCTATTGTATTAACTGAAATTGATGGTAAGCTCGCGGGAAGTGCTCGTTCCATTCCCGGAATTGATTTGTACGAAGTGCTTGGTCAATGCCAAGATTTACTTGAACAATATGGCGGTCACGCTATGGCTGCAGGATTGTCGATGTCGCCTTCGAATTTTGATGCTTTTCGCGAGCGTTTAGATAAGATTATTGAAACGCAATTACACAGCGTTAGACCGAAGCCATTTATTGAATATGATCAAGAAATTAAATTGGCGGATATCAACGATAGATTCTTCAAGCACCTTTCCATGTTTGCTCCTTTTGGACCAGACAATATGAAGCCTGTTTTTCTTGCAAGAAACTTACGAAATGCCGGCGCTACAAGGGCTGTCGGCGAAACCTTCAAACATCTGAAGCTTTCAGTTTACGAAGGAGAAATGCGCGATAAGAAAATGGATGGAATTGGTTTTGACCTCGGAGGTTGGGCCGATCCAATTGCACAAAACACGCCCATAGACATTCTTTTTACAGTAGAGGAAAACGTATGGCAAGGCCAGCGCTCCCTTCAATTAAATGTAAAAGATATTCGGTTTAGTCATTAAATCTCACGATCCTTCAAAGCATCCCAGCCTTGCGCTTTCAAAGCGATGGCTTCTCCGCCGCGAGTAATCATGCGGCAGCCGTTCACTTCTTCGGTCACGTGACCAATAACTGTGAACATTGGATTGCCCTTGATTTTTTCGAAATCATTCTGCTTTATCGTAAACAACAACTCATAATCCTCACCACCATTCAATGCAGCAGTGGTATGGTCTAGTTTAAATTCTTTAGCAGCAGCAATGGTTTCAGGAGAAATTGGAATTTTCTCTTCGTAGATATCACAGCCCACAAAACTCTGATCTGCTATGTGCATCAATTCAGAAGCAAGTCCATCTGAAATATCAATCATCGATGTTGGACGAACATCTAATTTCTCTAACATTTCTACCACATCTTTTCGTGCTTCTGGCTTGAGTTGACGCTCGAGTATGTAATCGTAACCAATTAAATCAGGTTGTGATTGTGGGGCAGATTTGTAAACTTCTTTTTCGCGTTCTAATACTTGCAATCCCATGTAAGCCGCGCCAAGGTCGCCACTCACCACAATCAAGTCATTCAATCGCGCTCCTGCACGTGTTGCGATCTTAACCGGATCTGCAGTGCCAATAGCTGTAATTGAAATAATGAGTCCACTGCGTGAAGATGTAGTGTCGCCACCAACTAAGTCAACGCCGAACCACT
>CALRZB010000218.1:0-4170 GCA_943372555.1 Chryseobacterium gleum | reverse complement strand
CGCATCATAGTTTGATTCACGGTGTACTTCAAATCCTTACCAGAAGCGTCTTTTACTTCTTCGAGCTTGAAACCACCATCGAACCAAGGCTCTAAGTCTACGATGTCATTCAGCGACATGCGATCACCAATCTTGGATTGCTCAACAGCATAAGCGTCGCTATTTTTGGCCATATTATTTTGGTCAAGTTGCAGCCATAGGTAATAGAGTACGTCTGGAGAATTGTTGTGATAAGTGATCACCTCTTCTCCGCTAACACGCTGAAGATTGTCATCCAAACGGATCTTCATATTGTAATCTGCTTGCTGTTGCCAGTAAGCATGACCAGGTGCGCCGCTTGCTGTGCGCTGTTCGTTAGGAGTCGCCAACTCAGGACCGAGTTGTTTGAATTTATCTTCCCATTTTGTAATTTGAGAATGAGCCAAAACAGTGTTTAGCAAAATAACAGAGAGGAATAGTAGTCTGATCTTCATGGAGACAAAAATAGGAAAGTATATCTGTGGTTAATATTATATAAGAAGCAATGCTAAAGCGACTCCGCTTAGAAGCAGTCCTATAACATTCTTCTTTGAAAACTTTTCTTTGAAAATGAGGTAGGCAGCGATTGCACCAACGATAACAACACTCAAGTTATTAATTGGTAAAAGTGTTGACTTTGGCCAAAGCGCGAGGTCATAGCTTTTTATTAAAAAGAAAATACTTCCGTAGTTTACGATGCCAAGTCCAATACCAGCTAGCGCATCACGCAAACGAAGGTGATAGCCGCCTCCTTTAATTGTTTTGATGCCAATAATGGTCAAACCAATTACAGCTGATGTGAGAAAGGGTAAACACGAATACAAGGCGAGTTCGCTGTCATTAGTAGGGTAAGTGGAAAAGAATGCAATAGAGAAATCGATTACTGTAGAACCTAGCAATATGAGCAAGGGGTAACCAATCATTTTCCAATTGAACTTTCCTTCGCCTTCTTTCAATGAAGAAAAAATAACACCAGCGATAGCAAGAATAATTGCGGTGGCTTTAATTGGCGTTATCGTTTCTGTATGATCAAAAATGGCGAAGAGTATAAATGCCAATGCCAATGACATTTTCGAAGCAATGGTGGCAACAGATACTCCAACTTTTTGTGCAGTTATCGCCATGAAGTAGAAAACGCTAATGAAAATTCCTCCCATGAGAATTCCTGCAGCCGACCAAAGTGGCCATTGGAAAGCAGCTTCTACTGCGCCTTTGCGATCATCGACCATAAACATGCCCAAGGAAAATGCAGTGATATAGTTGAATACTATCGCTTCAAAAACGCGAATGTTTTTTATTTCGAATAACTTGAAAATAAGATAGATTGCAGCATTAGTGAGAATGCTGAGGAGCAGTAAAATCATAGTGTATGAAGATATACATCAAGAATGTCATCACCGACACTTTCTGTTGTCGTAGGTTTGATTGTAAGAGTAGGAGAGGGCATTCCAAATAAAATCGAATCCTGACCAGTAAATAATCTGATCTCATCCCACATCTCAGAAGACAAGAATTGAGATAGTGTAAAACGACCTCCTTCAACAATGAGTGAACTTATTTTTTGTTGATGAAGATAACTCAGCATTTCACCAACAGGATCGATTGTTAAGTCAATGAATACGCGTTGTTCGATGCTGTTGGCAGTTGTCTTGTTTTTTAATTCAGAAAAAATAATCAAGCGTGCATTGGCATCAAAGATCTTATACGTATCGCTCAATTCTGCTCGCGGATCTATAACTACGCGTATGGGATTTTTGCCATCTACTAGTCTTGTGGTAAGTGACGGGTTATCTGTTTTAACAGTATTAAGCCCTACTAATATAGCATCTTCTTGTGATCTCCACTGATGCACTAATCGCTGGGCCGGAAGTCCAGTAATTTGATGCGAGCCTTTTTGTCCAGCTCCTCTGTCGATATCCATGAAAGCATCGCGCGACTTCGCCCATTTCATAATAACATAAGGTCGCTGCTTTTCTATAGAAGTAAAAAACCGGCGATTAAGATGACGACCTTCATTTTCGAGCACACCAGTTATTACCTCCACTCCTGCATCAAGTAATTTTTGAATTCCTTTACCAGCCACTTCTGGGAATGGATCTTTATTGCAAATCACTACCCGAGGAATTTTCATTGATATAATGAGATCTGCGCATGGAGGTGTTTTGCCAAAATGAGCGCATGGCTCAAGATTAACATATAGGGTGGAGGCGTTTAATATCGACTTGTCAACCACTTGCTCTATCGCATTGACCTCTGCATGCGCCTGACCGTATTGTTTGTGGTAACCTTCCCCAATAATGATATCCTTATTCACAATCACCGAACCTACAAGCGGGTTTGGTGACGTGTTTCCTAGTCCCAATGCGGCTAATTGCAGGCATCGGCGCATGTATTTTTCATGATTTTCCACTAGCCCAAATGTAATTAACAAAAATTTAGGTACTATTTATTGCATAGTACATAGTAAAAGATATATCTTTGCCATGTCTTTAAGTGGGTAAAGCACTTATCTGTATAAAGCCGACTAGTTAAAACATTAATAAACAAAGAAATGGATATTGAAAATACAAAAGCGCAGATGCGAAAGGGAGTGCTGGAGTTTTGTATCCTTTCAATTTTGAAGCGTGGAGAGGCGTATCCTTCAGACATTATGGCGGAGCTCAAGAGAGCAAAACTCATAGTGGTGGAGGGAACACTTTATCCATTGCTTACACGATTGAAAAACGATGGTTTGCTAAACTATCGTTGGGAGGAAAGCACACAAGGACCGCCACGCAAATACTACACGCTAACTGAAACAGGTCAAGAATTTCTTGGCGAATTGAGAAAAACTTGGGATGAGCTTGCTCATGCCGTTAACCAAACCACTAATCTTTCAAACCATGAATAAGACTATATCAATCAATATCGGGGGGGCAATATTCAATATTGAAGAAGATGCATTTTTAATTCTGCAATCTTACCTCGAAAGTATCAAAATGAATTTCGTGGGCGACCCTGGAGCCTCTGAAATCATGGCCGATATTGAAGGTCGAATAGCAGAGCTATTTTCTCAGAGGATGGACGATAAGAAGAATGTGGTAGTAAAGCAAGATGTGGAAGAGGTCATTTCTATCATGGGCCAGCCAGAAGATTACGCAACTGGTGATGATACAAAACAGCAAGAGCAGAAAAGTGAAAACAACAACACAAGTCACGACCGTCGCCGTGTTTATCGCGATAAGGATGACGCCTATGTTGCAGGTGTATGTTCTGGACTTTCTTACTACCTAGGTTGGGATCCAATGATCTTGCGAATTGGATTCGTACTTCTCGCACTATTAGGCGGTAGCGCTGTTTTGGTGTACATAATCTTCTGGGCAGTAATTCCAGCAGCGAAATCAACTGCAGAGAAACTTAAGATGCGCGGAGAAACAGTCAATATCGATAATATTCGACGCTTTGTAAATCAAGAAGCAAAGACCGCTTCTGACAATATAAATAACGCTGGCGCAAAAATCCGTAGCACCTTCGAAAGAGGTTCTAATCGCAGCGGTGATTTGGGCTACTTTCTTAAAAAGGCAATCGGATTGGTTTTGGTATTCTTCTCAATCGCAATGCTTATTGGATTTATTACAGGTGGCTTTGTGGCCAACTTCCAACTCTTTGGCGCGGGAGGTGATTTGCAAAAGGTGAATGATCTCATCTTCAAAGACACTGGTACCATTTGGATGCTTGTGTTTGGTATTATATTGATAGTGCTTATTCCACTTATGGGAATGCTGCTTACAGGAGTTCGCTTGCTTATTGATTCAACAAAAAAAGTAAGAGTATTGAACTGGGCATTTTTAATTCTATTCGTTTGTGGCATTGTGATGATTGTAATGGGAAGTGGAACTGTAATCAGAGAGTTCAGAAGAAACGGTCAGATCACTCGTAAAATAGAAATGGATTCGCTCACCACAGACACCATTTACGTGAATGTAAATGCCGACACAATTTTTACAGGAAGAGGCTATGGCGATGATCATGAGTTCTTCGATTTAGTGGAGTTGCAGCAAACAAGAACCATTTATGGTGAGCCAATTTCATTTCGTATTGAAGAAATAGACAATGATGAAAAGCCATATATGATCGTGGAAAAATTGAGCAATGGTTACAGTTTGATCGATG
>CALRZB010000217.1:0-4185 GCA_943372555.1 Chryseobacterium gleum | reverse complement strand
CAGGTGATTGACTTCATTCCAAATCTTCCGCCTCTTCATTTGCAGGCAATCAATACACTTGGCATGGGAGATGGATTGAAGATTATTATAAAATTCAATGAAGCTTTTTGGCCGGCGAATGCGGGAAGTATCATTGGTCATGGACCTGTTCCCGAATTCTGGACTACAGCATCCGGAGGCAGAAGTGACAACAATAATTTACTTACAGCATTTGTCAATGGTGAAAATGCCGAGAATCTGATTGCGCTTGGTGATGGAATGATACCTGTTATTCTCGCTCAATTAGACACCTTCTTTGGGAATGGTTTGGCAACAGCAAACTACGCAGAGCACTTTATAATGAATTGGGCTGACATGCCTTATATCAGAGGAACTTATTCTTACCCAAAACCAGGTATGGCGCCTGAAACAAGAGGTTTACTTAAAGCTCCTGTTCAAGATAAAGTCTATTTCGCTGGTGAAGCTGCACATGACGGAGGACATCATGGAACTGTTCATGGAGCAATGGAATCAGCACTTTCAGCGGTAACCAAAATATTGACCACCGCATGAAAATGAGGCTAAGAAATATTTTCTTCTTTTGCGTGTTGTGCATTACAGCGAACAAAAGTGTTGGTCAACTTTCTTTGCATCTTGGATACAATTATTTGAAGGCACAAGAATGGGATGACATTGTACACACGTACAATTTTTCTCGCCCATGGATAAACACCGAGTTGAAGCCACTTACACATGGTTATGAAGCGCGAATCGGATGGCTTTATCGATGGAATACATTGAGAAGTATTTATGTACAACCTCAAATTGGTTTTCGACAATTCACTTCAAGCGCTGCAAACGACGGCGAAGAGCTTTACCTCAGACTACGTCAATACACGTTGCAATGTGATTTGAATTTTAGTCCGAAGGCTTTTTTTGGGGGCATTGCATCAGGACCAATAGGAACACGTTGGATGATGTATTTCAGTCCGGCAATACACTTATGGCAACCTTATGCATCGCAAAATGAAAAGCCACTCTATGTCGATGGAGTTGGAGATGCAAGTGAGGATTTTGAAGAATATACTCCTAGTATTTTCACTTGGAGTGTTGCTATGGGCACGGGATATCGCTCCATAATGGTGGCAAAGAAATTTATCATCAGTCCAAAATTTGGCGTGCGCTATTTTTTAAATACAGATATGGAAGACTTCGATTTGGTGGTTTCGGGCAGCAATCAAACAGGTTTGAAAAGCGAAGCTAAAAATTACCTCATATTCGAAAGTGGTCTCGAAATTGTTTGGATTTTCAAAAGAACAAAAAGCGGGAAGGGATATGTGAAGCCTTGTAGTAATTGTTGATAGCTTTAGGTAGTAGGTGGTAGGTGGTAGGTGGTAGGTGGTAGGTAGATTTTAAATCAGAAATCAGAAATATTTATGAAAGGATTGATGGTTGTATTGGGAATGTGGATGTTTGGAGGGATGGCTTTTGGTCAGGATTTGGTGGCTATTGAGGATAGCTTGTTGAAGTATTACACCAAGCTTTCTTCTTCCACTTTGAATGCGGATAGGGATAGTGCTAGTGCTAAGATGAAAGCACTTCTAATTGAGAGTTTCAATAACCCAGAGGCGTTTGATTATGCCTTTTCAAAACTTCGTTTTAGCACAATCAAATCGTCTGATAATCTGGTGCGTTTGTTTAACTGGAACCAACCGAATGAAGATGGCACATTTAAGTATCATTGTTTTATTCTTAGAAAAATAGTGAAGGGAAAAAAGCAAATTAGCTTTGATTGGTTTGAGCTTACACAGGCAAAAAGAGAAGCGGATAAAATTGAATCGAAGTACTTGAATGCGGATAAGTGGATTGGTGCTTTATACTACGATATTATTCCACTAGGAAAGAAAAATGTAGACACCTATGTGCTGCTTGGTTGGGAAGGAAAAGATGATGTGACAACGCGTAAAATGATTGATGCAATAGAGTGTACTGGAAATAAAGTTCGTCTTGGCGCCAACATTTTCAAGACAGCTACTGGCACGCAAAAGCGAGTAATTTATGAGTACAGCAATGACATTAGTATGTCAATTAAATTTTACCCCAAAAAGAACTGCATCGTGATGGATCATCTGTCACCAAAGAATCCAATGATGCAGGGTGTCTTTGCTGATTATGGACCTGACGGCACCTATTGTCTTTTCAAATTAGAAAAAGATAAATGGGAATACATTGATGATATTAGTATCAGTGAATTTGTAGAGGGGGACGATCGACCATTCGTTGATCCACGTCCGAATAGAAGAAGACGTTAACGTACTTTTCTATTGGGGTGTATGCGCACTTCAGTGGCTCCGTAGCCGTAGATATTGTATTGCGCGTCCATGAATTCGCATTGCGGATAATATTCGTTTAGAATTCTTCTGATCTCTTGACGAAGTGTGCCCTGCCCTACTCCATGGATGAATACCACTTTCTTCATTTTCTTTTCTTCAGCAATTCTGAGCATTCTTTCGAAATGTTCCAATTGATGGATGACGATATCAGCATTGGTCATACCTCTCTGCGAATCGAGTAATTCATGGGCATGAAGATCTACTTCCATCCAATCCCCTTTCCCTTTTATTTCGCTAGAGACTGAAGATTTTGATTTATAAATTTGTTTGAAATCAGCATTTGCTTTTCGAACAGATTCTTTGTCGATGTTTCGTTCAAGAAGAGATGTAATATCAGGAGTCACCTGACTGTATTTGTGCATTTCTGCACGAAGATTCATCACAGGAACAAGCTCAGTAATTTCATGTTCGTATGCAAACCCAGACTCGTCTTCGACGAGGGCAATGCCTTTTGATGGGAAGCCAATTATTTTGCCTTCACCTTTATCATTTAGAAATCTAACTGTATCTCCTTTTGCGAATTCCATGACGCAAAAATAGAAAACTTATGGCGCCAAACGCTTGATAAACCAACTGAAATCAGAATCAACAGTATATACAAGACGATCGTGAAGTCGGCTTGGGCGGCCTTGCCAGAATTCGAAATAATGAGGAATCACTCTGAAACCGCCCCAATGCGGAGGACGAGGAACTGGTTTTCCATCGAATTCTTGTTTGTATTTGACAACAGCTTCTTCCAATTCTTCACGAGTTCGAAGTTCTGAGGATTGCATTGATGCCCAAGCTGCGATTTGACTTTCGCGAGGGCGAGAAGCAAAGTATTCATCGCTTTCTTCAGGACTAATCTTGCGAGCAACACCAGAAACACGAATTTGTCTTTCAATAGTGTTCCAGAAAAAATTCATTCCCACTTTTTCATTATGACCAATTTCGTTTCCTTTTTTAGAAGTATAATTTGTAAAGAAAATTAATCCACCTGCATCAAAACTTCTAAGAAGAACTATACGTGAATTTGGGAAGCCGTTTTCGTCGATGGTACTGAGAGCACATGCATTGTAATCCTTAATTCCGTCACGTCTAGCGTCTTCCAACCAAAACTCAAATTGTTCCCAAGGAGTTGAGGCAGCTTCAGATTCGAGCAGAATGTGTCTCCTGTATTCGTTTCTTTCGTTGAATAAATCGTCGTTTAAGCGTGTCATAGTTCAATAGTATTTCGCTTCAAAGATACTTTAAATGAATTGAATTTTCATACATTTCGAACATGAAATGGATACTGAGAATAATCATATCAATCCTTGTTCTTTTGGGGATTGGAATTGCCTTTTTATACTACCAAGGAAATAAAACCAAACCCGTTTACCAAGGGAATATTGGTCTAATGGGATTGAAAGAATCGGTTGATGTTTATTATGACTCAACCGGCATTCCCCATATTGAAGCTAAAAACAAACATGATCTTTATATGGCGTTTGGCTATGTTCATGCTCAAGATCGCCTTTTTCAAATGGAATTGCTTCGTCGCGCCGGGAAGGGACGATTATCCGAAATTATTGGCGGTCCGATGGTGAAGGTGGACAAGATTTTTCATACCATAGGACTTCCTGAATACGCAAAGCAATCGGCAGCTTTGATGGAAAAACAGAAAGGTTCAGACACATATAATGAGATTGCAGCTTATCTAGAAGGTATAAACTCGTTTATGCGAGAAGATAAACTACCTCCTGAATTCAGTATAATCGGAATTCCGAAAGAAGAATTCACCATGGAAGATTTGTATGCTATTACTGGGGCTATGTCGTTTAGTTTTTCTCAG
>CALRZB010000216.1:0-4205 GCA_943372555.1 Chryseobacterium gleum | reverse complement strand
GAATTGTTCATTTTCAGTTTGCTTCAAATGAATACTGCTCAACGAGATTTTTCTCCAGTAGTAGTTACTTCTGAAAAAGCATATATCAGACAATACACTGCGGAGTTCGAATTGTACTACAGAATTTCTCGCACTGTGCTTCTCAATGGTTACTATGGCTATGAGCGCACACTTGGAAATTATTTGACAGATATTGATGAAGTATCACGCCGCCCTCGCAATCAATACGGTGAAGGTGTGGGTACAGGAGTAGATATTGATTTGGGTAAAAATGCCCGATTATATGTGCGTCACAGATGGTATTACTTCCGTGATGAAAGTTTCTCTTTGGATCGTTTCCGTGGACGTGAATTGACAGTTGAATTAAAGGCCTTTTTCTAATGAATACATTTTTAATAAAAGTTTTAGCCTCGGCAGTATGCTTTGTTGGTGTGCAACAAATGCAAGCGCAACAAGCGGAAAAGAAATTTTCCATCAATGGTGCTGCGCGTGGAATTTTTTATGGCGATAATCTGGATCAAGATGTGGCTGTTGAAGATACCATTACCATTCCCAAACTAAACAGTGGTCACGTGCTAGTGGATCTCGGAATGAATATTCGTCCGGTGAAAAACATGGAGATTCAAGCTATGATTCGTGTGCGCAACGATTATGGCGGTTTCTGGGGGTCGGGAGTAACTTTCGATATTCGTCAAATGTTCATCAAAGGCGTTATTGGAAATATCGTGAGATATCAATTGGGTGACATCAACTATAAGATGACACGCTACACGATGTGGAATTACAACCAAGAATTATCTGTTGGAAGTCCTGCTGTTTTTTCACAACAAAGTGACTTGTTGAATTATGATCATTTTTACAATAAGGACAATTCTTGGAGACAACAAGGAGGTGCAGCAGAGTTCGCTTTGGTCTTTAAAAGTGTAATTGATGAATTGCATTTTCATGCGGTGACAACTCGTGTGAAGGCATCTGATAATTCTTCGGTGAACGACCGTTTATTTTCAGGTTTAAACGTGCAATTGGTGCAAAGTAAATACGCTCAATTTGGAATAAATTATGTGAGCCTTTACGATGTAGAAGGAACGTCGAGAAACAATTCTTTGTTTAGCAACCCAGTTTTGACGGGCACTGTAGCTTTGAATTATGCCTACCGCGATTTATTGTTCGCAGCAGATGCTGAGTTTGGTCGTTCGAAAACACTTTACAAAAACAATGAAGAAGCTCCGGAAGAAGAAGGAAGTTTCTTCGATGCTGGAATTAAAGTGGCGCAAAAGAAATATGGAATAACACTTGGCGCAAAAGTGAAAAGAGTAGATCCTGATTTCAATAGCCCTGGCGCACAAACTAAACGTATTGATTTCAGCGGTTATCCGACCTCTTACCAACGTATCACGAATGAGCAAGTATTGAGAGGAATGTCGATGATCGATTTGATGAGAGAGACATCATTATATAACATGCAATTGCAAGCATATTTGATGGACTTCAATCCAAGTTACGATAATATCACTCCTTTCGGGGATGCTACTCCGAACCGAATGGGATCTGTTATTTCTGCTGAATGGCAATCTGCTAAAATTCCAGTAAAAGTAAAGGTGGAACAAACAATGATGACAGAAGTGAGAGGTCAAGGAACTACCGAGGTGAAGAATTTTGATCGTACTTATGTAGAAGCGAATTTTGAGAAGAAAGAGTTTTTACCAAATTGGAAAAATAGAGTAGCAGTAGGCGTTTCATACCGCATGGATAAGACAGCACGTCCGGGAACGGATTTTTACAAGGATGTAAACTTGGAAACAAATGTGCTTAATGCTGGTTTAGAAGTAGAGGTGATTAAGAATTTGGATATTATGCTCGGAATTCAATCTGTAGAATATTCAGGTTTTGACTTCCGTGCACGTTTGGACGAATATTCAAATGTGTTCAATTTTGATGAAATGGATGTGGATGGAAAGGAATCTATGTTCGCTGGTGGTCTGCGCTACCGCTTTAGCGAGAAATCTTTCTTGTCAGCACAAATGAGCAAGTTTGACAGAAATGATTATACAGAAGGTTCAACTTCTTATTCGATCAATCAAATCATGTTGTTATACCAAATGACATTCTAAGAAAATGAAAATAACAAAAGGCATTATTCTCCTAGCAAGCATCGCATTGTTTGCAGGATGTACAACAGATGAAGAGTTTGAAGGACCGGCACTTACAGATTTGTATGGTTCTTTTGCATTCATCGAAGAGTTTGACATCAGCAATCGCGATGTTGATTTCAGTGCAGATGAAAACACCTATTTCACAGCTTCATTCACAAAGAATGTGGATTGGGAAATTGAAATAAAAGGATTGACGTCCGGCGCTGTAAAAAAGATTAATGGTTTCTCGAATTATCTCGATGCAGAGAATGCAACATGGATTGGAACTACCACGCTTCTTCAAATGTTTAGGGCGGAAGAATGTGCTGTAAAGCTCATTATTCCATCAGCAGCGGATACTATTCATGATACACTTACGGTGTCGGCCGCTAGAATAAATCAAGGATTCTTGTTGAGCGATTTCGAAAATGGCGTGAATTCCGGTTGGGTTCCATTTGTTCAATCGGGTGCAAGTATGAATTTTGGTGTCATCCAATCAGATGAAGCAAGTCAAGGTTCACGCTATTACAATATGGCTGGGCAAGTGAATTGGGACTGGTTGATTGGTATGGTAGACATGCCTGGCTCAGCTTATGGTGATGTTCATTTTCCATTAGCAGACAACGCAGACAATGTTTATTTCAATACGTTTATTTGGAAACCTGAAGATTACAATAACGGATTATTGTTGTTCCAATTCAGAGAGGATGACAACGGCGATGGAATTTATTCTACAGGAACGGAGGACATGTACTCTATTCAAGTAGCTGCGACCACAGCAGGATGGCAACAGATTTCTTCAAAATATGCAGCGATTCCTACTTTGATAAATGGAAGTCCAGCTGCTGCATTCGGAAACGGTTTGCATGAACCGAATAAATTGATTCAAGTTTCAGTTTTGTTCTTGGCTAATCCTTCATCGGGTTTTTCAGAAACAAGATTGGATTATATGATATTCACAGAAGGTGCTGCTTTAAATCCATAAAAGCCTTCCTATGAAAAAAGTGTTAGTTGTTTGGTGTACTTTACTGCTCATGACTGGTTGTTCTAATTTTAGAACAACCGGTCTATATGAGCAAAGTGCACTTGAAGCAGATAAGCCCAATATCAATGGGTTTTATCAGCTTGCTATTTATAATGATCAAATCACCAAAGAAGTTTGGTTCACACAAAATGCATCATGCCTTAATGTGAATTCGCAAACGGATGCAAGTCATACGGGTGACGGTAGTATTCATATTAAATGGAATAAGCAAGCAGGCGGATGTCCGTGGCTAGGCCTTGGTATTGGTTGGGACAATTGGACTGGAAAGGATTTGACATTGGTGAACGAAACTGCAGCTCTTTCTTTTTGGGCTCTTTCTAAAGATGGCGATATCAAAGGACTTCCATGGGCAGTGGGTTTTGAAGATTACGGCGGAAGTCAAACATGGACAGGATGCACTAGTGACTTAGTTGTTGGTGGAGTTATCACATCCAATTGGACACAAGTAATTATTCCATTATCAAAATTCAACTTACTCAACTCCGCAGTTGATCCTTACACGATTAAACAATTGATGTTTCAATTCGAATCATCAGGAGAGGTGCTGATCGACGAGATTTCGATCATACCACTGATGAATGGTTGATGTTTGATGTTTGACTGTTGATGGAAAATAACCACCGACCCCAACCAACAACCAATCCTTCGACAGGCTCAGGAACCGTCCTTCGACAGGCTCAGGAACCGGTTTTTTGTACGCGTTAAAGAGATTAGATAGAAATAAAAAATAAACAATAATCGCACGGTCGTGAAAGTAAAGTTCTTCTCAATAATTGCAATTGCTCTGTTTGTTTATGGTTGTGCTAGTTTGACTGGCATGGGTACTAGTGGCGCTGCTGCTGGCGGCAACACGCAAGAGGATATAAAGAGCGGTGATGCTCAAATTGAGAATTTGATTTCTCAAATGACCATAGAAGAAAAAGTGGGTCAGATGACTCAGATGAATTTGGACGTAGTGGGTGTGGGTGATATTTATAAACTAGTAGAGCCACATCGTATTGATACAGCCAAATTGCATAACGCACTTT
>CALRZB010000215.1:0-4310 GCA_943372555.1 Chryseobacterium gleum | reverse complement strand
GGATCGTCTTTGTCGCTAATCCAACTCACGCTGATAATACCAACTGCATTTTTATTTGTGTTCACATAATCGATTACTTCTTGATTTGAATGAACCGCAAAACAGTTTGTCGGGAGATTACCAGATGGAACGAATTTTTCACGGATGGTCCGCTCATTGCAACTTCTTTGATTATCAAAGACGATATTTATTTTTCCAAGTGATGAATTCGGATTTATCTGTTTCCAAGACGTGTCTTGACCATTAAACATTCTAGTCAATTGCTCCATAGAAAAAGTGCTATCCATGTTAGCAGGATTGACAATGAGGGCAACTGCATCAACTGCAATTTTGGTCGATTCTGGAAGACGTTGAATGCTTTTGAAATACTCCAATTCTTTTTCATTCAGCGGCCTGCAAATAACTGCCGATTGAATAGAATCATCCATTAAGGCTTTGATGATATCACCTTCTGCGGCGTAGGTCGATTGTATTTGTGCGTGCTGATATAGTTGATTGAAAACGAAAAGTTGAGAATCCATCATCAATGAATAAGATTCATCAATTCCAATTTTCAATTTTCCTGAGGTAACAGAGTCTTTGTTCAAGTCGTAGTTCTGACATGAGAACACGGTAAATGCACAAAGGAAAAAGGCTATTCTAGATGGTTTCATTTTTTTCTTCTTGTTTCAATTTTAACCACATGCTGCGAGCGCGGAATGTGCGCATAATTGCATAAAGCAAAAGCACGCTTCCCAACACATATTTCATATTACCCTGAACGTTGTTTTCAAGGAGGTCGGTGAACAGGGTCACTATCGCGAGAAGTACTATAATACTTATCGTGAAAAAGGATAGATATATTGAGAAGCGTCGCATTGCCACAAAGGTCGGTATTTATTGTTAACTGCACATTATACTATTTCAGTATAAATTTCACTGGAATAGACTGTCTAACGGCGACAGGTTTGCCCCCATTTTTACCTGGTGTCCACTTGGGCATTTTGCGAATAGCTTGAATTACAGAATGATCCAATTCTTCTGCTCCTTTTATTCCTCGAACAATTTTTATTTGAGATACTTCTCCCTTTTCATCTACTACGAAGGTGGCATATATAACTCCTTGATAGTTGTTGTGAATAGCATTTTGAGAGTAGTTAATATTGGAATAAAGAAATTCGTAGAGAGCCACATCACCTCCGGGAAATTGGGGAGGAATCTGTGAGAAATCAAATACGTTCTTCTCTGATTGCGCAACTGCTGTTCCCTGGCCATCTCCTTTTGAAATTGGCTCTTCAGGAGTAATTATATCTCCAGTGTCTTCGCCATCAGGAGTTCCACCTTTTGTTGGTGTTGTTGCCGCTGCAACAGGTTTTGTTGTGATGTCGACAGTGGCGAGTCCTTGCTGAACAATAGGCTTGGAAGCTGCTGTTGTTTTTTTAGTATGAATGATTTTCTTTTCGTCTTTTGGAGGAGTGATATCTACCGGAATCTCAATCATCGGCGGACAAGTTGCTGTTGGAGGTATGATAACCACTTTTTCAGCGCCTGTCATTGCCAGAGCGGCATATCCTGCTCCGAAAGCTAGTCCAACGGTGAGAAATAGCGCTATGACAAGATTTCGAGGGCTTTCTTTGCGCATTTGATAAGCTCCATATTCTTTTAGACGTCCCTCGAAAACAAGGTCGTTACGTGTCTTGGAAACAAGATTGCTCCAAGACAAATCAGAAGAAATAATAATGATTGCGAGTGCGGTGCAAATTGCGATTGTCATCAACATAATGTTTTGTTTTAAAAGGTTTATGACTGATGAACGTGAAGTATTCTTCTGAGAGTATTGTGCAGAGCGACTTTCGGCAGTTACAAATAGGGAATAATATACTTGTCTATACGAGAGTTTAAAGCAAAAAAAATCCCGACCAAAGCCGGGATTTTAAAGTATTTGAAATAATTATTTCAGTGTGAATTTAATTGGAATTCTGTAGCGATAGCGCACAGACTTACCATTCATTTTAGCTGGTGTGAAATTGCTAAGCTTTTTCACTGCTTTCTCAGCTTCTTTTGAAAGGTTAGGACCTCCGGTAACACCTCTTTCGGTTTTAACGTCGGTAACGTTTCCATTTTTCTCAACTACAAAACTTACGTAAACAGTTCCAGAGATGCTTTGCTCTTTCTCCATTTCTGGATAAGTGATGTTTTTGTAAATCTCAGCATAAAGTTTCTCAAGTCCTCCAGGGTAAACTGGTTCTTCAGAAACGAAAGCTACGATTTCTTCTTCTTTCTCTGGCTCTATTTGTTGTCCACCTCCCCCGTCGTCTTTAGGGCCGAGGTCAGCATCTTCACCGTCTTTGTCTTCATCACCGATATTTTGATTCTTCAATTGAGAATCATCTGGTGGAGGATTAGTCACCTCTTCATCCGTAACGTCAATAGTGGTGAACTGAACCTGTTTAATAGTTGGTGGTGGTGGTGGCGGCGGTGGTGGCGGCGGTGGCGGCGGTGGCTCGTTTGGATCTGTTGGCGGTGGAGCCATCATTTCCACGTTTACATCAACTTCTTTTTCTTTTACTTCTTCATTTGCTTTTGCAAGAATTACAGGAGCAACAGCAGCAGCAGAAGCTAAGATTACAGTTGAAATAAGCGAGATAGCCAGAACCTTTGAGTATCCTTTTCTAAGGGCGTAGGCGCCGTAAGCCTTGTTTTTATCTTCAAAAACGAGGTTATTACGCGTCCCACTGAGAAGGTTGTTCCAACCGTTCTCGAAACCGACAATAGCAATCAAAATTGATACTATCAGTATGACAATTAAAGAGGTCATAGGCGTAATTTTTAATGGTATGCAAGACTGTACAATTACGAACAGCTTGCGTTCATTTTATTTTTTATTTAATCCGAGCTCAACCACTTTCTGGCGCATTGCGATTTTTTCGCTATCACCCATATCTACAATTGCTCTTTTCTTCACGTTTGTGATATTCAACTCGTCCATTACATTAACCACGTTTTTAAACTTGGATGTAGGAAGGGTTTTAACCACTACGAAAGGAGCAAGAGAGTCACCAACAATTTTACTATACATTTTACTGTATATACTATCGTTGATCTCTTCGTTGTTGAGTTTAATTTTCAACTCCGACACTTGATCATTGATACGTTTGTTTCGGTCGAGAAGGACTTTACGCAAACCATCTTTCGAGTAGTCGGTGTGAAATAGTGTAGTAGAATCTGGATTAAACTTTCCAACGTAATAGAAGATGTACTCGTCTTTCTCTCCAACGAGAACAGTAGTTGCGAGTTCGTCTGCTACTTTGGTTTGTTTATCCTTATCGGTTTCATCTTTTGGGTAGATGATTTCCATTGTTTTAGGCTTGCTGAGGGAAGTTGCAAGAATGAAGAACGTCAACAGTAGGAACGCAAGGTCAACCATTGGGGTCATGTCCATGTGAACGTGGCCTTTTTTCGCTTTCTTCTTTTGGTGTTTACCACCACCACCTTCGGCTTGTACTATTTCTGCCATTGTTTTCTAGGTTTTTGGGGTTGTGGATTATTCAGCAGCAGCAACAACAGGTTCATCCATACCTTCAAGGCTGGTTACCATATTGAACTGATAAATTTGTTTGTCGCGGAAAATATCAATTACTTTCTCTACCAACTCGTAGTCTGTTCCGCCATCAGCTTTGATAGCATAGCGCAGACCATCTGTTGTACGAAGTTGTTTGTCTGTGAACCCTTTGTCTTTTGCATCGTACATGAATGCTTGATATCCTGAAAGAATCCAATCGCCAAGTTGATTATTCAACGAGTCAACAGGAATTCCTGCGTCTTCTCTTGCGTCCATTGCTGCACGAACTTTTTCGTCACCCTTAACATACTGCTCTAATCTTTGAATCGGTTGTCCGAATGTACCGAGAAGCGAGAATCGCGTAGCTGATTCTTCAGAGATTTTGACATTAGGATATGCTACAAGCATACCTTCAAGCATAGCTCTTTTTACGTCTTTACCGGTGATATCCAAGAAAACACGGCCCTTAGAGTCAATAGTCACCAACATTACTTTCTCTGGAAGAGCAAGTTCTGAGGTAGATCTTGGGGTGTCTACAATAACAGGTTCATTAGGCCTAAACTTCGCCGTGAGGATGAAGAAAGTAACCAATAAGAATCCCAAGTCAACCATGGGCGTCATGTCCAGGCTGGGGGCACCTTTTGGCATTTTTACTTTAGGCATAATTCTCTTTTTTAGTGATTAATAAAGAGGATTAGTGCTTAGAAGCGAATGTTTGCGCAACTGAGAAACCAGCTTCGTCGATGCCATAAGTAAGGCTGTCGATACG
>CALRZB010000214.1:0-4319 GCA_943372555.1 Chryseobacterium gleum | reverse complement strand
TAATTTTTTACTGCCAATTCATAAACACTATTTTTCCTAAAGAGCACCAGAATACCTCTTCTATTGAGATCTAACTTTCCGCGATATTCTTCTTGAATAATTTTACTTTTATCGGTGCCTTTAATGATGAGAACACAATCGTTTAAACCATCTCTATTCAAGTCACCCTCAATTTTTTCAAAAACCACATATCCTTTTGGCAAAAAGTCATTCGGATTAGATTTTTGTTCATCTGATAAATCTAGATTTTCATTTGGGGTTTCCGAAATCAAAAAAGGCATTATCTTAGATCCATCAGGTTTTTCCCAATTTCCAGTGATGTTTAATCCGTTTAACTGACCCTTAAAAATTCCGGTCATACTTCCTGCAGCATTAAACTCATTTATTGTGAGGTTCCCACTGCTATCAATATTGCCAGAAATTTTAATAGGAATTCGCTTACTCGTATACGAATATGTTCCGCTTAATGAATTACCAACCCTCGTTAATATCATGGTAATTCCATATTCGCCATTTATCGTCCCTTCAAAAGACTTAGTAAAATCGGATGAACTTAAAGTGTCCGATGTTGCTTTTTCACTATTTAAGGGAGCACTTTCATTGGAACTACAGGCCATCAGAACCAGTATCATAATAATCGAAGTGATAAATAAAATGGACGGCCTCATTCCCTCTTGTTTTTAATTTGCTCGGTGCTTAAGTGCTTTAACTCGTTTTTACAACTGTTACTTCTATTTTAAGCGAAACTCAACAACAAAGCATAATTGTATGCAATAAATGTACAAAAGAAAATTAAAGCGCCCAATATATTGGAAAAGAACAAGACAAACTATATGCTTTTAATTAACAATTGGGTGAGTTCAGCTTATCTTGAGTAGTTGGTTTTGAAATCTCAAGCAAGCTCCAAAAAAAATCCCCGAAACGTTGCCGCTCGGGGATTTTAAATTTTATTTTCTAATTTTAATTAGCGCGTGTATGGGAAATTCTTTCCAGGGAAATATGCAGTAGTACCCAACTCTTCTTCAATACGTAGAAGTTGGTTGTACTTCGCTATCCGGTCGCTGCGGCTTGCTGAACCTGTTTTAATCTGTCCGCAATTCAATGCCACCGCCAAATCCGCAATCGTAGTATCTTCTGTCTCACCACTTCTGTGACTCATGATACTAGTATAACCAGCACGGTGAGCCATGTTCACTGCGTCGATCGTTTCTGTTAGTGTACCAATTTGATTCACTTTTACAAGAATAGAATTCGCAATGCCTTGCTGGATACCTTGCGCCAAACGAGCAACATTAGTCACGAACAAATCGTCACCCACAAGCTGCACATTGCCACCAAGTTCTTTGGTCAACAAATTCCATCCATCCCAGTCGTCTTCTGAACAGCCATCTTCGATAGAAACAATTGGGTACTTCTTGCACCAATCAGCCCAATATCCGACCATCTGTGCACTTGTAAGTTCTTCACCAGTGCTACCGAGGCGATATAGTTTTTTCTCTGCATCATAGAACTCTGTGCTCGCGCAATCAAGTCCGATGTAGATATCTTCTCCTGGCTTGTAGCCTGCAGCTTCGATTGCTTGCATTACTACAACAAGAGCTTCTTCATTGCTTGCCAAGTTTGGAGCGAATCCGCCTTCATCACCTACGTTTGTGCTGTGACCTTGTTTTTTCAAAACCGATTTTAGGTTGTGAAATACTTCAGCTCCCATGCG
This sequence comes from Chryseobacterium gleum, assembly GCA_943372555.1. GTDB lineage: Bacteria > Bacteroidota > Bacteroidia > Flavobacteriales_D > Sanyastnellaceae > JAIXWP01. Next base: position 2,605 of record CALRZB010000214.1, on the reverse strand, counting down.
CAACGCTTCGCTGAATGATTCCGCGCCAACAGGAAGAATCATAAATTCTTGAACGTCTACTTTGTTGTCGGCATGTGCACCACCATTGATGATGTTCATCAACGGAATTGGAAGCGTGTTAGCTCCAACACCACCTACGTAACGGTACAATGGCATTCCGATAGTATCAGCAGCAGCGCGAGCCACAGCAAGAGACACACCCAGGATTGCATTTGCACCAAGAACAGCTTTGCTGTCGGTACCATCGATTGCACACATCGCACGATCGATTGTTTGCTGATCAAAAACAGAAACACCATTCAACTCATCATTGAGTGTAGCGTTTACGTTTTGAACTGCTTTAGTAACTCCTTTTCCAAGATAAATTCCTTTATCGTTGTCGCGTAGCTCAACTGCTTCGTGAATACCGGTAGATGCACCGCTTGGAACGGCAGCGCGACCAACAATACCTTGGTCTGTGATTACCTCAACTTCTACTGTTGGATTGCCGCGAGAGTCGAGGATCTGGCGCGCATGAATTTTTGCAATAGATGACATTCGTTTTATTCTATTTCATTAATAATAGGTGAATGGATTCAGGCATTCACGAGTTTTGCCGCCTTGATATTTTCGATAAATTGATCGAACAAATATCTTGAATCATGCGGACCTGCGCTCGCTTCCGGATGGTATTGCACGGAGAAGACAGGCTTGTTTTTTATTCTAATACCGGCAATAGTATTGTCATTCAAATGAATGTGCGTTACCTCAATATTAGGATTCGCATTTATACTATCTGGTGAAATAACGAAGCCATGGTTTTGACTAGTAATTTCACACTTGGTGGTAATTAAATTCTTGATAGGGTGATTAATACCGCGGTGGCCATTAAACATTTTAATGGTCTTCAAACCTTGGCTCAATCCTATTATTTGATGTCCTAGACAAATACCGAAACAAGGCAAATTAGATTCGATCAATTGACCTACTAATGCGATTGTTTTAGGCATTGCACTTGGATCACCAGGACCATTGCTGAACATGATTCCATCAGGATTCCACGCAAGAATTTCTTCTTTGGTAGCATCAAGAGGAAACACTTTGCAATATGCTCCGCGTTCGTCTAGGCAACGAAGGATGTTCTTTTTGATTCCGAAATCAAGCACAGCGACTTTCAACTCTGCATCAGGATTGCCGAAATAGAATGATTCTGTAGCAGCTACTTTAGATGAAAGTTCAAGTCCATCCATAGAAGGCACTGCTTTCAATTTCGCTTTCAGATCAGTGATTTCTGCGTCGGTGAATTCTGCTTTTGATGCATTGGCAGCGATGATACAGTTCATAGCACCTGCTTGACGGATGTGTCTAACTAGGGAGCGTGTGTCTATATCACAGATACCGACAACGTTATCTCTAACGAGGTAATCTTGAAGTGTTCCATTGCCACCAATACGGCTAGCTACATCGGAGAATTTTTTGATGATAACGCCAGCTACTTTGCAGTTTTCGGATTCGATTTCATCTGACTTCACACCATAGTTTCCTATGTGCGAGGTAGCCATTACGAGCACTTGGCCGTAATACGATGGATCAGTAAAAACTTCTTGGTAACCGGTCATTGCAGTATTGAATGCAATTTCACCAGTGGTAATTCCCACGGCTCCGCATGATTTACCGTGGAAAACAGTACCATCTTCTAGGATTAGTACTGCGGGTTGTATATCTCGGATCATTTGGGTGGTAAAAGTACGAACAATGGGAGTGATTCTCAAGACTGAAATCTAAAAATCTCTATTCGTTCTCACTGAGAGTCTCCATTCTCAATTCTCTCAATCTCTATTCATTCTGATTCTCATTGTCATTCTCTTTCTAAAAAAATTCTCAAGTTGATTCTTGTGGTTTTTTTAGAATGAGAAACAGAATCAGAAACAGAATGAATAGAGGATCAAGTTTAGAGAGGGAGATTTTTTAGAATGAGAAACAGAATCAGAAACAGAATGAATAGAGGATTGAGTATAGAGAATGAGAAATAGAAACAAACATTAAAAAAAAAGACCGTCTATTCGACGGTCTTTTTTTAATATTATCAGAACATTCAAGCTTATTCAGCAGAACCTTCGTCAGTTTTCTTTTTAGTAGCGCGTTTAGCTTTTGGCTTAGCTTCAGCTTCTGGTGCGTCAGAAACAGCATCAGTAGCATCAACAGTTCCGTCTTCTTTCTTTTTAGCTCCACCACGACGAGTACGTTTTTTAGCTGCAGTTTTAACTGCTTCGTTTCCGTAGATTGTGTTGAAGTCAACAAGTTCGATGAGGCAAGTATCAGCATTATCACCAGGACGGTATCCTGTGCGGATGATGCGAACATATCCACCTGGACGGTCATTGATTTTTGGTGCTACTTCACGGAACAATTCGGTAACAGCTTCTTTGTTTTTAAGGTAGCTGAATACGACACGACGGCTGTGAGTGCTATCGGTCTTTGATTTCGTGATAAGTGGCTCAACGTATTTGCGTAGAGCTTTCGCTTTAGCAACAGTTGTGTTAATTCGCTTATGTTCAATCAATGAACAAGCGAGGTTCATCAAGAGCGCCTGACGGTGTTCTGCTCTTCTTCCGAGGTGATTTAT
>CALRZB010000213.1:0-4321 GCA_943372555.1 Chryseobacterium gleum | reverse complement strand
CTTTTTTTCAGCATCACCTTTGAGCAATTTTATATCTTCTAATGCTTGCTGCAAACTTAACTTGTACGTTGTTTCAATTTCTTCTCTGATCAAACGCAACGTATACCCATCAGAAATTGAAGAATTATAGTAGTATTTATGGATGTAGCCCCCAAATAAAGATTTCGAATTAAAATCAGTTCCTAGTAGAGGCGTTCCTGTTAACCCAATTTTTATAGCATTCGCATCCGATTCGTGGAGATTTGCTAAGAAACTACCTTTGGGATTATAGCTTCTATGCACTTCATCCAAGAAGTAAACACGTTGAATAGTTAAATTGTAATCATTGTTTCTGATTACATCTGAATCGTCCTCAAATTTTTGAATGTTCACAACGGTAATTTCAGCTTTACCCGAATTGTTGTGAATTACACTGGTAGATTTTATATCGCGAGAAAACTCTTCCCTTGAATTAATATTATGCACTACTAAACCTCGACTCTTAAATTCTAGTCCTGCCTGAATCAATAAATCAATTCGATCAACAATGAAATAAAACTTAGGCACCACTCCTTTTGAGTGAAAATAATCGGTGAGGTACTTTACACTGTAAAAGGCTAGTGCTGTCTTTCCACTTCCTTGAGTATGCCAAATAATTCCTTTTTTAATTCCTTCCTCTAATTTCTTTTCAATGGCTTTTGTGGCAAACAGCTGCGGATAACGCATGATGTGCTTTTGAAGTCCATTTTTATCTTTTACATACACCAATCCGTATTGCAGTATAAAGGATAAGCGATTGCGTTGAAATAAAGACGTGCAAATTCTATTAGTAGGAGAATCGGGATTTTTATTGGTGATAAATTCAGAAGAATTTTTAATGCCTACTAAGTTGGTATCTTTTAAAATAGCGGTTTCAATATCATCGGGTACATCGGAAAGTAATTGAGTTAGGTCGAACTTTTCTTCTTCCCTAAAATAATTAAATCCTGGTTTTTGATAGGAAGCCGTAGCATAAAATGCACCTTCAATGGGTAAAGGAGAGTTCCTGTCATACTCCATATTATTGGAGAATACCATTAACTGTGTGAGGTTTACAAACTTTCTAAATTTCTTATTCTCGAAACGTGTTTGTATACGTTTGTGTTCAGCTAAAATACCATCTTGGTTATTGGGTTTCTTAACTTCTATAAAAGCTAAAGGGATCCCATTGATTAAGAGAATGATGTCGGGTCGAAACTCTTCGTCATCTTTTTTATAAGTAAGTTCAGTAACAACGTTGAACGTATTGTTGTTAAAATTTTCAAAGTCAATAATGCGTGTTCCTGATGTGGCAACAATTTTTTCGTAGAATGCTTTTCCTAAATCCTCATTTTCCAGACAAAGAGAAACTTCATCATATAACCGCTTCACATCTCCATCCGAAAATTCAGGATTTAAGCGTTTGATACTATCATTAAAAATATTGGTGAAAATATTTGTTGTTTCATCCCATGTTTGTCCTCTCAACGAAAGGTACTCAAAACCCAACCGTACTAGGTGCAATATCGTTGGAATTTTTACTCTGGAATCTTCGTTATGTGCCGCCATGTTTAATTTAATTGTTCATCTAAGCGAGTTATGCCCCAAATCTTTTTAGCCAATTCCTCATATAATTCTTGTCTTTCGAGTAGAGCGTTTTTGTCAAAAGTAGAGTAGGCCTTGAATTGCAATTTTTCAGATTCAAAGAAACGCCTAAATTGCGGGTTATTTAGATAGCAATCGCTGTTTAGTGACTTTGCTAATAAATTTTCACCAAAATAAATCGGCAGCTTTTTGTCAAAAGTCAAATCGTTCAAGCTTCTGTTTTTGTCCATTGGCAAAAGCAATAATCCACCAAACTTGTTGCGGTGCTTATCAAATGTTTCCTTCTCCGGGTACTCAGCTAAAAACCAATCGTGGTGGTCGCAAATGATGTGTTCAATATCATAAGGGTTTTTAATTTCCCTGTTGATGTAGTTATTGAAATTAGAAGGAATGCCACTTTGTGTTTCTATGTAATCCGTTACACGCGAAAGGATGTGTAACATGTACCGTATTGTCCATCCATTCAAGCGGAAATCATCGATGGTTTCCAATTGGAATTCCATTGCAGCAATTTCTTGTTTGCATGCTTCAAGTAATTCTGTTAAAGGTTTTCTGCGGATTCGTTTTGAAAGCAAGAATACATTGTACACCATGGATGAATAGTCAACGGTTTTGTAATTGAAAATTCTCCGTGTAAAGTACAAATCCAAAAAGCAGGATACCAATTTTATTTTTTTGTCTGATTCCTCTTTGGTCTCCACAGGATCAATCGCAGCAAGAACGAGTTGATATTGAAGGGTAAAGTTTCTATCCGCATTATAGAAAACATATTCAAAACCGGAGGTTAGGGTAGACGAGTACTTTTTTAAGTCGAGGTGAATTTGGCTGAACTTATCAAACTGTTTCAAAACAAAGTCTTCAAAGTCTTTGCTCTTCACCAATTTCATTTGTGTGTTGTGTTCCCTCACCCATTTGTGAAAGGCAGTACCAATAATATCGAAATCACCTGGCAATGCATTTTTCTTTCTTTCTCTGATTGTTTCTGCGTATTGTGAGCGAATCCAGTTTTTAATAAAATCGCTTTCTTCCTCCTTGCCTAAACCTTTTAATTCGAGTATTCTTTTTTTCCAAAGGTCATTTGCTTGTTGTCGAACGCTGTCATTTTCAATTTTACTGAGCAAATAACCCTTCAACATTTCGGTTGGAGTTAAACTCAAACCTCGGTCGTTCATTGAAACGAATATTTTGTGAGCATCCTGTTCGGTTTGTGCTACTATTCTGATAAAGTCTACATTGTCAATAAGCCAGTCCTTGAAAATATCCAATGCCTCTTTAGGCAAGGTATCATTCATTATTGACTTGATGTCAGCGTAGCGATTGTAGATATTGCGTATAGTCTCAGAATGCTTTGACACATCCATGTATTCATCTTGAAGTAATGCATTCATTACGTCATAGCGTTCCGGCATTTCAGGCACATGAATATTGAATGTCTTCGTTCCTGCTTTTTTAGAATAAATCAGTTGAAGTACTTCTGCTCTTTCTTCTTCGTCTTCCAACTGATGATATAAATAAATTAGCAGCAGCGTTAATGAAGTTAAGCGTTGTTGTCCATCAATAATTGCATTATCGTCAGCGGTCAAAACAATGGAGCCCATGAAATAATGGCCATAGTCTAATACTTTTCCTCTTTCGTCTTGGTCAGAATAAAACTCAAAGAATTCTTCTGTTAAGTCGTCAATGAGTTCTTCAATTTGTTTTGTTTGCCATTGGTACTCGCGCTGGTAGTAGTGAATTGTATATTTAACACCTGTAAATAGCTCTCTGATTGTCTTTGGTGTTCCGTCAATTTTTTTCATTTATACTAACTCTTTTATTACTGTCTCCGGATATGCGATGTAGTCACCGTATTGTCCTTTCTTGATTTCTGCACCTTTGCTTTTTCCTAAATTTGTCAAAACCCATTCGTCATTCTTTTTCTCTATCCATTTGAGTTTTTCAATTTTATAGGTCAGGTCTTTACTTGATATACCAAGTTCTTTTGACAATGCTGTTGCTGATAAATACTTTCCAGTAAAGTTTACTTTGGGTTGAGAAATAGTTTCTGCTTTACTTTCTGATTTTGTCTCATTGACTAGTTCTGTCGGAGAAGACGAAGAAATTGGCTTACTTACAAAGTCAAATGGTTTACTTGTCTTTTCTATAAAATCAATTTCACTCCAAGCGTCATTATAAACTTGGATGTCTTCGGTTACAGCTTTGTCAATGAGGATTCCCATTTCTTTGTTGTTCATCATTGAGAAGTCATAAAAATTCATGGATGTAATAATCATTTTTGTGTCGTTGATATAACACTTTGCATGTAAGTCCTCCGAGAAAAATAAATAGACAAACCTTAGCCCTTGAAAAAATGTCATTTGTTCGGGGTTAAGTTCTTGCTTTCCGAATATTATTTTTGTGTCTTTCCTGTTGGTGTTACGATAAGTTAGTAGGTCTCTAAAGTCTTTAGAAAGTTTCAGATAAGGAGAAACAACGTAAAGTCTTTCGTCCGCCTTTTTAATAAGGTCTTCCAATTCCGAAGTAATTTGTTTTGTCGTTATGAATTTTGCCATTTTTTATTTGATTAATAGTTGTTCAATTGACCGTTTGTGTTTCGTCATAACCCCATCATTTGAGCGCTCGAGAAAGATTGTAAACCCAAATATAGGCGGCTAACAGCGGCTTATTAATTTAAATTCTTTGAAACGTTTAAATATAAGGAAATGGGTTTTATTTTCTC
>CALRZB010000212.1:0-4372 GCA_943372555.1 Chryseobacterium gleum | reverse complement strand
CACACTACCACACTACCACACTATCAAACTATCAAACTACTTCAGCAACTCCTTAAAGTTTTTCTTAAACTTATCCACCTTAGGTGTAATGACGATGGAGCAATACGGCTGTGTGCCATTTAGATTGTAATAGTCTTGGTGATAATCCTCTGCAGGATAGAAGGTGGCAAACTCTGTAACTTCAGTAACAATCGGATCTTTCCAATCGCCACTTTCATTAGCTACTTTGATTGCCAATTCTGCCAACTCTTTTTGCTTCGCATTGTGATAGAAAATCGCACTGCGATATTGTGTGCCCACATCCGCTCCTTGTCTATTCAACGTGGTAGGATCATGTGTAGAGAAAAACACTTCTAATAGAGTGGAATATTCGACTACAGCAGGATCGAAAGCGATTTGAATAACCTCCGCATGACCTGTAGTGCCTGCGCATACTTCTCTGTAACTCGGATTTTTGATTTGACCACCGCTATAACCGCTAGTCACTTTTTCTACGCCTTTGATATCTTGAAACACTGCTTCAACACACCAAAAACAACCTGAGCCAAATGTGGCCAACTCCAAACTATCCATAGATTTTGTATTTACTGAAAGAGAATCAACCTTAATTGAATCCGAACTCGCAGTATTCACTTGAGCGCAACTCATCAAAGCCATCGCTGTTCCTAACATGAAGAACAATCCTTTCATCTCTTTTGATTTTTAATTAAAACTTAAAACAGTTTCGAACGTCAGATGTTTATGGCTTGACGTCAGATTCTTTGTGAAACATCTGCTGGATGAGATAAACAACAACACTACTAATCAAGATAACAATCAACGATTGAATGCTCTTCCAGAAATAACGCTGCACATATTCCCATTGAATAATATCCCAAATACCAAGCAATGCAAGAACGGTAATCGCCAAAACCAAGATTGATAAGACGCCCGCTATAATATTTCTTGTCTTCATAAAAAGAATTTAGATGTGAATGTAAACTAAAACACCCCTCATGAATTTCATGAAGGGTGTCAAATAGTGTTAAGAATTAAAATCTAAATCTCAAGAATCCCGCAGCAGCAGACACTGTTGGCTGCTCCTCTGTAAAGAAAGTAAGCAAGTCTCGAGTCGCTGCACCAAACTCATACGAGCCGTTACCAATGGTAAATCGCAGACCCGCTGGAATCTTCGTGTCGTAGTTTCCCCCATTCATCACACCCAAAGAAAGATGAATCCACTTTACTGGTGAGAACTCCCCTCCTACTGCAATCGATGCATTTTCAATAGAACCTACTTCATCGTTCAATGGAGCTACGAAGTCTACACCGAACTTCAACATATCATTCAACATCAATCCAGCTCCCGCGCGCATCGTAGTTGCAAGCTTTGTTTCCAAACTTTTACTTCCTTGCCATTCAACAATTCCGTCTGATCCATTCAATTGTTCCAACTGGTCGTAAAAATTCAAGTTATCCAATCCACTTGTATTGAAGTTGGTCAAGTTCACATCATTCAACGAATACACATTGCCATCCCACTTCATAGACCCGATATCCGTAACGGCAGCGCTTAAAATCAATTTTTCTTTGATCAAAGCAGAAACACCAAGATCGAAGCCGAAGCCATGTCCTACTGGCATCAGCTTGTTAGCATCACTAGGAAGTGCTGATGGGTTACCATTTACAACGCTGCTATAATCAATATTAAAAATTGGACTCAATGAACTGAAGGCTTCTGCTTTTCCATCTTCTGCATCCAATTGCAAATAGCCTTGTCCTAACAAGTATTTCAACCCAACACCAATATTCAAACTAAATGATTCAGTATTTAATATTCTTTTGCCGTAAGCGAAATTGAATTCACGCACCCAACTCATTCTGAAATGTGTGCCTTGAGCCAATTGAGAAATCGATTGAGGATTCAATTCATTCAAACCTTGAACAATCAAAGCAATCGAATCCGGAGACATATTCTGATACGATGGAATCGTATCACCAGAGCTCAATACATAATCTGTGAAATATGGAGATGTATAGCCCAACCAAAGAAGCTTTGCGACTTGATCACCAAATTGAGAATAATAATCCACCTTATCGCGAACACTAAATGCGTAGCTTCCGAATCTTTCGGTATTCAAACACATTCCTGTCCACATGATGTCTATGTCGGCAGCATTATTCGTATTGGCGAAATCCGTTGCGTATTGCAATTGCTCTTGCTGAGATAGTTCTTGAAATGTTCCACCAAAAAGATTCTTTCTTACGTCTGGTTTAGATAACATTCCAGAGTAAACAGAAACGCCAAACTCTGCTAACCCCATAGTGAAGCGCTTTCCTTCGTACCCCGTTCCGAAGTCCAAGTTTGCGGGGTTAATTCCTATAGCTTGGTAATCGGTAGCAAATGGTGTTGCCACTCCGTGACCTGTGATTGAAAAAGCGGATTGCTCTGTTTGAGCCGTAACTCCTAATACAAAGGCAAATAGAGCGAAGACCAGTGATAGTAAGTGTTTCATAGTGTTGGTTTTGGTAAACAAATATACTCAACCAACAAAATTATGGTATCACTATTTCCCGGTATAAAAATCTCTTTTGTGAACTTTCAAAAGGACGATAGACATAGTAGACATATCCGTTGTGAAACTTGACTTGATCTACGTACTTGTAATGTAATCGCTGGGAGTGCACTGTTTGTCCGTTTTTGGTATCTATTTCTTGAATGTAATTCCACCCACCTTTTTCGGTAATGGTGTATATCTTCCTTGTCTTCGCATCTTGCTTCACCTTTCCTGTCCACTTCTCGGGCCCTTTCATGTGATGATACTTGATGGTAAGACTATCAATCAATTCACCCGACACTTCCATCTTCAATAGTTTATCATGATAATGATCGAGAATTAGTAATGTATCATTCACAACAAACATGGGCGCATTCACCGGTTCGAAGTAAGGTGAATTCTGAAAACCCCGCATGTATGCGGCTATAACCTCCTTCTCGATTCCAGTTGATAATTCTAGCTTGTAAGCATCGAGTCGATCGCGTGGACTCAGGTATTTGTATTCACTTCTGAATAGCTCCAACACCAAGTCATTAGCGAGGTATCTAACAGTTTTAATCGTAGAATCTACTTGATTATACGTCTTGTATTCAAAAGCGGGATAATTGGGGTCGAATGTCGTAAAACAGATGTAATCTCCGATGGTATCAATCAGCGGCGCGATAAATACATTGAAAGTATCGCGATCGATTTTGTAAAATTCACCTTGGAGCGAAGGCTCATGCATATAGTAGTTATACCTCCCCTCCACGAATATCATATTCATATAGCCTTCAAAAAGTCCTTTGCTGATTTCAGGAACGGGAACACGTTTTATTTCATTCATGCTTGAATCCAACTTGATCAGATTGCATCCATTGAACAACGTAATTTTACTTTCTTCCTGACGCTTCCATCTTTCCTCGGCTTCGTAAGCCAATAGATACAACGTATCGCCTTTGAAAACAAAATCAGCCACGTTAAGCTCTTTGCTTCCATACACCACCTCAGGTTCTTTCGGTGAAATCGTAATAAGATCAAGTTCGCCACTTTGGAGAATAGTCGTGTCCTTGGGATTCACTTGTGAAAACGACACAAGTGCCATCATCACGAAGAATAGAATGGAATAGAAACGTTTCATCTGTTCTTTATTGAAAGATGCACGACGATAAAAAAATTCATATTTCCTTGTGGTAAATTCCATTCAATAATTGACAAGTCTATTCATAAAAAAACCCCGTTTTCACGAGGTTTCTTTGCGATATGCTAGTACAGTTTGTCTTAGTGACCTGCAGGTGCTGCTTTTTCAGAACCAGCTGGTACTTCTACAAATGCTTTAATAGTAAGAACTGTTGTAAGCGGATTTGTATTCGCAGTAAGAGTTACAGTCTTTTGTTGATTGTTGCTCTTTCCAGCACTGTTGAATTTCACCAAAATCTCTCCAGTTGCACCAGGTGCTATCGGCTCTTTTGGATAAGAAGGAACAGTACAACCGCATGAACCTTTAGCATCTTCGATGATCAATGGCTCGTTTCCAGTGTTTGTAAATTTGAAAATGTGCTCAACTTGATCACCTTGTTTCATTTTACCAAAATCAAATTCTGTTTCAGAAAATTGAACTGTTGTAGCAGCGCGAGAAGCAGACATGCCGCCCGTGGTAGCAGCTTGTGGATTAGCACCTTTTCCAGTGATAGTAGTATCAGCAGCTGGACGCTGACCAATGTGCGTGTTCGCAGCACTTGTCATTTTGAAAGTGATAAGGCCAAGAATTCCTGCAATTACTACAAGTAGACCGATTTTAACTCCGTTACTCATCTTTTTATCTTTTTGTTTGTTTTGTTGTTTTTGGATCTATA
>CALRZB010000211.1:0-4375 GCA_943372555.1 Chryseobacterium gleum | reverse complement strand
TTATGTGCAGACGAACCTTCTTTTCATTTATCAGGATACAGCCCACTTGAAGCAACAGGACTCGCTGCAGAATGGTTGCCTTCAAGTGTAGTCACTCCATCTGATTTGAATATCGGAAACAACATATTCACTTACACTTTTACAGATTTGAATTCGTGCACAAACAGCGATCAAATCATTATAAATATTAATGAGGTACCTGTCGCTGAATTCTCCTACCCTAGCAGCGCTTGCGAAGCCGCGCCAGTCTCATTTACAAATCAAAGCACCTGCACAACTTGCGGTCAACTTAGTTATCAATGGATTTTCGGTGATGTGCTCGGTACAAGCTTAAATATTAATCCAATATTTACTTTTCAAGACACTGGGTATTTCGATGTAAAATTAATTACATCCAGTCCCTTTGGATGTCAAGATTCAATATCGCAAGCCATTCACATACTCGCTTTGCCTGAGACTTCATTTACACTTGATCAACATGTAGGGTGCGGTCCAATAGACGTTGCTATCAATAATACAACGATAGGAGCTGAATTAACATACGATTGGAATATACAGCCTTTTGGATCAAGTAACGTAAGTGAGCCTGGGGTTCAAACTTTCCCTGCAGCACCATGTGACTCCATTTTCTATTTCATTAATTTGAACGTCACCAACATTTGTGGAACCACAAGTTATAGTGACTCCATGTTAGTCTACTCTCCGCCGCAACCGTTGTTTAGCCCAACAACAGACACCATCTGTTCTGCGATGATGTTAGAGATGTACAACACAACAGAGTGCGCTTGGCAGACTACCTATAACTGGGATTTTGGCGATGACATAACGAGCGATTCACAAGAAAATCTACTTTCGCACATCTATTATGCATACGATGATTTTGCAACCTATCCTCTCACATTAACTGCTCAAAACCAATGCGGAATTGTGTCCAATATTCAAAATATAACAGTAGTTCCAAATAGCATTACAGCCTTTTTCAATGCTGATCCAATTGTGGGATGTGAAGCACTTCCAGTTTCATTCGACCAAGAGATGTTTGGTGTTACATATTTCACATGGGACTATGGTGATGGAGCAACATCTACCGCAGAAGACCCAGACCACATTTTTGAAAATGATGGATTTTATGAGGTCATTTTCATCGCTGGTAATTTCTGCGGCGCTCAGGATACCGCAACACAAATAATCGAAGTATTACCCGCTCCCGAATTCAACTTTACTTCAAGCGAACAGTTCTTATGTGTTGGCGAGTCAACCACGCTGACTCCATTCGGTGACCCTATAATTGGATATGTTTGGAATTTTGGAGATGGAACCACTAGCAATGAAATAGAGCCATCCCACATATACAATCAGGAAGGAGATTTTACAGTGAGCCTAACTGCTATCTCTACTATAAACGGATGCCCAAATACAGCAACAAACGAACTCAATGTCATTACTACACCTGTAGCACAAATAATTACAGACACTTCTATCGGTTGTCCACCATTAATGATCGAGTTTAGTAATAATTCCATTAACGCCACCAACTACTACTGGACATTAGGTGACGGAAATTTCTATGTAGGCGACACACTGCAATATTCATTTGATTATTCAGGCACCTACAACGTGCAAGTCATTGCGGTAAATAGCAATTCCTGCACGGATACCACCAATATTGAAATAACGGTTTATCCTCAACCAACAGCGGCATTCGATTACACATCTTTTGACTCACCGGATGCCCTTAATGTCCTGTTCCAGAATTTATCTGCAAATGCAACCGCTTATCAATGGAACTTTGATGATGGCTTCCAGTCTTACTTCACAGATCCATTTCATCAGTTTGCTAAAACAGGAGAATGCACCTACTACCCAAGCCTAATAGCATTTAATAATTTTGGATGCACAGACACTGCAACGAGCTCCGTAAGTATTCCTTATTCCATGGTTGTTTATGCGCCTAACTCATTTACACCAAATGGTGATTTTCTTAATGATGATTTTGAGGTCGTATCTACTGATGTTGCTCCGTCGACATCCCATCTTCAAATTTTCAATAGATGGGGTGTAATGATTCATGAATCTAGAGGAGATAATCCCACATGGAATGGACTAATTGACGGCGAAGAAGCTCCAAATGATGTATATCTATGGAAATATGAGGCTAGGCTGAACTGCGGTTTTAAAGAGTTCGAGCATGTAGGTCATGTAACATTGGTACGTTAACTCTAAATTTGCGCCCAATTCGCTCTAATGAAAAAGCTATTTTTTGTTTTCACTTTCCTAATTCTAGTCTCATTTGTTGGACTTAGTCAAGATTGTATAGACTTCGAGAAACCGAATTCGAACAACACTCTATTCATTGAAATAATCTCATCCAAGAAGTTCGAAAAAAACAAAGAAGAGCAAATTCAAAAATTGAAGGATGTACTCACCAAAGATCTTCAGATTTTAATGTCCGAAGCTATATTCATCGAAGTTAGCGGAGAGACTAAACATTCAGTTAGCGAATCAAAAGGACAATTCTCGGAATATTTCCAATCACAAATCAAAATAGAAACTTCAACTGAAATTGGTTTCGCTTCGATTGATTTCTGTCTAGACCAGAAGAAAAAAACTCTCTGGGGGAAATATAAAATCAACAAAAAAGAATTGGCATCCGCAACGTTCAAAAAATGTACTAGCAGGTTGACCGCTTTAAATGCCGAAATTAATGGCACCATTTATTCCGATCGAAAAATAGATGTTCAACCGATTAAAAAAAAATACGAGGATATCAATAAAGATTTTAATACCGCTATTTACCTTGATGAAACATTAGATCTCACAGACTGGAATGCATTATTAGAAATATATAATCTGGAAATAGGTCGTCTTGCCAATTCTCAAGATCAAGTGGAATTCGAGAGCGATTTTGAAAACGCAAAAAAACTTTTGAAGTCCGGATCTTACTATGACGGAATTGTCCAACTTAATCGTCTTAAGATTGATTACAGCAACAATACTGAGCTCGTTAGTACATTAGAAACCGCCTATAAGGACTATGAAGACCAACTGTTCAGAGAATTAGCCGAAAAGAAAGATCAGCGCGAATACTTCAAGGCACTCGAAGCCATTTCTATCTATTGTAGCGTTGCAACCTGTGACTCCAAGATATCGGATAAAAAAAATGAAATCAGAAGCCTATATTTTGACGATGAATCTGACAAATTCAAACTTGCAATAAAATTCGATGAGTATGATAACGTGCAGAAACACAAATTAGTTCTTGACAAATTAGCAGATGTGAATCCCAAAGCATATGAAGATATATGTTCAGAATACAATGACTACAACATTAAAATTGGAATGAACCAAGCCATTTCAAACAAGGAGCAAGGCAACTACTGGGAATCTTATCAGACCATAAAGGAATTGGAAAATATATATGGAAAGCGTGATAGTGAACTAAAAAAATTAAAGAGTCAAGTTGAATATCGAATCTTAAGAGAAGAAGTAAAAAAAGAAAAAAGTACCAGAGCCAAAACACTTTCATTTTGGATTGGAACAGATCTCTATTTCAATGATATACTTACGGACTCGATTGCCACCTATTCAGTAAACACCTATATGTTCAGCTACTCAGCTGGACTATATTGGAAGTATCGTTTTGAAAAAAATTATACCACAAACTACCCTGTTCGAAGCGACTTTATTGGAATCAAAGCAAGAATGGTTGACAATGGCAGTAAAGCAATTATACCCGGAGAACAAGCTAACACACCAATCATTAAAGATGGTATCAAACCAAGTTTTGATATAGCTCTTGATGGTTATACATTCCGCGTAATGCACTATGCATTTGGAGTGAATGTTGACAATAATTTGAATTTCTCTAATCCCAATTATTATCAAGCCACACTCGGCTTTAGACTGCCCCTATCAATATTTTCTTGGAACACTGATTTAAACGTGCGAAGCCAATTGCAGGGTGAAGGATATTTTTTCGTTTCATCAGGCCTTCATATGCGCATGGACTTTAATCGGAAGTTCAACAACAAAGACAAGAGAAAAATCAAAGCAGAAAAATTCTATTAAAATCTAGCCTCTACCCTAGTAAAGCAGATCCCCGTAATTCCCTCGCTTCTGAAGCTTGAGGTCTTTGAGCATTTGTGATTTGATGTTGAGCTGAACCATGTAAGACTTTCTTGACCCAATTGGAATCCATGTCCCCGTAAGCTCCCAGCAATGCAAGTCGAAAGTCATTCCGATAGTAGTGGTAGTTAACTTCTTTGTTTCGAATTCATAACCACTATCAAAATTCAGAGATACTTTCTGCATGACATTCACAGTGCCACGGAAAGTAGCACTCTGAATATACTTGGTATCAAATGAAATGTTTTCA
>CALRZB010000210.1:0-4375 GCA_943372555.1 Chryseobacterium gleum | reverse complement strand
AATGGCAACTCAATACCCAATAACACTCGATGAGCTAAGCAATATCGGTGGTGTTGGTAAAGGAAAAGCGGTGAAATTCGGAATGCCGTTTATTAACCTAATTAAGAAGTACGTTGAAGACAACAATATCGACCGTCCTCTTGATTTCGTAGTAAAAAGTGCCGTTAATAAGAGTGTACAGAAAGTACAGATTATTCAAAATATCGATAAGAGAATTCCTCTTCCAGATATCGCTAAAGGCCTAGGCAAATCACTCAATGAACTGATTGATGAGCTCGAAGCTATTGTGAACTCTGGAACAAAAATCAATATTCAATACTTCATCGACGAAGAAATTGATGAAGATGCACAAGATGATATCATGGAATATTTCATGCAAAGTGAAACAGATGATATCGAAGATGCAATGAAAGAATTTGATGGTGATTTTGAAGAGCAACCTCTGCGCCTAATGCGTATCAAGTTTTATAGTGAAGTAGGAAATTAATTCCTACTTCGCTTATTCTTTTATAGCAAGCCAAGCCATTAACCCAATGCCTGTAAGAAGGCTATTTTCATCCACGTCGAAGCGTGCGTTGTGAACTTGCGCAGTGAACTTTGTTCCATCTGGTGAAGACGTACCTAGTCTATAAAAACATCCTGGCAATACTTGTGAGTAATAAGCAAAATCTTCCGCGGTAGTTCTTCTTTGCAGATCAACAACATTGTCTGCACCGAGATATTCTATAGCTGCATCTTTTGCCTGATTTGTCAATTCTGGATTGTTGTAGACAACGGGATAACCAATTTCAATTCTAAAATCAACCTCACCACCCATTCCTTCAACAAGTCCTTTTGCCAATGCAGTCATGCGTTGATGCGCATCAGCTCTCCACTTTTCATCGAAGGTTCTAAAAGTGCCTTCCAATCTCACTTCTTGTGGAATAATATTCGTTGCTCCTTCGGCTATTACTTTTCCAAATGTCAACACAGTTGGCATGAGTGGATTGCTCCATCTAGAAGCCACTTGCTGCAATGCTATGACAAGATGCGAAGCAATCAGAACTGGGTCTACAGCTTTATCTGGTTTGGCACCATGACCGCCAACACCTTTCACAGTAACGTACAATTCATCCGTTGATGCCATATATGGTCCTGGACAAAATCCTACTTTACCTGCAGGCAATTCGGGAAATACATGTTGTCCAAAAATGGAATCTGGTTTTCTTGCATCGAAAAGCCCGTCTTTCAGCATGATTGAAGCGCCTCCTGGTAATACTTCTTCTGCTGGTTGGAAAATCAGCTGAACTGTTCCTCTCCATTCGGACTTAAGCTGCTGTAATATTCGTGCAGCCCCTAATAAACAAGCAGTGTGAACATCATGCCCACAGGCATGCATGATTCCTGGATTTTTACTCTTATATTCGCAATCGTTAAGCTCATTAATTGGAAGCGCATCCATATCAGCGCGAAGAGCTACCCAACGACTATTGCAATCCCTACCCTCAATTTTAGCGCTTATACCCTCTCCGCCAACATTGGCTTTAAATTCTATACCCCATACTTTCAACTTTTGCTGAATGTACTTCGCTGTTTCAGTCTCTTTGTAGGATAATTCAGGGTTTGCGTGAATATGTCTACGAGTCTCTATGATCTCAGGCAATAGTTCTTGAGCAAGCTGGTTTATCTTTTCAATCATTTCAGGGCGCATTTCAACAAATGTAATAGGTTTTACTTGCAGTTGCAGGTCGGAAGCTGTCCTCCTTTAGGCGCTACCTCAATAAGCGTGATCATTGTATCGGCCACGAGAATCTGAAAATTCATATCCTCATGTTCCAATTGGTAGCGAGGAACGGGAGCATGCACATCACTCATTTCAAAATTGACATCACCGTAAAAACGGGCTTGGTCAAAACGATTGTTGTCGACTCCATTGCATTTCATCGTGCAGACGCCATAATCAGAAGCCACCCAAGTAGCCTGACGAATCCTTTTGTTCATCTGTTTACCCGGTGTCCATCCCAACCAGTCAGTTTTCGGGAAAATAACGAATACCAATAAGCAGCCAATCCCAATTCCGATGATGTAGCGCAAGAGTCGCTGTTTAAAATTCATTATCCTTAAATATTTGTTACAAAGATAGACCGCTTGGTCCATCCGCCTTGCAGGATGCTATATTTGCGCTAATATCCAAGCAAGACTATGTTTTCTGCAAATAACATCACCTTTCAATATCCGAAAGGACCATCGTTTAGCTTTCCCGACTTAAAATGCAATCAGGGTGACCGATTGCTAATACTCGGAGAGAGTGGTCGCGGTAAAACAACCTTACTTCATTTGTTGGCGGGTTTGCTAAAACCTACTGGTGGCTCAGTTAACATTGGTGGCACCGATACCTCTTCATTAAGTAATGCGCGGTTGGATAAATTCCGAGGAAAAAACATTGGAATCATTTTTCAAACTGCACACTTCGTTGATTCACTTAGTGTAGAAGACAATTTGATTATGCCGCAATTTCTTACTGGCAATAAAATCGATCGTACAAAAGCAAAAGAGATTTTGACTCGTCTTAACCTTGGTGACAAATCAAATAGCAAACCTGCTAGTTTAAGTGTTGGTGAAGCTCAGCGTGTAGCAATAGCCCGCGCGGTGATCAATAACCCTCAACTCATTTTAGCCGACGAGCCGACTAGTGCACTTGATGATAAAAATGCTGAAGAAGTGATTCGACTGTTGGATGAACAAGCTTCTGCAACAGGCGCTGCTCTAGTCATTGTGACACACGACAAACGTTTGAAAGATCGTTTTTCAAATCAAATCACACTATGAATTTAATAAAAATATCTTGGGCTAATATTAAGTTCAAGCCTCTGAATACCGCATTAAGCATTATTCTGCTTGCATTCGGAGTGGGAATTATTTCTTTATTGCTTTTGCTTGAAAAACAAGTAACAGAAAAGTTTGACCGCAACATTAAAGACATCGACTTTGTGCTTGGAGCCAAGGGCAGTCCTATGCAACTGATACTTGCAAATGTTTATCACGTTGATGCGCCTACAGGCAATATCAATATGGAAGATGCCAAAAAGATTGTAAAAAATCCAATGGTTAAAGAAGCTATTCCTCTTGCTTATGGCGATAATTATGAGAAGTGGAGAATAGTTGGAACTACTTTTAAATATCCAGAACATTACGAAGCCGAGTTGCAAGAAGGACGCATTTTTTCTGCAGCTTTCGAGGTTACACTAGGCTCAAAAGTGGCGAAAGAAACAGGATTAAAAGTCGGCGATAAATTCACCTCAGTTCATGGTTTCGATCAAGCAGCAGAGGCAGGAGAAGATCTTCATCATCACGATAATCCCTTTACTGTGGTAGGTATTCTAAAATCGAATAGTTCGGCACTGGATAACTTGATTCTCACACCCATTGAGTCAGTGTGGATGGTGCATGAAGGACATGACCACGCCCATTCGACAGGCTCAGGGACCGCCCATTCGACGGGCTCAGGGACCCAAGAAAATGGGGAAATGGGCCCTTCGACAGGCTCAGGGACCCTTGAAAATGGGGAAATGGGCCCTTCGACAGGCTCAGGGACCGGGGAAAATGGGGAATCAGCCCTTCGACAGGCTCAGGGACCAATCAGCGATCAGGAATCAGGAATCAAGAATCAGGAATCCGTAACCGGTGCTGAGTTGATGAAGATTCAGGCTGGGGAGAGTTTGGAGCCGAAGGATACACGAGAGGTGACAGCTTATTTGATTAAGAAAAGAAATCCGATGGCCGCAATGATGTTGGCTAACGCGGTGAAAAATACAAATATGCAATTGGCAGACCCTGCGATTGAAATGAATCGTCTTACTCAAGGCTTTGGGATTGGTATTTCAGCCATGAAGGCCATTGCGATAGTGATTATGGTATTATCGTTTATCTCAGTCTTTATATCACTTTACAATTCACTTAAAGAAAGAAAATACGAATTGGCATTGCTGCGCACCATGGGCGGTTCGAAGGCTACACTATTCCGTTTGATACTTCAGGAGGGATTGATCTTAGTAATAATTGGCTACATTATAGGAGCAATCCTTAGTCGCTTGTGGTTAGTGATTTTGAGCAATTCACTTGAAGATAATTTCCATTACGAATTGAATGAAATGGGTATTACTAGCGGCGAAATCGTTTTACTTGGTGTAACTTTGCTAGTAGGAATGGTGGCCTCATTGTTGCCTGCGTTAAGGGCACTCAAGATGGACATTTCAAAAACACTTTCCAATGCTTAAGAAGATCATTTTTATTTTAGTAGGAGTTGCCGCAGCCATCGGGTTGAGCAGCTACGTAAGAGCACAAACAGACGACACTCCCGTGAAAGCTCAAAAAGCAGTAGAATGGGAAAAGGTGA
>CALRZB010000209.1:0-4378 GCA_943372555.1 Chryseobacterium gleum | reverse complement strand
CCGATAATATATCCCACCAACATTCTGTCACCTTTTATTCTGTTGAAATCCAAAACACCATTTTCGAAAAAAGGAGCATTGTGAGCGGGAATAAATGAGCACGCGCTTCCAAGATATCCGGGCATTTCTATTGGTAATGCGTATTCTTTCATTTGGCCATTCGCGTCGCGAACAACGTGAGAAACGGTTTTATTAAAAGGAATATTCGAATCTTGTGTGATGAAGCCATCTGGACTTAAAAAATATTCTCCAATTCCACCGAAAAAGAAGTTATGCATTTCCTTATTTTGAGGATCATAAATACCCAAGTTAGCCGTGTGATAATTGGCGTAATACTGCATGAAACCCTTTTGCTCGCTGTAATTTCCAGCGGCATCAACATCTACTACGGTGCGGTACGGCATATCAATTCCAGGTTGAAATACACCAGAGAAAACAGAAAGTGCAAAGTCACCCGACGGAGTAATTCGAGGACAAAGATTGTAGTCGCGACGGTGCAAATAAACGGTGTCGCGAACCTCTTCGAAATTGGAAATGGAATACGATTTTTTCTTCTTTGTAATATTGAATTTTCGAATTGCAGATGTATAAGTCTGCACGTAAGTGGCATTTCCTTTTGGATTATAACTGCCGTCGAATCTATGACCACCGATGAGATAAAATTGATTGTTGATGATCTCCAATTGCCCACCACACACTGCCATTCTTTCATCAGCGATTCGCTGAAATGAAGGTGCGATTTGTTTTTTTGTTTGAATAGCCTTGACCAATTTGGCAAGGTCAACAATGATGATTGCAGGGAAAGAAAGCTTGTCATCTTTGGCCACATTGAAACCATATCCACCTGCGATTATGAGTTCATTACCGCGCTGAGCAAATTGCATATTGGAAGAAGAAAGTTGTTCTTTCAATTCTACAGATAGCGATGCAATGCTATCCGACCACACTTGATTGGTAGTCGGATTTATGACATAGATTTTTGTGTTGTTATAGTCAGGATGAAATGATCTCCAAGGTTGTTTAAGGTGCAGCCCATCTGTTCTTCCCCCTATGATTACAATGAGATCCTTATAGTTTCCGAATGCATATGATTGCAGACCGGGAAGGTCTGTGATTGTTTTTTCTTGTAATTGAATTTGAAATGGAGATTGAGTATTAGCGCTCAAAATCATTGAAGAAAACAAGACAATCAAAAGTAACCGCATAACCGAAATTTTGGGTGAAGATAGAGGTAACCTTCCTTATCGTGTAGTGAGATTTATATGCGTTTTTTTAATAGCTTCAAGAAGCACTTTATCGACAAAAACTTGATTCGAAAAATGTTCCCACCTTGATACCGCGTCATTAACTTGGTCAATTATGTCTTTCGCATTTTTGATATTCATGCTTTGTGCTAACTGCAAGAAATCATCATAGCTAATATCTTTTCTTTTACCATTTATGCTCAAAGCGTGTTGGCTTACCCACGCGCTGCCAGGCCTATACGCATGGCAAATATCATAGGCCGGGGATAGATTCCACAGACCTGATTTATTCATGCAAAAAGCAAAATTTTTAGTGTGATCATCACAATTTCTGGAGAGTACATTGAAGATCATTCTACGAAAAAGTTCCTGAGCTTCTGGGTAGCTCAGCCCGAGCAATCTCATAGTTTCGAATAATTGTTCATAGCTGTATAATGAAACTTCATTGAAGTCGAAATGTCTCAGTGCACAAAACGTTTGCACATGGTTTTTTTCATCATTTTGCAGTCGATCAAATCGCTTGGTCATGAAATGCGCTCTACCATTTTCTTCAAGCAATCTACACTCGGTCATTTCGATTCCCGCCGCTTTGGCCATTAGGTAATAGGCCATTTCCACTCTGCCGTATCCTGTTGACACACCGAACTGAGAATCAGCTACACCATCAAATTTTATTAAATATTGATCGAAACCTTGTGGTGCATGAGTTTGCCCACTTCTTACTTCACCAGTTTTTGTGTTGAATGCAACAAGTGCTTTTGCTCTTGCACCGCCTGCTGATGTGCCTATTTTAAGTATATCCAACAATGCTTTCTCTTCATCAGAGGTGATATTGGTAGAAAATTTTTTTCGGCCAGAAAGAATTTCATCAGCCAATTGGACTAAGCTCCCAATTTCTAATTTGGAAGATGTGTTTCGTGATTTGGGTTCTACAGGTTCAAATTCCAATGCGCCCATTCCTCTTTCTCCGATAAAGCAAAGTGTTTCAACGGGATTTAAACTATCTGATGCCCGACCTTGGCGTGTGAGCCACGTGTTAATGAGTGCGTTTCCATATTTGTCTGGCAAGGAGTCGGCTAACAATCCAGGAAGTCCTTTGAATGTGGCAGAATCTCGATTTCCCTGGAAAGTGAAATAGCGATTACTTTGTGCCAGAGGCATGAGAATTGGGGCTAATTCGATACCTGTTTGTGCGAAATCCTTGTCATACTCAAACGTACCTTGGTTAGTTTTTGTATCCCATGCTATCGCGCCTACACGTTTATTCCAAATATTGACGAATGCACTTGTTATCATTACCAATCAGTTTTTGTGATTGAATTGTCAAAGCTATTTCCAGATGCCTTTTTTCTTTTTTCCTTTTCTAATTCTGCTAGCTTTATCGGACTTATTTGTTGACGAACTTCAAAAGATTCCAATGTGTCGAGTTTATTCAAAATACGTAGTACTTGAATAATAGTGAGGAGCTGGCACCCGCGACCGAGTTCTAAATCTGATAATGTAGTCCGATTGATTCCGGATCGTTTTGCAAGGTCTTGTTGGGTCCAGTTGTTTTCAAGACGATGGTATCTCACGAATTCTCCAATTCGACGAATGATTTCTTCATCGCTGTTTTGAGAGCTTTTTGTGATGGTAATTTCCGTCATAAAGGATGTTTTGAGGTAATAATGATGGAATATTACATCAAATATATGAACATTCTTCCACAAATCAAAAAATGATGTATAAAAGCATCATAAAAATGATTATACACGCTTTATGAGGTAAAAACCCATCATTTTAGCTTGAGGCAGGACATAAAAAAACCCTTCAACATGTTGAAGGGCTTTCTTGTACCCAGAGTCGGGATCGAACCGACACACCAGTGGTACACGATTTTGAGTCGTGCGCGTCTACCAGTTCCGCCATCCGGGCATTGATCGTTTGTAAACGGGGGGCAAATATACATCAGGTTTCATGATTCTACAAAATATCCCTTTTGGGAATTCGCTTATTTTTTGAAAAATGTAGCGAATCGAAAGTCGCGACCCTTCGTGAAACCCAATACAGGCAAGCGATATATCTCTGATGATCCAAGCTCAGGCGTGATACTTCCTTCTGCCACCTCTTCTGTCGCTAGGGTGCTGCGCAGCGCCACACCGCTATTATTCAACTCTATGAGTGTAATCGTACTTGTGCGGCTGCCATTCCATGACTCTAATCGTGCTTTTGGATCTTTTAATAGCAGCGCTGTATTCTCTTTATCGTCATTAAATACAAAGGCTAGGGTGGTATCACGCAAAAAAACATTGTAACCACATCGATCATATTCTGTGGACGAATATTGTTCTTTCGCAACACGCTGACTCCAGGCTATTTTTCCTGACATCTCGAGTCGAGTGACGATGAGGTCGTCGTAATGATAAATGTTTTCTACAATGACTCTTCCTGTATTGATATCGGTGTTGACGCGCTCAGTGACATAAAACTTTTCGCCAATTAGAAGCAATGCACCATTGCTGTATATCACATTATCCAAATAGAAATCGTTGAGCTCTGCAGCACGCTCCATCTCGCGCTCACTAAGCATTGTGTCCATAAACGTTTTTGGAAAAGCCATGTAGGTGGCTGTTTTCATCGAACCTCCACTTGCATTTATCGCAAAGAAAAATGTGCCGGCTATCGAAAAACTATAGTCGCTTGAATAATATCCGCCAATCAACATTTCATTGCTTGGGGAGATTAATCCCATCGCGGATACGACCTGTTTGTCTTTTAAACTAATGTCGTATTCCTTAAGCTTATTCGTTGCGTTGTTAAAATAGAACACAAGATATCGCCCACCCTGAGTCTTAACTTGACGGACAATATTTTTTTGTGGATTTTTACCACTTAACAAGTAGACACCCCCCAAATTATCTATGAAGTATTGATGAATTTGAACGATATCATTGGTATACGGGAGCTGCAGTGCTTTTTCCCAAATGAATTGAAATGATCGCGAAAACACACGCAGCGTCAGGTCTTTGTCTGTTTTTTTTGGTGTAGGTCTATCGAAATAAATAAGAATCTGGGTAGAATCAGGAGAGAAAGAAACGCCAAGTGAACTCGCAGATTCTCGGTCGATTGAGCTCAACTGAATGGGCTGCGAGAAC
>CALRZB010000208.1:0-4385 GCA_943372555.1 Chryseobacterium gleum | reverse complement strand
TATTTCTTAAACTATTATTCTACAACAACAGTCTTTACAAGAACTCCTTCAGAAGTAATCATTCTGATATAGTAAACACCCGCAGATAGATTGTTGTTGAACTCAACAACATTAGTACCTGGAGCAACTACTTTAGATTCTGTAGATACCGTTGCACCGTTTGAATTTAGAATTTCAAAACGTACACGCTCATTGTTCACTGAACTTACTGCAAGGTTGAAGTTTCCTTTTGCTGGGTTAGGATAAACAACAGCAGTGAAATTTTCCAATTCAGTTTCTGATACAGAAATATCAGTTACTGCAATTGGAGTTGAAGTAATTGTTGGGCATTGCTCAAATTGTTGAACTGCCAAAGAGTAATTTCCATTATCAGAAATTTGAAGCGTTGAATTTGTTGCATTTTCAACTGGCTCACCGTTCAAATACCACTGGTAGCTCAATCCTTGATCATAGCAAGTCAATGTTTGGTTGCTATAAACCACCTGTGGCTGCCACTTAGTAAGATTTGAGAAACGGATGAAGCAAGGGAAAAGCGTGCTATCGATAAACGCATTACGGTTGTTTTGACGCTCTTCGATATACTCATTACGTGCAATTTCATAGTTCGTGGGCAAATCTTGGAAGTGCCATTGCTTAATGAGATATTCTGGTTGGCCATATTGAATAACCAATGAGATTTGCTCAGGGAAACTGAAATCATCACCAACAGCATTGTTCTTAGTTGCTTGGTACATAATGGCGCGAGCGGCTTCACCTTTGATTTCGTCGCGAGGCTCATACACGTTCTGTCCAATAGCGTTTGAGCCATATTGACAAGGGCCATAAGTGCTAGAAGGAGTAACTACTTCTCCATAAGGATAGTTGCTACGAACAGCATTGCATTCTACTTGACGAACAGGGAAAAGATTGTGAAGGTCAGAAACCTCATCAGAATCATCAAAACCAGCGTCTAGGTATGTTGGCATCCAGCTTTGTGGGAAAGAGTGCTCACGACTTAGAATACCTTCATTTTGACCATTCCACCAAGCGAAAGTTGATTCATACATATAGTGATCACCAGAATACTGGCATTCAACTGCATTTTTTGAAACACCATTTGCTACAGTATCTGTAACATAAAACTCATTGATAAGTGTGCTGCTATAGTTAGAGTAATAAACTTGGAAGTAGTTTGATGGGAACAACGCACTTGTCAATTCAGTTACGAATGTTGCTTCATTGTGGTTAAGACCATTCCAGTAAGTACCAAAGTTTGGATCCATTGTAGCGGCCATTCCAGAAGTTGGTGAACTAGTCAAGTAGTTTTCAAATCCCGCAGGGCCATTGAATGCAAAAACTGCGAAATAATAATCTGAACTTGCTTCGATGTTGCGTGCATTGAAAGAACCAGCATCGCCAATGTAACAAACTTGTGAAGCTCCAATCCATTGACCTTTTAGGTAAGTTGTATTGTCAGATGGAGCATCGACAACAGCAGAGCCATTCGAGCGAAGTACGATATACTTTTCAGCAGCAGGAGAACCTGCAGTGAAGTTCACGTTGAAGTCCCATGATTTTACACCTGAGAATGTAATAGCAGCTGCTTGTGCTGTTGGCTGTGTAGATTGGCCACCAGCAACACCATAAATGTTGATGATATATGGATTCTCGCTTGCATCATCGTTATCAATAGTAATCGTGCAGAAACGCGAACCTGTTCCTGTAGGAGCGAAGTTCAAATCAAAAGATTCACTTGCACCTGCAGCAACAACTGTTGGCAAAGCACCTAAAGTAAAATCAGCCGCGTCAGTTCCACTAATAGAAATATTCGAAATATTCAAATCAGCTGTCAAACCAAGGTTATCAATTGTAAATGAAGTAACAGCCGCATCACCGATTATGTATGTCGATTCGCTAGGAACATTGTTACCCGCAACGTTTGCATTGATTTCTTGAGCGTTTCCTGCAGTTGGCGCAGCGATAGAAACCTCATCAAGAGCGATGTTGTGTCCAGAGATTTTCGTTGTAAAATAGAAACGAATGAAACGGGTAGTTGCTTGCGGAGACTCTGTGTATTGAGTGAATGCAGTAGCGTTCATATCACCATTCACAAAAGTATGAAGTGGCGTAAATGCTGTTCCATTAGCCGATTCTTCAACAGTAAAAGTTCCTTGCCAAGCTCCACCAGTGTTTTGTCCTTTGATTGCATAAGCAACCTCACCTGGCTCTTCAGCGAATTCGATTACAACGTAATCACCAGTAGCATCCAAGCGGCATGCGCTGCCTACAAAACCAGTTGAATAACGAGGAGCGCTAGAACCCAAAGATTCTGTCCAACCCGTTGGTGTAGCCGCATCAAAATCCCAAGATGTTGGGAGAACTGCCTGTGCATTTGCCAATTGAATGGTAGCCATGAAAGCCACGATCAACTGAATGCCTTTGTTAATAATGTTTGTTTTCATTTATGATGTAATTATTCTTTTATACAATTAATACGTGAAGTTAACCCCCACATTCCAACGGAATCCCATTCCATAATAAACACCGGCTGACTGAGCGTCAAAGCCTGTTCCGTATTCATTATTTTTAGCATCGGAAATGTACACTTCATCTGTGATATTCATCAAGTTTACTTTTACTCCAATTCTGTATTTCTTCGCGAGTGGACGAGAATATCCCATATTGAAATCTACAGTGAAATAAGATGGAATCTCCCAAGATTGGCGGCTACCATTTGTACCCTGTAGAGTTTCAGGATCAAAGTCTGCAAAATAATTTTCGAAATAGGTAAAACGTGGTTTGAAGTAAAGCCCTTTTATAGGTTCAAATCGAACTCCAACGCTTGCTTGTGTTTGCGCAGCATCACCCACTTTCACTCCTTTTGCATCGAAGTAAACAGTGTCGATAATTACAGTGCCTAATTCATCTGTTACAATAGCAGTTGCATCTGACATCCACTCCCAGTTTCCGAGAGAAAAAGCTCCTTCTATTGAGATTTTTTTAGTAACGTCATAAGTCGCTTCCAATTCTACGCCGCGGTGATGGGCGTTCATTCCAGGAATGCTTACAGCATAACTTTCAGTGCCATATGTCAGTGTTTGCGTAACAGGTCTATTGTTCCAAATGGTGTAATAGAAATTGATTGATGGCTTGAAACGCTTATAGTTGATATTGTAACCAACTTCAAATGCTGTTACTCGTTCATTTTCTACACCTTGATAAGTGGTGAGCGAAGTACCGCTATATACATTTGCCAACATTTGAGCACGTGATAGGTAACCGGCATTTGCAAAAACACTATGGTATTTATTGATTCGGTATTTAAACCCGCCTTTACCTGTAGCACCCGGGAAAGTTTTCCAACCACTTTCTGGATGTTTTCCAGTAGAATCTTTTAAACCAAATAAGTTAACGCGATTGTAGCTATTTACTGAAGCGGTTACATTCACAAATGCGGTCCAATTTCCGTACTCATATTCTCCTAAAAGAAACAGTCCGCCTTGTCTTACAAAGCTGTTGATATTGTAATTAATAACATCACCTTTTCTTCTCACTTGGGTAGGATCATTTTTGTCATTTGGATCGACTACTACATAGTCAGCGCCTAGAAGATCATACACTTCTTGATAGCGTTCGGTTTTATAGAAACGAGCATCTATACCCCCAGAGAATTCAAGTTCTTCGTTGTACTTAAACTTGAAGGTAGAAAGCACCCCGTACCACACGTGATTATTTCTGCTTGACTGCAAGTAATAAGAGGCGCGGTATTGATTTGTATCGTTCACATAATTCAAATCATATGGATACAATGTGGTAAAAAGACTTTGAATTACTTGCGTGTTTTTTCTATACATATAATCAAAATCCAACTGACCATTTTCGTCAGGTGCAGGTTGATTATTCAAACGTGTTCCACCTCCATTACCAAAAGACAAATACGCAATATTTGAAAGCGCAATTCTTTCATTTGGTGACCAGAAATGTTTGAAATTCACTATTGGTTTGTGGTAATAATTCAAACGTGAGGATAGGGCCTCTTGCTGTGCATTACCATCAAAGCGGTTTTGAGTGATGTAGCCCCATTCCGAATTGAAGCGTAAACCTCGATCACTTCCCGTTTGATAAGAACCTGTGGTGTCCACCCCTTGTCTCAATGCATAATCAGCATCATAAAAAGCCATTCTATTTCTTCCTAAACGTTGGTTATGTTGCTGCGGACTTCCCATTACAGAAAGCGAGAAACTATGCTTGTCAAATTCCTTTTGAACTTTCAAGAAATAAAACAATTGCTTCGAATCAAGGTTAGTCACCCATCCATCGTTTCTTTTATAAGAAAGGGATGCAGTAACTCCCCAACCATTTTCAAGTCTTCCCGAATTGTAACCAACAGTTTGGCGCAAATTCAT
>CALRZB010000207.1:0-4420 GCA_943372555.1 Chryseobacterium gleum | reverse complement strand
AATTGATATTCGTGATAATTCTGGAGGGCAAAGCAGTAATGTTGAATTACTGTATTCATTTCTGAATACTGAAGGACACAACACTCCTACCAATATCATAGCAAAGAGCAGCAAGCTTGCGAAAAACAGAAACAAAAATCTACAAAAAGGACTTTCTCGTTTCATTCTTAAAGTCTTTTTCAAAGAAGACGAAGATGTAAGAGGATTCCTTGAATGGAGCTCTCTGCCATTAGGCGAAATGGATACGCTCTACTTTATTAAACCAACAATCCAAAAAGAAGAATTGGTTTATACAGGGAAATGCGTGCTATTTATTAATGGATTAACTGCAAGCGCCGGCGTAGATTTCACGCATGCTTTTCTCGAAGAAAAAAGAGGCGAAATTTTAGGAGAACCTTGTCTCGGTCCTGTTACAGGAACATTTGGAAATCCAGCGCTATATGTTCTGCCTAATACTAAACTGAGTGTATCCATTGCAACCATTCGATATAATTATGACAATACATTCTTGTACGAATCAAAACCAATCAAACCAACCATTCCAGTTGAACTTTTACCATTGAATCTGTCTAATGGAACCGATCCTTACATTCAATATTTATTGAACCACTATCGCGAATTTTAATGAAAAAAATAGCCATCTCAGCATTTATTTTTTTGTTTGCAACGTATGCTTTTGCACAGTCCAACGACGCACAAAAATTCATTCTGTTGTATCAAAATCCTCAAAGTGATAGTCTAGTTTCATTTTGTCAAAGTCTATTTGAGAGCGGAAAAACAAATGCCGCTTTAACCTTGTTGGAAAAAGAAACTTCTGGAAAAGCAATAGAGCTAAAACAGAATATTGACCGATTTAATAACGGAGACAGTTTTTCGATATCCTCAGAATTTTCCTCTGCATCCAATACTTTTTCTGCATATAGTTCGCGAGTTCGAGCAACAAAGAATAAGAAACTCAAAAAACAAATTCTAGATTCCCTAAACACTGTTCAAGCAATATCGATCTTTGAACAGGTGGCTAAAATGAATGCTGTTGTCGAGATTTCAATAATGCTTTTCAATAAGAAAAATGCAGAGTTGGCTATAAATGAAACGATTTCCAAAACAACAGAAGTCAAAGAACTTCTTGTAAAAAGTTTTGCTATTGATCAAGCGATCAATGCATGTCTATTATCAAAAAACACGAAGAAATTAATTGAGCTAAGAATCCAAAAGGAAGAAATTCAATCTACGATTACAGAAGTAAACGAGCAGTTTAATCGCGAGATACTAATGGCAGCAGCGACAAAAAAAGAAGCACCGAAAGAAGTCATAGTAAAACAACCAGAATCCAAATCCAATATGCCAGTATTTGCTTTAATTGGTTTGGGATGCATTGCAAGTCTGCTAGGACTTTTGATCATTTTTATTTCATCCAAGAAAAACAAACGCATTTCAAGTTTAGAGAAGAAATTAACCGAACTCGAAGGAAGATCAAATCATGAGGCAGATGTCCAAAATCAAAGCATTCGACATAATACAACACAACTTTTGGACGCTCGGAATAGAATTCAATCTTTGGAATACAAGAATAGTAGCTTAATAAAACAATATTCTGAGAATTTAGAACTTCTTGACCAACAAATAAATGAATATCAATCGGATTTAAAACTTGCTATAGACCGCGTAACCAAAGAGAATTCGGTTCAAAACATGATGGAATTGAACAATTTGCTTACAAGAAATGGTCAAAAAATTCGAGAAAACATTAAATTACTACGCATTTAATCTTAGTTAGTATTATCTTTTGCTCATTCTCTCGATTAGTTTAGATAATTATTTTTTTACACTGTATGTATCCTCTTCCATCTGTTCAAGAAACGGAAAGATTAGATTCATTAAAAAGGTACCATATTCTGGATACCCAACCCGAGGCACAATATGATGAAATCACAGCTTTGGCTGCCGACATTTGTGAAACCCCGCTTGCACTAATTACTCTTGTAGATGATAGCCGTCAATGGTTTAAATCTGCATATGGTTTGAATATCACAGAAACCCCCAGAAAATTTTCTTTTTGCTCTGTGGCCATTGAAACTCCTGAAAAGCCTCTTTTGATTAATAAGATTGATGAAAACAGCCGTTTCTGGTCAAACCCCTTTGTTGCAGGAGAACCGTTTATCAAAAGCTATTTCGGCATTCCGATATTGTCACCCGAAGGTCTTCCGATTGGAACCCTATGTGTGCTCGATACTAAGCCACGCGAGCTATCCGACAAGCAGATTAATGTCTTAACTGTTCTTGCTCATCAAGCTTCGAGGTATTTAGATTTACATCGCACACGAATTGAATTGAATTATGCTCTAAGAGAATCGGAAGTGCGTAATAGTGAATTAGAACGCTTCGCGCATGTTGCCGCGCATGATTTAAAGTCGCCGCTCAACAATATGACAATGATTACAAAAATTCTTGCTTCTGACTTTGCTGAAGATATGTCAACAGAAGCTCTAGAATTAGTGTCATTAATAAACAAAACCACAACATCAATGAGGGAAATGATTGACAATATCTTGATACATGCGAAAGACAATCATACCTTAAAATCAAGTAAGCAAGAGTTCAATTTAGATGTATTGCTGAAAGAGATTATTCGAGGACTTGA
This sequence comes from Chryseobacterium gleum, assembly GCA_943372555.1. Taxonomy (GTDB): domain Bacteria; phylum Bacteroidota; class Bacteroidia; order Flavobacteriales_D; family Sanyastnellaceae; genus JAIXWP01. The sequence goes on along the minus strand of CALRZB010000207.1, from coordinate 1,779 downwards.
TAAACCTGATAATTGCCAATTTGTATTACCTGACAAACCGCATTATATTACTTCGAATAAAACAGCTCTGTATCAAATATTATCCAATCTGATTTCGAATTCTCTTAAATACAATGAATCTGAGTTTGTAGAGATTAAGGTTGAATTCGCAGAGGACAATAAAAATTTTCACTTCGACATAACTGATAATGGCAATGGAATATCTGGTGACGTGTTGAGTACCATTTTCGATATTTTCAAAACAGGAAACACAGAAGATAGATTCGGAAATCTAGGAACTGGCGTAGGACTTAGCACTGTGAAGCGATTGATTGATCGCGTGAATGGTATTATCACTATAGAATCTAAAGTAGATCACGGAACAACTGTTCATTTCTCGATACCTAAGTAATATAAAACCAAAAACCCCACTCGTTTGCGGGGTTGTAAGGCTCTTGATTACTTAAATAACTAATGATCGCTTAGAGTTTCGGATGTTATCCTATTTCTCTAGAAGAAAATATCCCTACTCCCTTCATATCAAATATAAACAACTCTAAAACCAGGCTCTGAAGTTTTACACCCCTATTAATTAACTTTGTTGCATTTGTTTTGCGTTTTGTACCTATAAGGTGATAAACTAGCCGTTTTTCAAGAGGTTTCAAAGAATTTTTCTCTAAAAAAAATCCCTAAATACATCTTTCCTACTCCTTATACTGCTAAAAAATGCAATAAAACTGCACTGTTTTCATTCATGCCTACCATATTGCATCAAATCCCCCCACCACGAGTGCGAATCGGGTCCCTGAGCGTACGGAACGAAGTGACTGTAGTCGAAGCGCTGCCCTGAGCCTGTCGAATGGGGGTGGTGCCGTGATGAACGAGCTTTAAAGAAATAAAAAAGTCGGAACAAAAGTTCCGACTTTTTTTATTTTTACTTCATACTTCCAACATCATACTTCATACTTCATTTAAAGTAAACCCCATTCGCTCCAATTCCTGCAGTGTATGTGTTTTGCAACACACCGCTGCTTGAATAGCGATAGATGGATGATGCGTTAACGAAATCAGTTACTGAACTCAGCCAGATTTCACCATTACCTCTGGCATCTAGTGAATTGAAATCTCCACTGATAAATACTTCGCCTGGCAATTCACCATCATTGATATTTAGAGAATACACATTTTCATTGATATAATAAATCGTGGAACCGTCGGTGCCAATCTCCAAAAGTTTTGGATGATCACCATTTACACCAATCGTTTCTGTTCCTGCCACATCCATGCTTGTACCATCGATAACAGCAAGCTTTGCATCGCTATCACCGATTACATTCCAATTTTCATCATACAACGTTTCTCCGCTGCATAGCACCCAAACATCGCCTGTTCCATCTACAGCAATGTCAGCTGGACGATCACTGACTGTGATTGTTTCAACAACCGCATTTGTGGTTAGATCAATAACTGAAACAGTATTATCTGTGCTCCAACCTCCGCTGTTGCAAACGAATAATTTTCCATTTTCAACCAACATTCTGTCTGGACCATTGCCAACAGGAATAGTAGCTTCAATTGACATGGTAGAAGGATTGATGACAATCACATTACCTGCCATACTTCCTGATGACAAATACAATTTTCCATTGCCGCCGTCTAGGATATAGCGCGGATAATCAACTGGAGAAATAGTTCCAACATTGGTAAAATTGCTCACGTTGAATACCTCCACTTTATTGGAATTATTCAAGACGGCAAATACCTTTTCATCACTAATAACCATTGACTGCAAAACATCAC
>CALRZB010000206.1:0-4426 GCA_943372555.1 Chryseobacterium gleum | reverse complement strand
AGAAAAACGGTTCCGCCGCATGTTATGTTTCCTTTGGTTGTAATGGTCGTAATGTTGGGTTTGATGTTTGGAACGGGCAGAGGCCGTCGATTTGTTGGGGGATTAAATGATGAAATGTTAACGTGGCTTCACATCATACGCATTCCAGTTGAAATTGCATTGTATTTATTCGCGAGTCAAAAGGCACTCCCTTGGAGCATGACATTCGAAGGACATAATTTTGATATTATCTTCGGAATCACCGCGCCAATTATTGCGATACTTGCTTTCAGAAAGAAAGTCATTTCAATGAAAGTCGTGAGAATTTGGAATGTACTAGGATTAATTTCTGTTCTTATAGTTGTAATCACCGGCATCGGCGCAATTCCGAATTTGCAATGGTGGGATGGCTCTCAACCGAATTATGCTGTAATGCACTTCCCAGGTATTTGGCTACCTTCTTTCATAGTGCCCGTTGTAATTTTCTCGCATTTGGCTTTCATCACGGGAACGGCGAGAAGTATGAAGTCTGAGGGCTGATGGTTGACTTTTGATGGAGAATGCGGGCCGTGGGTGGCCCTTCGACTTTGGTCGCTGCGCTCCCTACGCTCAGGGACCCTGATTCGCTTGCATCGGGGGAGATTTGGGTCAGTAAGAAAAACACAAAGTGTTTTTCTTACTGACCCAAATCTTTTTGAAAAACTATTGCCCGGTCCCTGAGCGTAAGGAACGAAGTGACTGTAGTCGAAGGGCTGCCACGAACATGGCTTGCTAAAATCAATTTTTTGTATTTTAGTATTATGAAAAGGATCTACATTTTAATTCTTCTAATTCTTTGCTCTGCCAAATCGTTCGCCCAAAAAGAGCCTACCCCAAAAAATTATCGAAACAAATTATTTTTTGCTCCAGCGAATCTCTTGGACGTCATAAACCCATCTTTTCAAGTCGGCTATGAGCGTAAATTATCGGATAAATGGGGAGCTCAAATAGAAGGCGGGATTATTATGCGCCGCAGCCTTTTTGGCTTTCTTTTTGGCGATTTGACGAATTATGGTTTTCGGTACACTAATAAAGGCTACAAAGCGCGCGCAGAGGTCATTTATTACCTACAAGGTGAATCTGCAAAATCATACAACATGTATTTTTCTGCTGAAGTTTTTTATACTCAGAATACTTCGCGGGTTAATGATTCTTTTGAAGTTTCTGATACAACTTTTGTTTATCCATTTCCACGAGATCCAGGTTATTATCTCTACGACGATTTTTTTACACAGGTTAAAAAGCGCTACGGTTTCAATTTGAAAATTGGGGCGGATATAAAACTAGGACGTGGCTATTTCTTTGAGCCTTATGTCGGATTAGGAATAGCTATTAGAAACTCTGAACATATAGGTAGAGCAAACCCGAATGATCCGCTTTGGGATGAATCATTCTCATGGCACAACAAGCCAGGTCGTTCCGTTATGATCAATCTGCCTTGGAATATAAAATTCGGGAAGTACTTTTGATAGACTGCCCCGAGCCTGTCGAGGGGGGTGGTCCCGACCGTGGACGTATCAGAATGAATTTAGATTCATCCATCATCCATCATCCATCATCCATTAACCTTCCTAAGCTCGCTCAAAAAAGCTCCAACCACCATCAACAACAGAAGTATCGATCCAATCAAAGAATACGTGCTTCCTTTCTCGAAAGATGTTGGTGCGAAAGTCCATTCTACTTTGTGCTCTCCTGCAGGAACCATCAAACCACGCAAAACATAATTCGCACGGAATGGCTCGGCTGGTTGACCATCTATTGTGCATGTCCAACCTGCAGGATAGTATATTTCACTGAAAATAACTGGACCTTCTACACTTGATTTTGTCGTGTAACTTAATTTTTTGGTTGCATAAGAATCGAGTGTAACACTTGCTGTAGTGTCTACTCCTGCTGGGCTGCGAACGACGCTTGAGAATTCGTTGGATACTATCGCAGTTGTTTTTGGATTAAATCCTTTGATGCTTGTAATCTCTTCATCTGCACTATTTACAGTCTTTACTTCTTTTACAAACCACGCATTTCCACATGCATACGGATTCGGTATAGGCTCAGCTTCTGGACTATAAATGAGATACTTTGTATTCAACATGTTCAAGGCAGGAGTCTTCTCCAACTGAACGATATCTCCTAATGATTTTAAAGTGTCTTGAATGAACTTCAACTCTTGTGCAAGGTGGAAGCTTATCAAATCTTGGTAGCGGCTCAATTTCGCACCATGGTAACCGCCGATGCTTTTGTGATAATAACTAGTCAATGCATCGTTGAATGGATCACCTAATTTCACCACGCGATAGTCTGTATTTAATCCTAATGCACCGAACTGTGCAATCTGGTCTACCATGTCTTTGTTGCGCGCTTCTTTGTACAAATGACTTTCTTTCATTTGTGCCAACAACGCATTTTTTTTGCCGTCGAAATCTTGAACAGAAATTTTTTCAGCTTCGAGAATCGCATTATCTGCAACACTTGCCGCGCTTGGGGCCAATTGATCACTGGCTTTTACAAAACTATAATACTGACCTTTGGTTTGATCCAAATTCAAATATCTCTTGCACACCATCATCTGATCCGCTCCTACAATCAAACCAATTGCTGCAATCAACGCAATGCCTGGAAGTTTTTTGAAATATGCCACAACAACCAATGCTGCTACAATTAGAATGATAAGCAAGGAACGTCCTGCATCTTCCTTGTAGACTAAAGTACGAACATCAATCAAAGCTGTTTTGTAGTCATCATAAGCAGCCAATTGTTGCGCTGGTACATTGTCCATTTGCTCAACTTCTGCAAATTGAGCGAGCTCATTCTCACTCAGCATGGAACCTGTAACTGATGGAGCAACGTATAAAATGATTGCAACTAACAACACTCCGCCTGTGCCAATTAACCAAGCTTTTCTATTTGCAATTAATCCTTCTCCTTTAATGACTTTATCCAAGAATAAAATAGCAACCGCTGGAGCGATAACTTGGATAATTGTCAGAATCATTTTCGAGTCGCGGAACTTACTATACATCGGGAATTTACTAATGAAGAAACCATTCATTCCACCAGGATCAGCGCTACACAAGCCGATTGCAACAATAGTCAATACAATGAAAGGCCATTTTAAAGAGTCTTTCATAAAGATTAAACCAAGTGCGAATAAAAACATAATCGCAGCTCCGAAATAGAATGCACCGCCGGTGTAGCGTTGCGCTCCCCAATATTTATTGCTGCCGCCAATTTGCTCTCTGAATTCTTTGGGAACTGAAGTAATCAATTCTTTATCGTTTCCAATTGCTCCCGACTCACCGCCTTTCACGTTTGGAATTACCATCGACCAAGCTTCACCTTTTGCAAAGTTGTAGTCGAGAATATAACCTGTTTCCAATCCGCTTTTTTCTGAAGCATCTATTGGTTTTCCATCAGGTTGAATTGTCAATTCTGAACCACCACGCGTTGTGAATTTGCTGTATTCATAAGTCGTCAAAAGATTACTCATCGATGGAAGAATTGCAATCACTAAAGCGACAATCAAAACTGCTGCTGCTTGCAACATGTATTTGATTTTCTTTTCTACAATCAATCGGATTCCTTCAGCTAACGCTACTAATCCGAGCATCATTGCCAAGTAATATGTCATCTGCAAGTGATTAGCAGAGACATTAAGTGCGAAGAATAATGCGAATACTGCACCACCTAAAATCAACTTTCCACGCGTTGCTAAAATCAATCCACCAAGCGCGGGTGCCATGTAGGCGATTGTATTGATTTTAGAAACGTGACCTGCTCCCAAATAAAGAATGTTGATTGTGGCAAAACCGAAACCAATACCACCCACAATTCCTAACCATGGATTTACACGCAAGCAAAGTGCGAAGATGTAAAATCCGAGCATGCTCATAAAAAGAATGCCAATAGGACCAGGAAGATATAATTTGATCAATTGATCGACGTGACGAAGCAAATTGTTTTCGTGCACTACAGAGATTTGATACGCCGGCATTCCACCAAACATTGAATCCGTCCAAAGCGCCTCATCACCATTAAGCAAGCGGTAGTCAGAAATTTCTTTCGACATTCCTTTATGCTGATTGATATCTCCTTGGCGAAGAGAATAGCCATCAAGAACAGGAGAGAAGTACATGCTTGATAAAATAGCAAACAAAACGATTGCTACTGCATGAGGAATTGCTTTTAGAAGAATTGATTTCATATCGGTTCTGGTAATGGGCGTAAGTTAGCTATTTCAGTTTTTAGTCTTTTATTTCCACATAATCGACATAATCGCCATCATTGGATTTAGAATTTGAATTGGCTTTTGATTCGACGCGCACTTCACCCTCTGGGCGCTGCGGCTGCTGCTGACGATAATAGTTTTCCGCTTGCTTGCGTAAATTTTCTTGACTCTTTTTCACCACAT
>CALRZB010000205.1:0-4505 GCA_943372555.1 Chryseobacterium gleum | reverse complement strand
AACACAACTGTCAATACCCAGAGATAACAATATCCTCTATCAAAAAAGTTCATGACCGCTTCATTATCATCGATGATACAGAACTCTATCACATCGGTGCTTCATTAAAAGATCTTGGTAAAAAATGGTTCGCCTTCTCAAGAATAGATTCTCTCCTCCCCGAAATAAAAAAGAGACTTTAAAACAAATGCATACAACCAAAGCCAATAGCCTATAGCTAAAAGCCAAGAGCTAAAAGCCAAAAGCCCAAAATGAAAACTGAACTACTAAAACAAAACATCGAACCCCGCATATTTACCATTCGCGGAGTACAGGTGATGCTGGATAGAGATTTAGCCGTATTATTCGGCACATCCACTAAAAGAGTTAACGAAATTGTAAAGAGGAACTCACCGCGATTTCCGCCAAAGTATATAATTAAACTCAATGAATCCGAGAAGAATGAACTGGTCGCAAATTGCGACCACCTTAGTTCTCTCAAGTTCTCTTATAAGCTACCAACTTGCTTTTCAGAATTCGGAGTTGCAATGCTAGCAACACTTTTGAAAAGCGACATTGCTATCGAAATGAGCATTCATATCATTAATTCATTTGTTCAATACCGCAACAATTCACATCAAATAAAAAGCCTGATTTCACAGATTTCAGAAATCCAAAATGAACTAATAACAACAAATCAAAGAGTTGATGAAGTATTCTCCTATATGAAAATCCCCGATATTAAAAAATCCGGCATCTTCTTCAACGACCAGATATTCGACGCATACGTATTCGCTTGCGATCTCATTCAAAGGGCACAGAAATCATTAATCCTAATCGATAATTACATAGACGAAACAACCTTGCTTCAGCTATCGAAAAGACGAACAAATACAACAGCAAAAATCTACACCGAAAAAATTACACCTCAATTAAAACTCGACCTAGAAAAACACAACTCTCAATACCCAGCGATAACAATATCCACCATCAAAAAAGTGCACGATCGCTTCATTATCATCGATGATACAGAACTCTATCACATCGGTGCTTCATTAAAAGATCTTGGTAAAAAATGGTTCGCCTTCTCCAGAATAGATTCCCTCCTCCCCGAAATAAAAAAGAGACTATAAAACAAATGCTAATAACCTAAAGCCAAAAGCTAAAAGCCAAAAGCCCAAAATGAAAACTGAACTACTAAAACAAAACATCGAACCCCGCATATTTACAATTCGCGGAGTGCAAGTGATGCTGGATAGAGATCTTGCGGAATTATTTGAGACAGAGACCAAGTTTGTAAATCGAGCAGTTGCAAGAAATACTGATAGATTTCCTTCAGATTTTGTATTCCAATTATCCTTAAATGAGTGGGAAGATTTGAGGTTCCAATTTGGCACCTCAAACATTGGATCGGGTGGAAGACGATATCTGCCCTATGTTTTCACGGAACAAGGAGTAGCCATGTTATCAACAGCCCTCAAAACCGAGAGAGCTTTATTGGCAAGCATTCAAATTATAAGAACCTTTGTTCAACTTAGAAAAACATTACTTCTTTCTCAAGGTTATATCCAACGTATCGAAGGACTAGAATTAAGACAATCCAATTCAGAAAAACAGATTGATGTCATTTTAAATTCACTTCAAAAATTAGACAATCCAAATCACGGTATCTTCTTCAACGACCAGATATTCGACGCATACGTATTCGCTTGCGATCTCATTCAAAGGGCACAGAAATCAATAATCCTAATCGATAATTACATAGACGAAACCACTCTTTTACAATTATCCAAACGAAAAGAAAATGTTTTTACAAAAATCTACACCGAAAAAATAACTCCACAACTAAAGCTCGACCTTCAAAAACACAACTGTCAATACCCAGAGATAACAATATCCTCTATCAAAAAAGTTCATGACCGCTTCATTATCATCGATGATACAGAACTCTATCACATCGGTGCTTCATTAAAAGATCTTGGTAAAAAATGGTTCGCCTTCTCCAGAATAGATTCTCTCCTCCCCGAAATAAAAAAGAGACTTTAAAACAAATGCATACAACCAAAGCCAAAAGCCAAAAGCCAAAAGCCTATATTTGCCCCCATGAACAAGCAGCAAAAAATCGAGAACTTCAATCCAAACTCTGCTGGGTTGAAAGACAGTAATATTTTCGGACTTCCCTTCTCTGCGGATGAATCGGATATCGTGCTCATTCCCGTGCCATGGGAAGTGACCGTGAGCTATGGTTCTGGTGCTTCTGAAGGTCCGGGGCATATCATGGAAGCTAGTTTCCAAGTGGATTTGTTTCACCCTGAATTCCCTACTCTTTGGAAAAAAGGAATTCACATGGTCGATATTCCTGAGGAAATGCTGATTCGCTGTTCAGAGCTTAAATCAAAAGCACAAGACATCATCGAAATGTTTGAAGATGGCATCGACGTTGAAAATGACGCCAATGCTCAAATCATTCAAAAAGAAATAAATGAAGCCTGCGAAAAAATGAACCAATGGGTGGAGGGTCAAACTTCCTACTGGTTGGATAAAGGCAAAAAAGTGGGTCTTGTTGGCGGTGATCATAGCACGCCACTTGGCTACTTTAGAGCGCAAGCAAAACGCCACAATGACTTCGGAATTCTCCATATCGACGCTCACATGGACTTGCGCATTGCATACGAGGGTTTCACATACTCTCATGCTTCTATCATGTACAATGCGCTTCAATTACCGCAAGTAAGTCGCCTCGTTCAGGTTGGAATCCGTGATTTCTGCGAACAAGAAAATGATGTGGCTACAGAGCAAGCAGGACGAGTATTCGTTCATACCATGGCCGACATTCGCCGTCGCCAATTTGAAGGCGCCAATTGGAAAGAAATCTGCGATAGCATCATCGAACAACTTCCTAATAAAGTTCATATAAGTTACGATATCGACGGATTCGACCCTACCCTTTGTCCTAATACAGGTACTCCAGTACCGGGAGGACTTTGGTACGAAGAAGCAACATATTTGCTAAGTAAACTAAAACAATCAGGACGTGAAATTATCGGATTCGATCTAGTAGAAGTTGCCCCAGGTGAAAACGACTGGAACGGCAACGTAGGAGCGCGATTGCTCTTCCATCTTGCAGGGGTGAGCTGCTGAGGCTATTGGCTGTAAGCTTTAGGCTTTAGGCTATAGGCTATGTGCTTTATGCAATATGCGAGGATACTGAATTGTGAGATTCTATTGTTGAATTTTAGCTCGATGGTCATTAACCATTTTCGTTCGAAGAGAAACAGTTTGTTTTTGAATTGAAATCACTTGTTCTACTAGTTTTTCCGCAATAGCTTTATCTATATATCCAAGTTCTTTGGAAAGAATAATTTGGGTTTCAACTTCAGCTAACGAACCCAATGATATCGAGAGAAAGTGCATTTTTTCTTTTTGACCTGCCCTGCAATAGCCCTCTGCAATATTTGAGGGAACGGATACAACTGCTCTTCTTAATTGAGATATCAATCCAAATTTCTCTTCCGCAGGAAATTGCTTTGTCAATTCATATACGTTTTTTGCTAGCTCCATAGAACTTTGCCAAATCTTCAAATTCTTATAGTACGAATATTCCATTTTCCTTTGTTTAAGATATCCAAAACTAGCTGGACCTCGCCACATAAAAAAACATAACTTATTCCATTTTATGCTCTAGGCTCTAGGCTGTAGGCTGTAGGCTGCAGGCTGCAGGCTGTAGGCTTTAGGCATTAGGCTTAGAGCTTACGGCTTATAGCTAACAGCCAAGAGTATTACTCCCATTAACAAAAGTTAAAGAACTTATTTCGATAGTAGTTGTATATTTGAACATGCAACGACTACTCGAACAGATGGTATTACAACTAAATGAACAGTTGTATGTAAAGGACCCATCAACCAGTGCTATTGGACGTGAGATAATTAGAGAAAGCGTAAAGCTCATTTCTACTGAAGGACTAGACTCTTTTACATTTAAAAAATTGGCTACTGTCTTAAAATCGACCGAAACCACTATTTACCGATATTTCCAGAATAAACATCAACTTATGATGTACCTTTCTTCATGGTATTGGTCAATACTAGAATGGAAGGTCGTATTTGCAACTGCCAACATCAAAGACGGTAAAATGGAACTTGAGAAAGTGGCTGAAGTCCTTACATCAACATTTAACAATGAATCAACCGCGTCACTTGTCGATGAGGTGCTTCTTCAAGAAATAGTTTGTGAAGAATCAATGAAACTATTTTCTAAAAACTGGGAGTCAGTTGCCGAGAAAAAAGGCTACTACTCTGCTTATACTTCCCTTTGCAATCGAATTTCTCAAATAATTCACAAAGCTGACAAAAATTATAAGTTCCCAGTAGCGCTTGCATCTACTATGATTGAGGCCTCGCAGCGTCAATTCTACTTTACAAGACATATAAATAGCCTTACAGACGTAAACAAATCTCATAAGGCTTCTATGCATTTTTTACTTTCTCTTACACCATTGAAGCAATATCAACATGGCTGAAAATAA
>CALRZB010000204.1:0-4505 GCA_943372555.1 Chryseobacterium gleum | reverse complement strand
CTTACAGTAGGGAAGGAGCTTGAAGTTTCCTGCTCAACTTCTTCATCATTAAATACCTTCTCAAACAAAGCTTCATTCTCTTGATTGGCAACAAAACTGCCACCACTCTGAATCATGCCTAAAACCAATTTTTTCAAATCGTTCAAGTCATTTTTCATTTCAAAAAGAACCTTGTAAAGAATTTCTCTTTCTGTAAAATCTTGCTGACCGCCTTTGCCTACCACCATCGGCTTGCTATTGAAACCTTCACTTGGTAAATAACGCAATAACGCATCTGCATCAATGATTCTTTTCTCCTCCAAAACGCTCATCTGTTCTGTAATATTCTTCAATTGACGAACATTACCTGGCCATGAATAATTGACTAGTAATTGCGAAGCATCGTCGGTTAATGACAATACAGGCATTCTATATTTTTCAGAAAAATCTGTAGTGAACTTTCTAAAAAGCATGATCACATCTTCACGTCGCTCACGCAATGCAGGCATTTTAATAGGCACCTGACTTAAACGATAATACAAGTCTTCACGAAATTTCCCAGCTTGCAATGCAGTGCTGAAATCCACATTGGTGGCAGCTACAACGCGAACATTCGTCTTGATAACCTTGGAACTACCAACACGAATAAATTCTCCGGTTTCTAAAACGCGGAGCAAACGAACCTGAGTACCCAAAGGCAACTCGGCAACTTCATCAAGGAAAATTGTTCCGCCATTGGCTTCTTCAAAATATCCTTTTCTCGCTTCATGTGCTCCAGTAAAAGAACCCTTTTCATGACCGAAAAGCTCGCTGTCAATAGTGCCCTCAGGAATTGCACCGCAGTTAACGGCTATGTACGGTCCGTGCTTTCTAGAACTGAGTTGATGAATAATTTTTGGTATGACCTCTTTTCCAACACCACTCTCTCCGCTGATTAAAACGGAAATATTCGTTGGGGCCACTTGTATTGCAATGTCCAACGCACGATTCAGCAGTGGCGAATTGCCAATGATCTCGAAACGCTGTTTGACTGTTAGAATCTCCATAATTTGAATTCACGAATATACTGACGGTTTGTCAGTTTTTCTCAATAAAATGAATCGGATTTAGTGATTTACTTGAACTTCAGAATTCACCCTTGGATAATGCGCTGTTATATTTCCTAGCAAGGTTATCGCTGTGCAGTCATCAACGTACACATCAACATAGTCGCCAGGAGCTGCATTTTCTTTGGGAAAAACAATCATCATATTCTGACTATTTCTTCCACTTAAATGCTCTTCTGATTTTTTAGAAAATCCCTCCACCAATACTCGATATGTTCTGTTCAAATATGTTGTTGTTCGTTCACGAGTGCATTTGCGCTGCAGAGCGATGATTTCATCAAGTCTTCGGCTTTTTATCTCCTCCGTCACATCATCTTCATATTTGCGCTCTGCTAGAGTTCTCGGGCGTTCGCTGTACTTATAGGTATAAGACAAATCGTATTTTACCTCCGCCATCAATGACATTGTATCCTGATGTTCCTCCTCTGTTTCTCCACAAAATCCAGCGATGATATCGGTGCTTAAACCAGCTTCTGGTAAAATGCGCTTAATCGCTGCGATCCTATTCATATACCATTCACGATTATACCCGCGATTCATTCGTTTTAGCATATCGGAGTTGCCGCTTTGCACAGGCAAGTGTATGTATTTGGCAATATTCTCATACTTGGCCATCACTTCGAGCACTTCATCGGTCATGTCTTTTGGATGGCTCGTAGAAAAACGAACACGCAAATCTGGGCTAACTAAAGCCACCATCTCCATTAATTGAGCAAAATTCACGGTCGGTGAATTAGCGTCAATCACTTCTCCTTTCGCGGTGATGTTCCACTTGTAACTATCCACGTTTTGTCCCAAAAGGGTAACCTCGCGGTATCCCTGATTAAATAGCTCCGATGCTTCTGCGACAATACTTTTTGGATCACGACTGCGTTCGCGGCCACGCGTGAAGGGCACTACACAGAAGGAACACATATTATCACAACCACGCATGATTGAAATAAACGCAGTGACACCATTGCTGTTGAGTCGCACTGGAGTAATCTCCGCGTATGTTTCTTCGCGACTCAGAAGCACGTTGATTGCTCTTTGACCATTATCAACCTGTTCGATCAAATTCGGCAAATCACGATAGGCATCAGGACCAACGACTAAATCTGCCAATTTATCTTCATCGACCAATTTCTCACGAATGCGCTCCGCCATGCAGCCAAGCACACCCACAACTAACTCAGGCTTACGCTTCTTGATTGACTTGAAATATGCAAGTCGTCCACGAACACGCTGTTCGGCATTATCGCGAATAGCACAAGTATTTACAAGAATTAGGTCCGCTTGTTCTGGATCCCGCGTGGTTGAAAAACCAGCTTCGGATAAAATGGAGGCTACGATTTCTGAATCAGAAAAATTCATAGAACAACCATAACTTTCGAGAAGCAGCTTGCGTCCTGGAGTGGGCGAAGGGTTCTCTACCATCAGAAATTCACCCTGACGGTTTTCATCAATTACTTTTTCTTCCACAGTGTTGTCTGTATTGAAAATTATTTTACAGGGCGGCAAATATAGCGCTTTTGATAGACCATATATAAGGTATAAAATTGTATACGCTTGAATATACGATTTTATAGATAAATGACGAACGGAACCAAATCCGTCTATTTTTGCCCCCACTCAAGGGAGCAATCTCAGGAGTTTTTAATGCGAAAAAACGAGCGAAGGAATGTCAAAAAACCTAGTTATAGTTGAGTCTCCGGCGAAAGCCAAGACTATTGAAGGGTACCTTGGAAAGGATTTTACCGTAAAGTCAAGTTACGGTCACGTGAGAGATTTACCCAAAAATGATCTAGCCATAAATGTCGAAAAAGGCTTTGTCCCGGTCTATGAAATTACCGCAGACAAACAAGATGTTGTGAGAGATTTGAAGAAGCTCGCACAGAAAGCCGAAGTGGTTTGGTTGGCGACGGATGAGGACCGCGAAGGGGAGGCCATTTCTTGGCACTTGCTCGAAGCGCTCGAAATTCCTATTGAAAAAACCAAGAGAATTGTTTTTTCTGAAATCACGAAAACAGCAATTCTTAAGGCTATCGATAATCCTCGTAAATTAGATATCGACTTAGTTAATGCTCAGCAAGCACGTCGAGTGTTAGATAGATTGGTGGGGTTTGAACTTTCTCCAGTACTCTGGAAAAAAGTTAGACCATCACTCAGCGCTGGTCGTGTGCAATCCGTTGCTGTGCGCATAATCGTTGAACGTGAAAGAGAAATTCAGAATTTCAATTCTCAATTCTTCTATAACGTTCGAGGAAACTTTGACTTGGGAACAGCAACTTTGAAAGCAGAACTTTCGAAGAAAATGGCTGATGGAACAGGAGCGAATGCATTTTTGGAAAAATGTATCGGTGCTAGTTTTGCGATCAAAGGAATAGAAACAAAACCAAGCAAAAGAACGCCTGCCGCGCCATTTACAACTTCTACGCTTCAGCAAGAAGCTGGTAGAAAGCTTGGATTCAGTGTGAGCAGAACAATGGTTGTAGCGCAACGTCTTTATGAAAGTGGAAAAATCACTTACATGAGAACGGATAGCGTAAACCTTTCTGACTTTGCATCTGAGGCTTGCCGCGCTGAGATCGGTGCTTCTTTCGGCGATAATTATTCAAAACCACGAAAATTTACTACAAAAAGTAAAGGCGCTCAAGAGGCACACGAAGCAATTCGTCCAACCGAAATGGCCAACCACGTGGTAGAAGGTGAACGCGACGAACAACGCTTATACGAGTTGATCTGGAAGCGCACTATCGCTTCACAAATGGCGGATGCAGAATTGGAGCGTACAACAGCTACCATTTCTATTTCTACCATGGAAGAAGTGATGCAAGCGAAAGGTGAAGTAATCAAGTTTGATGGATTCTTAAAAGTCTATATCGAAAGCACAGACGAAGAAGAAGGTGATGAAGGTAACAGTGGAATGTTGCCTCCAATGACTGTCGGTCAAAATCTTGATTTGCTCGATATGACTGCAATTCAACGATTCACTCAAAAGCCTGCGCGTTATTCAGAGGCTTCTTTGGTAAAACGTTTAGAGGAATTAGGTATCGGTCGTCCATCTACTTATGCTCCAACTATTTCTACTATTCAAAATAGAGAGTATGTGGAGAAAAAAGATCGCGAAGGAACTCCAAGACCTTTTGAGGTCCTTACTCTAAAAGGCGGACAGATCAACAAAGAAGAAAAAGTAGAGAATACAGGGGCAGAGAAATCTAAACTCTTCCCAACAGATATCGGAATTGTGGTGAATGATTTCTTGGTAGATCAGTTCCCAAATATTCTGGACTATGGATTCACGGCTAAAGTGGAAGGGGAATTCGATGATATCGCTGAGGGGAAGCTTCAGTGGCAAGAAATGATGAAGCGTTTTTACACTCCATTCCATACAAATGTCGCTGAAACGATGCTTCAAGCACAACGTGCCTCGGGCGAGCG
>CALRZB010000203.1:0-4540 GCA_943372555.1 Chryseobacterium gleum | reverse complement strand
TATCAAATTTAATTTCTCTATTACACAACACATCTGGGTTAGGCGTACGTCCTAGTTCGTACTCTCGGAACATATAATCAACTATTCTTTGCTTATATTCCTTACTTAAATCAAGCACTTGAAAGGGTATACCGAGGTTTTCAGCCACTAAAATGGCATCGTTGCTATCATCTATCCAAGGACATTCGTTGTTTATTGTAACAGACTCATCATGCCAATTGCGCATGAAAATGCCTATGACGTCATAACCTTGCTCAATAAGCAAATGAGCCGCTACACTTGAGTCGACTCCACCTGAAAGACCAACAACTACTCTCTTTGACATGGGGCAAATGTAGCGCGAAACGAAATTTCTGAAAATTGCAAATGCCTAAAAACGAAGTATTTTACACAATATTTTGAAAAAACCTTGGATGAATTACATTTGTAAGTGGCAACCCTTTTTATTGGTCGCCGTCTAAAAGTCGTATTCCGTGGTAGAAGACAAGCAATTACAACAGCTAATAAAGGGCTGTCTCGAAGGGGACAGGAAGGCTCAACAAGCTGTATATAAACTGCTTTACGGTAAAATGAAGGTAGTTTGCATGCGATATACCAGGGATACTGACCAAGCTTTAGATATTCTCCAAGAAGGCTTTATTAAAGTCTTTCAAAACATGGAACGATATTCTGGGGCCGGGTCATTTGAGGGTTGGGTTAGAAGAATTATGGTAAATCTATCTATTGATAGATTTCGTAAGCAAAAAAATGATTTTCTACTTCTTAATGGTTCAATGAACATTGAGGACTACGAAGATGTAGTAGAAGATGAAACAGATGTTGAGAGTGTTGATTACGACTTCACTCCCGAACAAATACTCGAAGCGATGCAACAATTATCGCCAGCGTATAAAACGGTATTCAACCTCTACGTTTTTGAAAACTATACCCACCAAGACATAGCAGAAGCTTTGTCTATTAGCATAGGAACTTCAAAGAGTAACTTCGCGAAAGCGAAGCGAAATATGAAAAAAATACTTTTAAAGTACTACGGGAAAGCCGATGAGTAAGACACTTACCCCTTTTGAAGAAAAGTTAAAACAGTCACTAGATCAATTTGAACTTCCTTACGAGGAAACTGGTTGGAATGCGCTAGAGAAAAAATTAAACGATAAAGGCACTTCCAATAATTCTTGGATTGTTGCTCTTATCGCTGCTTGTACCTTTATTGCTGTTGGTTCTTGGACCGTTTATGGCTACGCCTTCAAATCTTCGGCAGCTTCGAAAGGAAGCTCTGTTGCTCGTTTTGAAAATAATCAAAACGTAGTCAACTCCTCTCTTTTGAGCGAATCCACTTCCAATGAGGACTCCAATACTGTAAGTTCGGAACAAGAAATTGCTGTAACAAAGAACGACAACGTATTTGTTTCTTCTCCTCTTCTTCTTGCTGATTCAAATCGCAATAATCATTCGGCAACAAATAACACCGCTGTTGTTATTCCTTCTATTCTAATTGAAAACGAAACACTTTCAGCATCGAATACGATGGTTGACCCAAATGCTCCTATCATTGTGAGCTCTGGAAACAGCGCGCTTTCAGTTGAAATCAATATGAAGAGCACGTGTGCTGGTGGTGAAATCGAGTTTACTGCACACAACGGACCTAAAGAAGGCAGCTACCTATGGAACTTTGGAGACAACTGCTTTGATCAGCGCTCAAATTTGAAACACAAATACACTAAACCAGGCGTTTACTCTGTATCTCTTTCTGTTACAAACAAAAGAGATGGTATGATGACCACAACAGTGATGAAAGACCTTATCACAGTTCATCCATCACCAACTGCTGATTTCGAATGGAACTTTATCAATGGTGCTATGGA
This sequence comes from Chryseobacterium gleum, assembly GCA_943372555.1. Lineage (GTDB taxonomy): Bacteria > Bacteroidota > Bacteroidia > Flavobacteriales_D > Sanyastnellaceae > JAIXWP01. The sequence goes on along the minus strand of CALRZB010000203.1, from coordinate 2,678 downwards.
AGAGCCAACGGTAAAAATCGTAAACATCTCTGAAAATGCTAGCCAATACCAATGGATGTTTTCTGACGGCTCTTCTTCTAATGACATTAGCCCTATCCGTTCATATACAGAAAAAGGAAAACAAACTATCCTTCTTGCAGTTTCGAATGAATTCGGATGTGTAGACAAAAAAGTGAAGTATATCAACTTCAACGAAGACTATAATCTAAAGGCACCTGAAAAGTTTAGCCCAAGCAAAGAAACCTTCATGCCTGAAGGATTGAAGCAAGGCAAATCAAATTTTAAAATGACGATTTTCAATGGCGAACAGCCAATCTATGAGACTACTAGCAAGTCTAAAGGTTGGGATGGTAAATTGCCTAGCGGAACGTCAGCTTCAGCTGGTCAACAATTCCCTTGGATTGTGATCATCTACAACGAAGCAACCAAAGAAGAGAAATACTTCAGCGGTATTGTTACGATTCTTCCTTAACCAAAACCAATCATAAACCAAAGAAAGATCCTGGCTTCGGCCGGGATTTTTCATTTATAATCACTTTTTTCTTCCTTGTGGATAACTTGTTAATAACCTAATGTCGTAACTTTGCGTTTTCTTGAAAAAGAAGAACCACTATGAACCTATTCTTTAAACTGATATTCATCATATTTGTCTCGCTATGGACGAATAATATGATAGCTCAGTTAAGTACGGTCAACGCTTCAAGTTCATGCAATTGTGATGGTTCACTAACCTACAACTTACAGCCTTCAGTGGCGGCGGCATTCCAATTATTACTTCCTAGCGGCACACTTCAGGCGAATTCTATTGAGAATGATGGAAATGTTACTTTTTCAAATCTTTGCCCAGGCGTTTATCAATTAATCGCAAATTATACGGGAGGACCAACGTCCGTTTTAGTGCAGATAAATGCGAGCGGTGCTTCTGTCGGTGGCGCAAATAACTTTACAATATGTTCGACCTCTGCTCCTTCAAATTTATCTAATCAAATTACGGGATTTGTCGCAGGGGGCATTTGGCATAGACCAAATGGAACAACATTCTCCGGAAATTATAATCCACTAATAGAAACAGGAGGCCTCTACTATTATGAACTGAGCATCGGTGGGTGTATCATCACAACTGGTGTGTTTGTTTCAGAAATCCAAAATGCCAATCCTGGCAATTCAACTACCTATCTAATTTGTGAAAACTATAATGAATTTTTCTTAACTGATTTTCTAGCAGGAACACCTGACTATGGGGGGCAATGGTTTGATGGCAATGCACAACCTATGGATGGATTTTTTGATCCAGCCACTATGGATACAGAGACATTCACCTATATGCTTAATACTGTTCCTGGCTGTCCGGCAGTTTTTTCAACTCTAACTGTAGATGAAAACATAATTCCGAACGCTGGAGTCACAACTTCCATTCTAGTTTGCCCAAATGCTCAACCATTTTCCATGTCAGATCAACTCATGGGAACACCAGATCAAAACGGACTTTGGTTTAATAATATAAATCAGTCAACAGATGATATTTTTGACCCTGCTGTAGATCTGCCTGGAACATATCGATATTTCGTAGGAGCATTTATACCATGTCCAAATCAGGAGGCGTATTTAACTATCGATTTTACAAACACCAATCCTTCTGGGTCCGCAGGCTCATTAAATATTTGTGCGAATGGAGCACCAGCAAGCATGATCGATTATTTGGGTGGCAATCCAGCTCCAGGCGGATTTTGGACAAATCCTCAAGGTCAAATAACGGATGGTGCATTCAATCCACTATCGGAAAACCCGGGAACATATTCATATTACTATCCAAATGTTGGATGTTCTTCACAAAGCACTCCTTTGACAATTACGGAAACTTCACCACCGAATGCTGGAGTTGATGTAACAATCAACCTTTGTCAAAACGCAAATCCAATAGATTTAGACAGCTACCTTTCTGGAGCGCAATCAGCGGGCTATTACACCAATTCAGCTGGCACTGCTATTTCAGATCAGTATTCGATTGCACAAGCAGGAGCATCTGCTGTTACATATACAGTTTCTTCCACCGTTTGCCCGAACGATCAGTCGGTTTTGACGATTAATATTGGTAGCCCCCCTCCCGCACCGACGCCAATAACATTAAATTTCTGCAGCACAGATAGCGATGAAAATTTGGATTTGTATTACCCTACAATACCAAGTCAACTTTGGACCAATTCATCGGGGGCAACTGTTAACACTATATTCGACCCATCTGTAGGACCACAGATTTATACAATTACTTCACTTTCATCCAACACATGTCCCAGTCCGACTGCAGCAGTTACACTGATTGTAGAGGAACCAGTATTTTCGAATACACTAGTTGATTATTCTGTATGCGAATCTCTCAATCAAATTGATCTAGAAACCATATTACCTCAATTGAATTATACGGGAGGAACTTGGCTTAACGACGAGCTGACGATCATTGGCTCAACCATTTCGAATTTAACACCTAGCGCAGAAACCTATACCTTCATTTCTCCTGAAGTGGGCGAGTGTGCATCGAGTGAATTGACTGTTCAATTGCAGGTGGATGAAAGTGTGGATGCAGGTGATGACAATAGTGCATCTTTATGCATTTCAGATGCAAGTGTAGATTTGAACTCACTTCTTTCTATTTCTCCAAGCGCACTTGGGGAATGGATGTA
>CALRZB010000202.1:0-4605 GCA_943372555.1 Chryseobacterium gleum | reverse complement strand
TGGATATTTGAACGTTCGGAACATGCGTCAATCGATGCGTGAGGAGTCGAACACGCCGAAGGAATATGTGCTCTTTCATGTTTCTTTTTTCCTATTAATTTCACTTGTTCTTTATGGCGCTTTGAAGTCATGGGCAATTGCGCCATTTGGTATTTCAGGCATCGCGCTTTACGGGATTTTCCTGGCAGGTACAATGGCCATTTATGCGGTCAAATCCATTGGGATTTATTTTGTCATGTTTTTAGCGAATGGAGAATTTTCTCTTAACGAATACCTCTATTCCACCTTTTTGGGCAATCGATTTCTGTCCTTTTTGCTCCTTCCTTTGTCCATTGTACTCGTTTATTCCCCCATTTCTTGGGTTCCGTATCTTCTTACAAGTGCCGCGGGAGTAGTGTTTTTGAGTTATTTATATAGAATTATCAAAGCGTTAATAAATGCTTTTCTTTCAGGAGTAGGTGCGTTCTATATCTTTTTTTACATTTGCACCCTCGAATTTTTACCTATTCTCATAGCAATTAAGTTGTTAATGCCTAATGCGAATAACTGAGAAAAAGTTGAAATAGAGAAAACCCTTAGCGGAGACCTAGAATATGGCCGAAAAAGTCAAAACGATTTTAATTACTCAGCAGGACCCTGGATCTGAAAAGAACCCATATACTGATCTTGCTAAAAAGCACAAGCTTAAGATTGACTACAGGCCCTTTATTCATGTAGCAGAAGTGGAGTCATTGGAATTCCGTCAGCAACGTGTTGATGTGCTTGAGCACAGTGCGGTTATTTTCACTAGTCGCAATGCTGTCGATCATTATTTCCGTCTTTGTAAAGAGATGAGGCTTACGGTGCCTGAGACCATGAAATACTTCTGTATGTCTGAAGCAATTGCTTACTATTTACAGAAGTATATTCAATTCAGAAAAAGAAAGATATTCTTTGGACATAGCACATTTGCTGAATTGATGGAGTCCATTAAGAAGCATAAGACCGAAAAGTTTTTGCTCCCATGTTCTGATATATTGAAGCCGAGTATTCCCGAATCTTTGGAAAAGGACAAAATCAATTTTTCCAAAGCAATTATGTACCGCACAGTATGCAGTGATTTAAGTGATCTTGCTGATGTGAAATACGATATGCTTGTGTTTTTCTCTCCTTCGGATATTGAATCTTTATTCAAGAACTTCCCAGATTTCAAACAGAATAATACGCGAATTGCTGTATTTGGAACAACAACAGCTAAAGCTGTTGAAGATGCCAAATTGCGCATAGATGTTATGGCCCCTAATCCTAAAGCTCCATCGATGAGCATGGCTATTGAGCTGTACATTCAAGAGAATAAATAAATCAGAATATTCTGATGTTATACGGCCGTTAACCAACGGCCGTTTTTTTTTGCTCCGGGTTTTTCTTTGTAGTCATTATGGAGCAAAACGAAACTGAAATTCTACATACCCTTGCCCTCACTTACGTTGAAGGTGTAGGTCCGTCGAAAGCAAAAAACCTTATTGCTTTTTGTGGAAGTGCAGAGGCTATTTTCAAAGAAAAAAAGGCGGCTCTTCTGAAGGTTCCAGACATTGGACCAGTTACCGCTGCATCTCTTCGGTCTGACTTTTCTCTAGATAGAGCTAAGGCTGAACTGGAGTTTGCTCGGCGTTACGACGTGCACATCGTGCTATTTCATTCTCGTGAATATCCTGAGCGCTTGAAAATGTGTGACGACAGTCCAATTTTGCTTTTTAGCAAGGGAAATTTCGATTTGAATCCAAAGTTTTCGCTTAGCGTGGTGGGGACGCGTTCGGCCTCATCTTACGGCAAGCAAATGTGTCAGGAGTTACTCTCTGGATTAAGCCATCTAAAGCCTCTCGTCGTTAGCGGGCTGGCTTATGGGATTGACATTTGCGCTCATCGGGCAGCCATGCAGTATAAATTGCCCACGGTTGCTTGCCTAGCGCACGGTCTCGATCGTATTTATCCTCCTCTTCACACAACAGCAGCCAAGGAGATGCTGTATAATGGGGGGCTTCTTACAGAGTTTCCCTCGGGAACTAATCCTGACCGAGAGCTATTTCCCACGCGCAACAGAATAATCGCGGGACTATCGGACTGCACAATAGTGGTGGAAACCGACAAATCTGGCGGTAGCATTATAACAGCAAATATTGCAAACAGCTACGGGCGTGAAGTTTTCGCATATCCCGGTAGGGCAAATGATCAGAACAGCGCCGGCTGTAATAGCCTTATTCGAAGAAATCTTGCTGCTATTCTGAATGGACCTGAAGATTTAATTGAGTACATGAATTGGAATATGGAAACCAATAGTGTTAATAGTCAGTTAGAACTTTTTTCGGACCTATCCAAGGACGAATTGGCCATTGCGGATCTGTTAAAATTGAGGGGGAGGTTGCCCGTTGATAGAATTTCTAATGAACTAAACCTAGGATTGACGGCAACTTCCTCGCTTTTATTGGAACTAGAATTTAAAGGTGTCGTAAGAAGTCTGCCTGGTAAAATTTATGAGATCGTTTCGTCGTTAACAACCCGTGTGTGAATATTATCTCCGCGGGCATCAGAAAATTGATGATTTTCTTTTAAAATTGCATGGGTAAATACACTTTCATTTGTAATACCTCAAATACAAACTCAACAAATATGTCATCAAGCCAAAGAACTATTCAGTTTCCATCGATCATGGAAAACATCACTCTAGCTGAGCGATTGGTTGACGAGGTGTGCGCAGAGTTCCAAGTAAAAGAGGATTATTACGGTGAATTGCTCATTGCAATGACTGAAGCCGTTTATAACGCTATTGTTCACGGAAACAAGTTGGACACTTCAAAACAGGTTAAGGTAACATTCGACATAGAGGACAAGAATATTGTTTTCCGTATCGAAGATGAGGGTTCTGGATTTGATTACAATAATCTTCCTGATCCCACAGCTCCAGAAAACATTGAGAAGCCTCACGGTCGTGGTGTATTCCTAATGAGAAATTTGTCAGACAAGTGTGAGTTTGACGACAACGGCCGCATTTGCACCATGCATTTTGAGGTTTTAGAGCATCAGACAGCATAATCAAACATGAAATATTCAATTTAAAGGGGCTTAGAGCCCCTTTTTTTGTTTCTATGCTCGTTGGCATGGGAGTAAGTGATTAATTCCGCCAGCGGGCCCCTAATAGGGTCTGTTTTCATGGGGATTCCTCGGAAATAGTGTCTTTCAACAATTGATTATTAACTCTATTCTGAAGTCCTCGATTTGTTGATGCTGAATCGCGTGAACTTTGCTTGCAATGGGTAAAATCACATTTAACAGCGAGGGAGTGCCCTACGTGCTTCCCAATAAGGCTTTGTTTCGTCATTGGATCATTGAAACGGCTCTATCCCACGGAAAACAAGTGGGGGCGCTGGCTTTTGTGTTCTGTAGCGATGATTATCTTCTTGAAATGAACAAGCAATATCTCAATCACGACTATTTCACAGATATCATCACATTCGACTATACCGATGGCGACATTATTTCAGGCGACATTTTCATAAGCATCGACCGTGTTGAAGACAACGCTTGTAAAAATCTTGTTGATAAAAAAATAGAAATGCAACGTGTTGTTATTCATGGAGTTTTGCATCTTTGTGGATACAAAGACAAGCAAAAAGAGGACTCCAAAAAGATGCGCAAACTCGAGGATTTTGCCCTCTCAAAATATCCTCAAAAACAGTAAAAATTAAAAGTTTCACGTGAAACACAAAAAACCATGTATCCAAGTTACGATGTCATAGTAGTGGGTGCCGGACACGCCGGAAACGAAGCAAGTGCCGCTTCTGCAAAGCTCGGAATGCACACTTTATTGATCACCATGGACATGAATAAAATCGGCCAAATGAGCTGCAATCCAGCAATGGGTGGCATAGCCAAAGGTCAGATTGTCAGAGAGATAGATGCACTCGGAGGATATAGTGGGATTGTTTCAGACCTCAGTGCAATCCAGTTCAGAATGCTCAATCGTTCCAAGGGTCCAGCCATGTGGAGTCCACGGGCACAGAACGACCGAATGATGTTTGCGGAAGAATGGAGAAATCAGCTGGAGACAATTCCCCTACTCGACTTCTGGCAGGACATGGTTAAAGAAATTATCATCGAAAACAACCGGGTAACTGGGGTTATAACCGCCATGGGTATCACATTCAAAGCAAAATCTGTGGTACTAACAAACGGAACGTTTCTGAATGGAATCATACACATCGGTGAGAAACAATTTGGTGGAGGTAGAATTGGTGAAAAGCGTGCTGAGGGCCTCACAGAACAGTTGACAGCTCTTGGTTTCCGCTCCGGAAGACTCAAAACAGGAACACCACCCCGCATCGATGGAAGATCATTGGATTATTCCAAAATGGAAGAGCAAAAAGGGGATGAAAATCCACAAAAATTCTCGTACACGAACACCAAACCCCTAAGCCATCAGCGCAGTTGTCACATCACCTATACGAACCAAGACGTTCACGATATCCTGCAAACAGGATTCGAAAGAAGCCCAATGTTCACAGGAAGAATACAAGGCGCAGGACCACGCTATTGTCCGTCGATCGAGGATAAAATCAATCGTTTTGCTGA
>CALRZB010000201.1:0-4661 GCA_943372555.1 Chryseobacterium gleum | reverse complement strand
CACTTAAATTCTATGCATCTATTCGTTTAGATATCCGTCGCACTCAACAAATCAAAGACGGCGAAACTGCTATCGGTAACCACGCAAAAGTGAAAGTTGTAAAAAACAAAGTAGCTCCGCCATTCCGTCAAGCAGAATTCGATATCATCTTCGGACAAGGTATCAGCATCATCGGCGAAATGATCGATATGGGTGTTGACTTCAACGTTATCAAAAAAGCAGGTAGCTGGTTCAGCTACGGCGAAACCAAACTCGGTCAAGGCCGTGAAGCCGTGAAGCAATTGCTCGACGATAACCCTGAATTGCAAGCTGAAATCGAAGCAAAAGTTCGTGAAGCAATCGCAACTAAGGTGAAAGCGTAAAAAAATGCACCAAATTTGGCCCATGATTCTATCGAATCATGGGCTTTTTGTTTTAGTATAGAGCATTATTTCTATTATGATGAAATTCAAATTCTTATTTCTTTTTGGACTTAGCATCCTGTTAGCCTCTTGTGGCAACGGTTCTGGGGATTCTAACAATGCAAATAATCAAGCTACATCAGCAGATAGCCTGCTTCAAGCGCTCAACGGAAAGATTACTTCTGACCCAAATAATTATTCGAATTACCTCGAAAGAGCCGCCTATTATACATCAAAACTTGATTTTTCATCGGCACTACAAGACATAGATAGAGCTATTGCTGTTGACAGCACCAAAGGCGATATTTTTCTCATGAAAGGTGACATTCATTTTAAAATGCAAAATGATAAACAGGCCTATCAAGAATACATGCGCTGCATCGCTCTTTCTCCAGAAAATACAGATTGCCTTCTGAAAAAAGCAGCACTCGATATTGTAAATCGCCAATACAGTTACGCTATTGAAAACATCAATAATGCTTTAAAAGTAAATAATGCTTTGCCTTATGCATACTATCTAAAAGGAAGATTATATAAAGAAACTGGTGACACTACCCTAGCCTTTTCTTCCTATCAAACAGCGGTAGAGGTTGATCCAACCTATTACGACGCGTACATAGAAGCAGGATTACTTTATCACAAACAAAAAAACAATATCGCAGCAGACTACTACCGTTCTGCTATTGAAGTTAAGCCTCGTTACATCGAGCCTTGGTATAACTTGGGAATGTTCTATCAAGAAACTGGCAACACAAAGAATGATCATTTCAATAAAGCTTTTGCTTGTTATGACACTATCCTAAGCATTGACCCACGATTTGCTTCCGCATATTTCAACAAAGGATTTATCATGCTAGAATACCAACAAAAATACGATTCTTCAGCCGTGCAGTTTTCGAAAGCAATAGAGATACTTCCTGGTTATTTTCAAGCATATTACAATCGTGGTCTGTGCTATGAAAGCATGGACAACTTCAAACAAGCTGAGGCGGATTATAGAATGGCATTGCAAATCCAACCGCAGTATACAGCGGCTGCAAAAGCACTTAGCAGAGTGTTGGGAGAATAATTAGTACGCCTTAATATTTGGTCGATAGAACATGGAATGAGAAGTTTCTTCCCCTGGGATGACTTCGTATTCGATATTCAGCACCGCTCTCTTGAAGTAAATTACTTCTGGAACTGCAGGATCATATAATGTGAGGTACATTTCCATCTGAGCAAAATTGTTATCCTCTCTAGGTGCAATGCGAACAGAAAAACCTTTATCCGTGACCCCACCCTCGACAAGTTGAATTCCCCCACTTTCTTCTAGAGCAATTTCATTTCTTCCTTCCTTGTATATTTTCAATCCGGCTAGTTCAAATACAAACTCAACCTGATTTGTTCCACTCCCGAAAATCGTTTGTTCGAAATACACTTGCTCACCTCCTACAACAGCATCTTTTGACATCGCCATTTGTTCTGAGAATTGAGGCTTAAATTTAGTAGCCTTCTTCTTTTTCAAGATTATACTGCGAATCAAATTATTGCCCATATCAGACAACATAAGATTCCCATTAAATCCGCATAAACTGTGCGATACTCTTAAGAAGTCCTCATTCACTTCGTCAAAAATATTTGAATCGCCCATTGGTGTCGAAAAGATGACTTTTGTTTTGCCCTTTTCTATCCTCACCACTTCATTCTTGCGAGACAACAGCATATAGATTCCCTTTTTCATTTCCACTAAATCAAAAGCTGCTTCTTCCCATTTATCTGATGAATAGAAAAGTTCAACTTTACCATTCTTAATTGTAAAAACGCGACCCGCTGTGGTGATAATATAAATCGTTTTTTGTCCCTTCGACACTTTACAAACCCTTTCATTTAAAGTAAGGTTACCTTGTATCAAGACTTCAGAAATTTTGGTTTTACTCTTAATTCCATATTCAATCAGACTCGCAGGAAAGGCATTCAGGACCAGGATGGAAGTGTCCATAACAGTAACATCAATATATTGTCTAGGCAGCTTTCTTTCTTCTAAAAGCTCAATATCAAAGACTACTTCAGAAGAAAAATCCGCTGCTTTAAGTTTGTTTGCCGTAGCATCAATAAAGTAGAGTAGTTCCGTTCGCACATCGAATTCCATTCCTGATATTGAACCAAAACTTGCTGAATTAAAGCTCCCTTGTTTGTCTCCTGGTTCGCCCCCTATAAGGTCTTTTAATGTGCCATTAGCTGAATAACCCGAGATTCTATTTTGACTATTCTCAGCAATGTAAAAGGTCTTGTTAATTTCATTTGATGCCATGAATGAAGGAAAGGCAATAAGTGGCATTCCATACTCACGTGGATCTATAGAAGGTTTCATTTGCCAATAACTATAGTCCTTAGTAATTTCTCGATTGTAAAGTACTTTTTGCAAATCCGAAAATAAATCCTCAACAGTTCTTCCGTCATTAAAATTATAAATTGTTGGTTGCGCAGAAGATTTTGAAAACACAAAAATCTTCGGAAGACTTTCTCTTTTTACATCAGCAAAAGGCAACATATCACCAGCAATTCCGAATGGATGCGCTATTGAATTATCTTGGATGAAAGCTTTAAGATCTGAGAGGGCCGTTGGATGTTCGGTATTGCCACTGACAATTGAAACGAGCTGCATGTGTTGTGCAGTTTTATTCAAATCTTCCAATTTATGAAAGTACATTCTTCCAATAGGATCTTGCATATCCCACAAGAGAACTACGAGTAATTTATCTTTAAAAGTACCTGGGGCGAGTTTGTATTCAACATTTACCCAATATGTATTTTCAGGAAACTGAGAATAATCCTGATCCTCTTGCGCCAAACTTGACGAACTTATTATTAGAAAAAGGAGAGAGATAACTAGAGCAAACGCTTTCATATTCCAAAATTAATGTAGCTGCTAAGATAAAGTAGAACGTGCAAAAAAAAGCCCCCTTGTCTTCGACAAGGGGGCTTAATATTTCGATGTGATCGAACTGAGTCTATTGACGCGTGATTTATTTCACTTGATCAATTACTGCTTTGAAAGCTTCTGGGTGATTCATTGCTAAATCAGCCAATACTTTACGGTTAAGTTCGATTCCGCTCTTGTGAAGCTTACCCATGAAAGCTGAGTAAGACATATCATGTTGGCGAACACCAGCATTGATACGTTGAATCCACAAAGCACGGAAATCACGCTTTTTAAGTTTACGTCCGATGTAAGCGAAGCATAGTGCTTTCTCTACGGAGTTCTTTGCTACGGTATATACGTTCTTTCTTGAACCGAAATACCCTTTAGCCATTTTTAAGATTTTTCTTCTCCTGGCTCTGGAGGCGACTGCATTTTTTGCTCTTGGCATTTTGTTTTGTTTTTTGACTGAGGTGTCGGTGTTTTTTTCTTACCGATCTTTAATAACCTGTGGTCGGGTTAAACTTACCGTTGCTACTTGTGAATTACGCGGAGGCGAGCAACTGTGCCTTGATAGATTTAATGTCAGCAGAACTAACAAGAGCATCTTTTGTCAAAGCGCGTTTACGCTTAGTTGACTTTTTAGTCAAAATGTGTCTCTTGAAAGCACTCTTACGCTTAATCTTACCGCTACCAGTGATTTGAAATCGCTTCTTAGCACCGGATTTGGTTTTTGCTTTTGGCATGATTATTTGAATTTAAAACGTATTAACTTTTCTTTTTCGGGTTAATAACCACAAACATCTTCTTTCCTTCCAACTTCGGCATTTGTTCTGGCAATCCATATTCAGCCAATTCCTGAATGAACTTCAACAAAAGAATTTCACCTCTTTCTTTGAAGACAATCGAACGTCCTTTGAAAAACACATAAGAGCGAACCTTACTTCCTTCCTTGAGGAAGGTGACAGCGTGCTTTAATTTAAAATCAAAGTCATGCTCATCCGTGTTAGGTCCGAAACGTATCTCCTTAACGGTTACGTTCACCTGCTTTGCCTTCATCTCTTTCTGTTTCTTCTTTTGATCATAAAGAAACTTCTTGTAATCGATGAGTCGACAAACCGGTGGAACGGCGTTTGACGAAATCTCTACGAGGTCTACATCTTGTTCTTGAGCAATGCGAAGAGCTTCTGCTCTCGTGAACACTCCTGATTCAATATTGTCACCCACCAAACGTACTTCCGCGGCAGTGATCTTGTCATTGATTCGGTGTTCAGGTTCCATTACCCGACGACCTCTCATCTCTTTCTTAATAATGGGTCCTCCCTTTTTAAGTGTTTGTATTTATTATAAATAGATAC
>CALRZB010000200.1:0-4683 GCA_943372555.1 Chryseobacterium gleum | reverse complement strand
GTTTTTTATTGCTTAATATTTTCGATCTTCTATTTCTTCCAGTGTTTCGTTAGTACTTTCTGTGCCATTTTATTCTGAGGAGAATATGGATCTAAAGAATGCCGTGCCTGGCCTTCCGTTGCATACCATTTCCAAACAAAACCACCAATGAACCATGGTTCCTTCTCAAAGGTAGATAGCAATGCATCATAACAATTGGCTTGTGCCTGCTCATTAACTGCAGAATGAATAGAGTCCATATCGGGAACTTGACCGCAGTAATTCGAACACGCATATCCCCATTCAGTAAAAATCACATTCTTCCCCACTTTCCTACTAAAGGAAGCAATCTGCTCTTTTATTGGCAGCCAATTCTTTAATAAAGTATCTATAGAGGGTGTTTCCTCATTTGATATACTATCATATACTGTCAGTCCAACGTAATCAAGAGCATCCCAAAAAGCAATCTTCTCCTCATTGCCGTGGCGACATGCATACACCAAATCGCCATTGTAAATCTCCTTGATCGACTTAATTAATTCCTTCCAAAACTGAGGACGCTTCTCAGCCCAAATATCCAATTCTGAACCTATACATAAAAGCGGCAATCTATTTTGTTCACTTAGCTTGGCATATTCTAAAACGAACGTTTTATACTCCATCTCATATTTCTGCCAATCACTTTCGGCACTAAAATCAATATCTCCGATATAACCGCCATCCACAAGCCAAATCATCGGCTTAATCATCGTTTGCATTCCCTTTTCTTTCGCTAAATCAATACATGTCTGAAGACCCTCCATCGACTCACCCCAATATTTCCATGGCATTTCTTCATGGTAAAGATGATTAGAACCTTTTGAGGTCGCCGCAAAAGGCATCAGGCTTATATAATTAGCATGCGTATTTTTTATATTGATAAACTCAACAAGATCAACACGCGTAGGACTTCCTATGAAATGAACACCTTGAATTTTTTTTGCTTTTGAAGAAGGTTGACCATCACCAGATTTTGGAGTACAAGCAAACAAAATTGAGCTAAGCAGTGATACTGCTAGCAGATAAATACGAATTTTCATAAGGTAAATCTACAGAAAACTAGTTGAGTCCGTATGGAACTTCTAGTCGAAATTTTGGTACTCTTACGTTGAAAACCTGAGTATCACCAAGACGTTGCATGCTGTAATAGCCATGCATAGAACCGCGCATAGAATGAAGATCACATGCCGATTGGTAAGTGTAGAACTCACCCGGTTGAATTATTGGTGTCTCACCAACAACTCCTGGCCCCTCCACCTCACGTTTGATTGCAACAGAGTCGAAAATATGCCAATGACGTCGCAGTAATTGCACCGGGAAGTCATTTTGATTTTCGATAAGAATCTGATAAGAGAATACAAAATTGTCGTTCACAGGACAACTAATCCCTGGCTCGTAGTGAGGAACAACGCTAATTCTAATACCAGAGGTTACTTCTGTTAACATTTTCATGCATCTGTCGCTTTGAAGAGCGGATTACAAAAGTAACTCATAATTGTTAATAACTTCGGTTTTTAATAAAAAATTCCGACGGCATCGCTTCTTCTGCTAAATTCGTCGGTTCCAAAATCAAGCTAACAAAAAAATGAAAATCAGTCATTATCTAGTATTAGGTGGTATGGCATTGATGGCCTCTTGCGGCGGCGAACAGAAGCCAGCGGAGCAACCAACAGCTCAAGCACCAGCGGCATGTGTTGACAATGATTCAACCTTTGCCTATGAAGTTGATCGTTTTGAAGATGTGCGTATCCTTCGCTACCGCATCCCATGCTGGGATCGTCTCAGCTTGAAACAAAAAGAACTCGTGTACTATTTGACTCAAGCAGGACTTGCGGGTCGCGATATGCTATGGGATCAGAACTACAAGCACAATCTTGAAATTCGTTCTACCCTTGAAAAAATCTATACGACTTACAACGGAGATAAAAGTGCAGCAGAATGGCTTCTTCTTGAAAGCTATTTGAAGCAAGTTTGGATGAGTAATGGTATTCACCATCACTATAGCAATTTGAAACACCAGCCTAAATTCTCAAAAAAATATTTTGATGAAGTATTAGCTGCAACAGCAACTGAATGTTCTGCTGAAATCAAAGAAGTTATTTTCAATCCTAAAATCGCTCCTCGCAAAGTAGAGAAAGATGCGAAGAAAGGACTGGTAGAAAACTCTGCAGTGAATATGTACGGCGAAGGTGTTACTACCGCTGAAGCACAAGCGTACTATCAATCACTTCAAAAACCTGATGACCGTGCTCCACTTTCTTATGGCCTAAATGCCAAATTGATTAAGAAAGATGGCAAACTCGTAGAAGATGTTTATCGCGTAGGCGGCCTATACGGTGCAGCTTTAGAGAAAGTCAACTACTGGCTTGAAAAAGCAGAGAAAGTGGCTGAAAATGACAAACAAGCTGTTGCATTGCGCAAATTGATGGAGTTCTATAAAACAGGTGACCTTCGCACATGGGATGATTTCAATATCCAATGGGTTGGCGCAACTGAAGGCGATATCGATTATATCCACGGTTTTGTTGAAGTCTACAATGACCCACTCGGAAATCGTGGCTCATTCGAAAGTGTAGTTCAAATCAATGACTTCGAAGCATCTGATCGCATGAAAGTAATGATGCAAAACGCACAGTACTTTGAAGACAATTCCCCAGTAAATGCGCAACACAAAAAGAAAGAAGTAAAAGGTATTACTTATAAAGTAGTAAACGTTGCCGGCGAAGCTGGAGATGCTTCTCCTTCTACTCCTATCGGTGTAAACTTGCCAAACGCACAGTGGATTCGTACAGTTCACGGATCAAAATCTGTGAGCCTAGGTAACATTGAAAATGCTTATAACAAGGCAGCAGGCTCTGGGATGCTTACCGAATTTGCAAATGATGCAGAAGAAGTTGCGCGTGCTCAGAAATATGGAGACGTTGCAGGTAAACTTCACACTGCAATGCACGAAGTAATTGGTCACGCTAGTGGTCAGTTGGAAGAGGGCGTTGCTCCATCTTCTCAAACGTTGAAGGAATATGCTTCAACAATTGAAGAAGGACGTGCAGACTTAGTAGCACTTTACTATATCATGGATCCAAAACTCGTTGAGTTGGGATTGATGGAAAGCCTTGAAGTGGGAAAAGCTGAATACGATGGTTACTTACGGAATGGTATGCTTGTTCAACTTCGCCGCTTGAAAGTGGGTGAAGAAATTGAAGAAGCTCACATGCGTAACCGCGCTTGGGTGAGCAACTGGATTTATGAAAAAGGAAAAGCAGATAGCGTTATCGTAATTTCTCAACGCGAAGGCAAAACATTCATCGACATTCGCGACTATGAAAAAATGCGTGTTCTTGTAGGTGAACTATTGAAAGAAGTTCAACGCATGACAAGTTCTGGCGACTACAAAGCTGCTGCTGCTCTTGCTGATGGCTACGGTAAAAAAGTAGATCAAAAGCTGCACAAAGAAGTGATAGATCGCTCGGACAAATTGAACATTCCTCCTTACGCAGGATTCATGAATCCACTTCTAGAGCCATTAATGGATGCTAGTGGCAACATCACCGATGTAAAAGTAACTTACGTAGATAAGTTCGCTGATCAAATGTTGTACTACAGCAAAAACTTTGGCTTCCTAGCACCGAAGAAATAGCTGGCGCTTCGCGCATGGATGATGGATGATGGTTGACGGATCATGGCTGATGTCTAATGGTTGACTTTTGATGGAATAGGTTGGATATAAATCAAACCTTCGTCAAATACTCACACACAGTTCAGCAATCAGAAATCAGGAATCCGGAATCCGAAATTAGCCCTTCGACAGGCTCAGGGACCGATCAGGAATCAGCCCTTCGATACATTTCGAATTACCTAAAGGAAATTCGAAACACTCAGGGGCCGATCAGGAATCCGAAATCAGGAATCCGGAATTAGGAATTAGGAATCAGGAATTAGGAATTAAAAAAAGCTCCACATTGCTGTGGAGCTTTTTTATTTTTGTGTAATGAAAATCGAGCTTCGTACTGGTATGCACAAGAAAGATGCTGAGCACATCGCTGAGTATATTCGCGCGCATGACAACGAGATGAAGAAATTGGTTGATCTTGCTTTGAGCGATGACATGACGCCTAGCATGAAAGCATCATGGATTCTTTCTACTGCATCGGTGCAGCAAAAGGGCTGTATCAATAAATATGTTGATCAAATCATCGAAAATCTCATCGACGTCAAAGTATCAGGATCGCGTCGCGAATTGATGAAAGCCCTACTCTATTCTGACTTTTTAGAAAGTGAAAAGCTCGGTAAACTAGTAGATACATTAATGACCTTCATCAGAAGAACACATGATGATCTTGCTGTGAGTTACAACGCTTTAAAACTCATGATTAAAATCTGCAAAACATTTCCGGAGCTCAAACCCGAACTAGAAGAAACAATCCGTCAAAACATTGAGCAAGGATCCGATACTTGGCGGAAGCTAGCGGTCACAACACTTCGGTAGTGTGGTAGTGTGGTAGTGTGGTAGTTAAACCAAATGCACCCGAGTGAACACAAATGAACACAAGTGAAAGCAAATGAAATAAAATGCAAATAGTAATTAGTCACTAGTAACCAGTAGACAATAACCAGTCGCTAGTCACTAGTCGTCAGTCACTAGTCGCGGTCGTCGGTCACTTGTGC
>CALRZB010000199.1:0-4737 GCA_943372555.1 Chryseobacterium gleum | reverse complement strand
AACTTTCATCTCGATTTCATGGGGTCCATCTGTCTCATCGATTTGGGCTTTAGCTTGAAAAATTATCCCGCCTTCATCGTAGTGCTCATTTACCCAATGAATGGTAATGCCACTCTCCTTTTCTTTTGCTGCGAAAACAGCTTCATGAACGAAATGACCGTACATACCTTTTCCGCCATACTTAGGCAATAAAGCAGGATGAATATTGATGATTCTTCCATCGAACGCTTTCACTAAATTCTCAGGAACTTTCCAGAGAAAACCAGCGAGAATTATGTAATCCACATGCAGTTCTTTGAGGATATTTAAAAAAGAATCTGACTCTTTGAAATTCGTTTTATCAATTGCCATTGAAGGCACATCCCATTTCTCCGCCACATCGAAAGCACCAGCCCCTGGCTTATTACAAGCAAGCAAAACGATTTCTACATCATTCGAATTTTCGAAATGACGAAATATGTTATCGGCATTAGAACCACCGCCTGATGCAAGAATGGCTAGTTTCTTTTTCATTTTGCAAAGATAGGGAGTTCGTGAGGTCGGGAGGTAGTGTGGTAGTGTGGTAGTGTGGTAGTTGAAGCAAGTGGAAACAAATGCACACAAGTGAAAACAAATGTACCCAAATGTAATTAGTAACCAGTAGTCAGTCACTAGTCACCGGTCACCGGTCACTGGTCGTCGGTCGTCAGTCACTATCTTTGATTTATGAAAAAGTCTTCGATTACAACCCATGGGAGCTACTTCGATTGCTACATCGACTTGGCAGATGATATTGATTTGGTGGAGGCACTAGAACAAAGTCTCTTGGACATTGATGCGCTTGATATGATTCATTTGCGCAATCTCGGAAACTGGGCATATGATGAAGGCAAATGGTCTGTAAAAGACATCATTCAACATATCATAGACACGGAAAGAATATTCTGTTACCGTACCTTGTGTTATGCTCGTTTGGATCAAAACATTCCGAATGGGTATGATGAAAATGAATACGCAGCAAATGCAAAGACGATCGAAAAAGAAATTGACGATATCATCGATGAATTAAAAACGGTTAGACTTGCTTCTATAGCTATGTTCAAAAGCTTTGATGATGACGATTTACAAAAAATCGGGACTTGCTGGAAATATCCAATGAGTGTTCTAGCCATGGGCTTTATCTTAGTAGGACATCAGAAACACCATTTCAGGGTAATGAAGGAACGTTACGCGGGTGACTAGTGACTGGTTACTTTAGGTTTAACGAGGAAGATCAGAAAATTAATAATCCTTAAAAAACCCTAGATATTGTCCTGCTAAAGATGGCGGCATCATCTAAATCAAATCTAATCAATGGTTTTTTACCTGTTGTTTTTCCAATAATTACACTGTCTCTGTATTGCTCTATATCAAGTATTGAGTTGATATTAATTGATTTATTTTCCAAATCACCTTGAAAAATCAATCTCTTACTTGTCACAAACAATTTACCAGTGGTGACTTCTCTGTATTCATCCAACGAATCAGGATTTAACGAACCAATAGTTCCGACTCTGTAGGACAAACCTGCACCCAAAGGAATTCGTAATCCCAATCCATGATAATTAAAACTCCTCGTTCGAGAGCGTTTTAACTCATACCAAGACGTTTCCTCAAAAACAGCATGAAGCACTTCGGAGTCATTCAAATTAATAGCATATTGCTCCAATGCCTCTGATTCAGAAATTTCCTTTATTGGCTCATTCTCCGCTCGAAAACGATTATTCAACCATTCAATGCAAGCCCACAGCCTTAATGAAGTCTTGCCTTCTTTGACCTCAAATTTCGCATTTACTATCGCCATATTCTTGACTGGTAAGTCACTCAATTCCGGGATAGATTCCAAAGACAAACTCTCATTGTTGTTGTACATCAATTTGAGCTTTTTAAATAACTCACGTCCGGCATCATTAATCCATTTCTCTTCGACTTCAACAACAGGTTCTGTTTTTTTCTTGGAAAACAAGGAACCTATTCCAACGATAATCAAAAAGACTATTATAACTCCGAAAAGCAAATCAGGATGATCGGAGATAAGATCAGAAATAAAAGACTTCGACAACGGAACGGAAAAATAAATATTTTCCAAAATAAAAGCAATAAGCATTTCCAGTAATTTAGTTCGAAAGTATAATAATAAATACTAAATCTAACAATTTCACTTTACGTATCTCCATACCCGGTGACCGACGACTAGTGACTGGTGACTGGTCACTGAATACATTTGAGTGCATTTGCTTCATCTGCCGCGCAATTAATATTACGCCCCTTCGGGGCTTGGAAACCGCGCGCTTATTTTCGTCTACCGTAGTGCGCCCCTTCAGGGCTATTGCGTTTCGTGGTGTATTTGGTTCCATTCGTTTTCATTTGTTTCTACTTGTGTTCACTTGAGTGCATTTGCTTCCACTTTATTTACCGAACCCACGAACTCACGACCCCACGACCCCACGAACTCACTACCTTTGTTCCATGACAAATTTTGAACGGATGATCGCTTTGGCTGCTGAAGTATTTAATACCAAAGCAGACGACAATCAGTTAGATGTCGATCAAGACGTTTTGGCTCGACTCGCAGAAATACATCCTGCTTCCGTGGGAGAATATGACGATGGTAATGGACCTGTGGCATGGGTGATTTTAATTCCTACAACAACGGCATTGATGAACTCATTTCTCCGAAAAGAAATCTCGGAAAAACAACTCTATGAGCAAACCCCAATAGGAGAAAAATACGAGGCGATTTATTTGTGTTCTGCTATGGTTCTCCCTGAATTCAGAAGAAAAGGCATAGCGAAAAAATTAGCTATGGATGCAATTGCAGAAATTCAAAAAGACCACACCATAAACACACTCTTCACTTGGCCTTTCACACCAGAAGGAAAACTGGCCGCTGAAGATTTAGCAAAAAGCACAGCCCTCGAACTGGTGACTAGTGACTGGTGACCGACGACTAGTGACTGGTGACTAGTGACTGGTGACTAGTGACTGGTGACTGACGACTGAATACTAGATACTGAATACATTTGAGTGCATTTGGGTTCACTTGTGTGCATTTGTTTCCACTTGCTTCAACTACCACACTACCACACTACCTCCCGACCCCACGAACTCCCGACCCCACGACCCCACGAACTAGTCTTTCTTCATCGCGTCGATCACAACCGCGGCTTTTTCGCGTAGCTCTTTTATTTCGGCCTTGAGCTTTTCTATTTCATCAGCCAAACATGAAGCCTCGATGGAGATAATTAATTCGTGCAAATTATTTATACCAAACAATTTCATATTGGGCTTCATGCGATGTGCCAAAGATTTAACAGAAACGAGATCACCTTCGTCTAACTTCTGCTGAATCATATCCATGTCCTGACTCATTTGATCACAAAACACTACAGTGGTCATTTTTACATTGGCCATATTGCCGCCATACATGTCGATTAATTGAGATAAATCGTAAAGATTGGACATAGAAATACGTGTTAGTTATTGTAATTCATAGAAAAACAACCGTTACAATACGAAAGTAAACAAACTTTAGCTGAAACTGAATGAAGCTAGGCTGATTATATCATTCCTATTTCACTATTTTTGCGGCAAAGCGTATTAAATGTCTATATCTGCGAAAGAAGTTGTAAAGATCTATGGAACTCAGAAAGCCCTAGACAGCGTATCATTCGATATTCCTGCTGGTGGCGTTGTGGGATTTCTAGGACCTAACGGTGCCGGTAAGTCAACCATGATGAAAATCATTACCTGCTTCCTCCCTCCTACCTCAGGTACAGTGACTGTTTGTGGCCATGATGTTATGAAAAACAGCATTGAGGTTAGAAGGCTTATTGGATATCTGCCAGAGCACAACCCTCTCTACCTCGACATGTACGTGCGGGAATACTTGACTTTCACTGGTGAGATTTA
The DNA here is from genome assembly GCA_943372555.1 of Chryseobacterium gleum. Classification (GTDB taxonomy): domain Bacteria; phylum Bacteroidota; class Bacteroidia; order Flavobacteriales_D; family Sanyastnellaceae; genus JAIXWP01. The sequence goes on along the minus strand of CALRZB010000199.1, from coordinate 807 downwards.
TAAAATCCCCAACGTAAAGAAACGCGTTGAAGAAATGGTTGAACGTGTTGGCCTAGGTTCTGAAGCACATAAAAAAATTGACGCCCTTTCAAAAGGATACCGTCAGCGTGTGGGACTAGCTCAAGCTATGATTCATGACCCGCAAATTCTGATTCTGGATGAGCCAACAAGTGGATTGGACCCAAACCAGCTAGTTGATATACGTGCCCTCATCAAAGAAATAGGAAAAGAAAAAACAGTGATGCTTTCAACGCATATCATGCAGGAAGTAGAGGCCATTTGCGACCGCACAATTATTATCAATAAAGGAAATATCGTTACCGATAGACCTACGTCTGAATTGAGAACAAATATTGGAGGAACAGGCTACGAACTCTTGATTGAATTTAGCGGCAACATTTCGAAGAGTGCTTTGCTAAAAATCAATGGAATTGTTGCAGCTGAATCTACTTCAGAAAACTTCTGGATTATACGCACCAATACCAATGATGATATCAGAAAAGATATCGCTGAAATGGCACTTCAACAAAACATCGCTGTTCTTTCCATGAATAAGAAAGAATTGAAATTAGAAGAGGTGTTCAAAGAATTAACGCTAAATAAAAAATAAGCCCCTCGACAGGCTCGGGGACCGCTTACTATCTAAAATCATGAATCATTTTTCTCTTTCAATACATCAACCATCAGACATTAGCCATCAGCCATAATTATGGAAGCATCGATTAGCGGAGTGTTTCGCATTATATTTTACATTTTAATCTTCTCTGCTTTGCTGAGACTTATAGCACGTTTGGCTGTGCCTTATGT
>CALRZB010000198.1:0-4892 GCA_943372555.1 Chryseobacterium gleum | reverse complement strand
ATGGGTTCTATTATTGAGTAATGATAGTTCTGATTTTTTCGATTTTTGCTTTGATTTCAGCCAATTGGTCAACTGATACATTTACACTGCTTTTGCTTGTAAAGTAGGTTGTCTTTTCTTTGGCATCTGTGATTGGCTTAGAATACGTGTAAGTAGATTCTAATTTCTCATAAAGCTTATTCAAATCGTTTAATTCATTTTTCAATGCATCCAACGTAGGGTTGGTGATATTTTGAAGAAGCGCGTTTAAGCTTTGACAAGCATTTTTTTGCTCACCGATTCGTTTCTTCACTTCTGGATTAACTGCCGCAGCATCCATTGCAAGGTGAATTGATTCAATCCATCCGCCTAAAAGAATAAGTCCAGCAAGATCACTACGCTGACTATTTTTCAAATATTTATCCGCAGAGTGGAAAAATTGAGAACTCAATTTCAATACAGAATCTCTTTGAGAAATATTTGAATTAAGTCGAGAAACCAATTTCCCGTCGATGTGTTCGATAACTTCAATTTCGCCAGCAAGTTTACCCACTGCGTTAAAGTAGTCGTTTGCAACTTGACCTTTTTGAAAATTGGCAACATAGGCCAAATCGGCACCATATACGCCCAAATTCATTGATTTCTTGTACTCATCGAGATACAAACCTCTTTTATTCAAATCATTAAGTAATTCTGCTTTGAAAGGCAAATTACTTTGTTGAACAAGAATGGCAAGTTGAGTCGGTGATGGAATCGAAATGATTTGACCATCAAGTTTGATTGTTCCTGACGACGAGATACTGTTGCTGTCAAGAGTTGAGACGTTGTTACCGGTTGTTGTAGGCTGCTCACATCCAACTTGGATGATAACAATTGCAGCTAATACAACAACACCTGTAATGAAAGCCGGGCGGAGATTCATAGTGTTGTTTTTAAAAATATTCACTTAGGCGTGTACGAGGGCATCTTTAAAAAAGATACGTTCTCAGCAACAAAGAAAAGGTTTTTCAGCCTTCTCCCTATTACATTTGCGCTCAGTTATCAAAGGTCCATAATTAATATGTTTGAAAATTTAACCGAGAAATTCGACAGGGCGTTTAAAGTACTTAAAGGTCAAGGCCAAATTACAGAGATCAACGTCGCTGAAACCCTTAAGGAAGTAAGAAGAGCGTTGCTCGACGCCGACGTAAGCTTCAAGACTGCAAAGGACTTTACTGAAAAGGTAAAAGAAACTGCTCTAGGACAGAACGTGCTTACTTCTCTGAGTCCTAGCCAATTGTTAGTAAAAATTACCCACGATGAGTTGAAAAACCTCATGGGCGGAAGTGCTAGTGATATCAACGTGCAGGGTAATCCTGGAATCGTACTGATGAGTGGTCTTCAGGGTAGTGGTAAAACTACATTTTCTGGAAAATTAGCCAACTACCTTAAAACTAAAAAAGGTAAAAACCCACTTCTTGTTGCTTGTGATATCTATCGTCCTGCGGCGATTGACCAGCTTCATGTTGTTGGAGAATCTATAGGTGTTCACGTATTTAGTGATCGTGAAAACAAAAACGCTGTGGATATTGCTACAAAAGCAATTGCCTATGCAAAGCAGAACGGATATAACGTTGTAATCGTCGATACTGCTGGTCGTCTGGCTATTGATGAGGAGATGATGACGGAGATTGAAAATGTTAAAAAGGCAATCAATCCAACCGAAACGCTCTTTGTAGTAGACGCGATGACAGGTCAGGATGCTGTAAACACAGCCCGCACCTTCAATGAAAGACTCGATTTCAATGGGGTTGTACTTACCAAATTAGATGGTGATACACGCGGTGGTGCTGCGCTTTCTGTTAAATCAGAAGTAAACAAGCCTATCAAATTCGTTGGAACAGGCGAAAAAATGGATGCTCTTGACGTGTTCTACCCAGAACGTATGGCAAGCCGTATCCTTGGAATGGGTGACGTGGTATCTCTTGTAGAAAAAGCGCAAGAACAATACGACGAAGAACAAGCGAAGAAGCTCGAAAAGAGAATTAAGAAAGACCAATTCGACTTCAATGACTTCCTTGATCAAATACAACAGATCAAGAAAATGGGTAGTGTGAAAGATTTGATGGGAATGCTTCCAGGTATGGGCAAAGCATTGAAAGATGTGGAAATCAGTGATGATGCATTCAAGCATATTGAAGCCATAATCCGCTCAATGACTCCAAAAGAACGCGTCAATCCGGGTGTTTTGGATATGTCACGCAAAAACAGAATCGCTCGTGGTAGCGGCCGCACTTTGGATGATGTAAACAAACTTCTCAAACAGTTTGACCAAACCAAACAAATGATGAAGATGCTCACTAACAAGAGCCAGGTGATGAATATGATGAAGAATATGAAAGGCATGCGCCCTAGATAAAAAATCATGGAAGCACTCTTTACTACAGATTTCAATTTCCCTAATCAAACGGCAGTTTATCACGGCAAAGTGCGTGATGTATACTCCATTGGTCAAGATACTTTGGTGATGGTTGCAAGCGATCGCATTTCTGCTTTCGATGTAGTGTTGCCTCGACCAATTCCTTTCAAAGGGCAAGTGCTTAATCAAATAGCTGCTCACATGCTCGATGCTACAGCTGACGTTGTTCCGAATTGGAAAACAAGCTCTCCAGATCCGAATGTGACTATCGGAAAGCGCTGCGAGCCTTTCAAAGTAGAAATGGTTATACGCGGTTATCTTACAGGTCATGCATGGAGAACATACAAGAGTGGATTAAGAGTGCTCTGCGGCGTTGCATTACCAGAAGGGCTGAAAGAACATGATCGTCTCCCCTCACCTATCATTACGCCTACTACCAAGGCTTCTGAAGGACATGACGAAGACATTTCTAGAGAAGAAATTCTCGCACAAGGAATAGTCTCTGAGGCAGATTATATCGTTATTGAAGACTACACAAGAAAGCTATATAAAAAAGGAACAGAAATCGCGGCAAAGCAGGGCTTAATCCTTGTGGATACAAAATATGAGTTCGGCAAATTAGGCGACACAATTCTCCTAATGGACGAAATTCATACTCCTGACTCCTCACGTTATTTCTATCTTGAAGGATATCAAAATAGACAAGACAGCAGTGAACAACAAAAGCAATTGAGCAAAGAGTTCGTTCGTGAATGGCTTATTGCAAATAACTTCATGGGAAAAGAAGGACAAAGTGTTCCAACAATGACCGATGAGTTCGTTCAATCCGTATCAGATCGCTACATCGAATTGTACGAACTCGTAACCGGAAAGAAATTCGAAAGACAAGATTACGCTAACGCGCGCAGCAGAATTGAGAGCAACGTGCTTGGCTGTGAGCTTTAAGTAGTAGGTAATAGGTAGTAGGTTATAAGTTTTTAAAAACTTACAACTTACTACCTATTACTTTTAACCTTACTTGCTTCCAAGAACTGTTATCGTTCCGGTATTCTCGTATACTTTTCCATCATAACCTACAGCTCTGTAGTGATAGAAGTAAGTACCATCAGAATTTTCATCACGAGGTTTCCATGAATCGTAATTATCATCGAAATCATAGATCTCATCTATATTCTCTAAAGTAGCCTGCAAATCTCCATAACGGTTATAGATCTGCATATTGAATTCTTCAATCCAGTTTCCAATTATTTTGTATTCGTCATTTTTACTATCTGCATTTACAGTCACAACGTTTGGAATTGTGATAGCACTAAAATTATAGATAATCAAATTCTGAGTTGTCGATTCCGTGCACCCGTTCAGGTTGGCAGTTAGTGTAACTGTGTAGAAACCATTTGAGAAGTAAGAGGAACTTTGAATGTCGTTTATATTGTTTGTAGATACAGTTTCTCCATTACCAAAATCCCATACAAAGTCAGCACCGTTAGAGTTGCCATCAAAAACAATAGTCAGGGGCACCATTCCTTCAGTTGCAGAAGGAGAAATGCTAACGTTGATCTGAGTGACAGTTACAGTAGCTTGATCTGAACCAGAACAACCATTCGCATCAGTTCCAGAAACAGTGTATACCGTTGTTGCAGATGGACAAGCTGTTGGTGTAGCAGTGTTTGCTCCCGTTAAAGTTGCTGCTGGTGTCCAAGAATAACTTGTCAATCCAGTCGCATTCAGCTCTGCACATTCACCTTCGCAAATTGAAGCTGGATTAACAGCATTCACAATTGGAAGTGGATTAACAGCTACTTGCACTTGGTCTGTATCTTGACAGCCGAATTGATCAGTACCAGTTACCGTATAAGTAGTGGTTGTATTTGGCTGAACAGAAGGAGAAGTAGATGCAGAGTTGAAACCAGGAGCAGTCCATGCGTAGCTAGTGGCGCCTGTTGCAGTAATTGTAGCAGAGCCTCCAGCACAAATCTCCTGATCATTACCTGCTCCAACATTCGGAAGTGCGTGAACTATTACATTCAAAGTTTCTTCTGAAGTACACAATCCGACAACTGTATAACTAACAGGGAAATTACCTACTCCGCTAATGTTTGGATCAAATATTCCAAAGTTTGCATCCGTAATACCAGTACCTGCCCAAGTTCCACCAGCCGTATTCGCAAGTAGAATTTCTGCAGCTCCACCTTGACAGAATGATCCATCAGAAGTAATAGTAATGGATGGAACAGCTTCAACAACAATAGACGTGTTATCTAGACCAGAACAGGCACCTGTAATGGTATATGTTACTGTTGCAGTTCCGCTGCCAGCTAATGCAGGATTAAACAATCCTGAAGCATCTACCCCATCACCTGACCAAACTCCGCCATCCGATGCAGCCACCAATTGAATTGGATCTGCTTGAACACAAAGCGGAGCTATGTCGGTAATTGTTGCGTCAACAGAATTGTTGACAGTAATATCTATCACAGCATCGCCAATGCATCCTGAAGTTACATCATAGGTAATT
>CALRZB010000197.1:0-4921 GCA_943372555.1 Chryseobacterium gleum | reverse complement strand
AGCAAGGATACAATGTGATGGTTTTCGAAAGCAATAACAGTATTTCACCTCTTAGTTCTTATGTGAGTGATGACTACTTTGTGTATTTGGACGACAATGAAAATGGTGCTGCAACTAACAAATTGGATTGTGGAGTTGGTCGCATACCTGCCTCAGACGCATCAGAAGCGGAAGCCTATCTCAAAAAATTAAAACTTTATGTAGCTGAAAATTCAAGTCCAACGGGCGATGCCTATTGTGTTGGCGATGCTACAGAATCTCCTTATGGTCAATGGCGCAACACCCTCACTTTTGTTTCTGATGATCAAGATGGAGACGGCTTGGCATTCGAGCAAATTCACCTTGAAACTTCAGATGATATGGCAGATTCAGTGGCAAAATATCATCCTTCTTTTGATCTAGTAAAGCTTTACATGGATGCGTTTAAACAGACTGTTACTCCCGGCGGCGAGCGATACAACGAAGGTTCAGAAGCCATTAAACAACGTGTTGAAAACGGTTCGCTATTGGTGACCTACATCGGACATGGCGGTCACAAAGGCTTTGCACACGAAAGAATTTTGACCATCCCAACAATAAGTGGATGGACGAATCTTAGTAAACTTCCTGTTTTCTTGACTGCAACTTGTGAGCTTGCGCGATTTGATGACCCAGGAGAAAACACAGCTGGTGAAATTTTGGTGATGAATCCAAATGGAGGCGCTATTGCCATGCTGACTACCACTCGAATTGTAACATCAGGCGCTAACAGAGAACTCGATGAAGCTTTTTTCGCCGTTGCATTTGAAGATGAAACAATCAGTGATTTGACTTTGGGGAAAATTAATATGCTTACAAAAAATGGTGTTGGTCTTTCCAATTCAAGCAAGCCTAACTTCAGTCTACTTGGAGATCCTGCATTGCGCATGAGATATCCTGAAAAGTATGTGTACACCACTCAAATAAATGAGATTGCTATTGATAATTTTGTCGACACATTGAAAGCATTGCAAGAAGTTGTATTCACCGGTTATGTTGGCGATGCTGATGGAAATAAGCTCACTGATTTTAATGGCTTTGTTTACCCCACTGTTTTCGACAAAAAAACAAATCTTCAAACCCAGAATAACGATGATGGAGAAGTACAAGATTACTCTGTTTACAATAGATACTTGTACAAAGGAAAAGCAAGCGTATCAGGAGGAGATTTCAATTTCCGCTTTGTCATTCCATATGATATCAATTATACTGTAGATTCTGCTCGTGTGAGTTATTATGCAGTAGCAGGCAATATCGATGCCCATGGCTATAATGAGGATTTCCTTATCGGAAGCGCGTTATCAGGAGCTCAGTTGAATACAGTTGGTCCCGACATTGAATTATTCCTAAACGATAGCACTTTTATTAGTGGAGGTGTTTCGGATACCAAGCCAATTTTGCTTGCTAAATTAAAAGATGAAAACGGGATCAATACCGTTGGAAACGGAATCGGTCATGATCTAATAGCTGTTCTTGACGAAGACACTCAGAATCCCATTCGACTAAATGACTATTATTCTGCAAATCTAGATACGTACACAAGTGGAGAAATTCGCTTTCAAATGAGCACAATTGCCGAAGGTCAGCACACTTTAAGATTAAAGGCATGGGACATTCACAACAACTCTTCTGAGAAAACAATTGAATTCTTAGTAGCTAACGATGCAGGTGTCGCATTGAGTCATGTGCTCAACTATCCCAATCCATTTACAACCCACACCGAATTTTTCTTTGAACACAACCAACCTTGTGAATCATTAGAAGTTAGGATTCAGATTTTCACTGTGGGCGGTAAGCTTGTAAAAACAATAAACCAAATCGTCAATCAGGCTGGCTTTAGAAGTGAAGGTATTCCTTGGGACGGAACAGACGATTACGGCGACCGCATAGGCAAGGGTGTATATGTGTACAAACTTGAAGTACGCAATCCAACTGGCCAACGCGGTGAACAAATTGAGAAATTAGTGATTTTGAAATAAATAACCTTATCGAGCGCAATGCGTATATTTGCGCTCCCTGTAACAAAGGCATAAAATGTATAAATCGTTTTTAATATCAGCCGGCTTGCTTTTCCTGACCGGTCTAAGCACACAAGCTCAATTGACAACTCAAACTGAGCGTGCTCAACAAGTACAGTTAAATACAATTACTACTGCTGTACCATTTCTCATGATTGCACCGGACTCACGTTCTGGAGCGCTAGGAGACGCAGGTGTTGCATTGAGCCCAGACGCTAATCTTGTGCATTGGAATCCATCCAAGCTTGCGTTCCTTGAAGAAGATCTAGAATTCAGTTTTTCTTATTCGCCATGGCTTCGTGCTTTGGTAAATGACATGAACCTTGGTTATTTGACATTTGCAAAAAAATTGAGCAAAACTCAAGGTATCGGTGGATCGCTTCGCTATTTCACTCTAGGTAAAATTTCATTCACCGATGAGACCGGTGCTGCGATTCGCGATTTCAAACCAGCAGAATACGCATTGGATGTAAGTTTTGGTCAAAAACTTTCTGAACGATTTAGCGGTGGTATATCAGCTCGTTTTGTTAACTCAAACCTTACTGGTGGGACAAGTGTTGGCGGCGCTGACAGCAAGCCAGGTCGTTCGTTCGCAGTAGATGTATCTGGTTTCTACACCAATGATGACATGAAGATTGGTGACTTCCCTACGACCTTGAATATTGGTTTCAATATTTCAAATATTGGTGCCAAAATGAGGTATACCAACACAGACCAGTACGATTTCATTCCTACGAATTTGAAATTTGGAACCGCACTCTCACTTGAACTAGACGATTATAACGACCTTGGTTTTACAGTTGATTTCAACAAACTTCTTGTACCTACTCCAGCTATTTATGACAATGATGGAGTATTGCTCGCAGGAAAAAGTGCGGATGTTGGAACGGCTCAAGGGATGATTCAATCTTTCTCTGATGCCCCAGGTATTTATAACCCAGAGACAGGTGAGGTTGATGCAGGAAGCGTATTCAAAGAAGAACTTCGTGAAGTGAATATTGGTGGTGGTTTGGAATATTGGTACGACAAGCAGTTTGCTTTCCGTAGCGGATATTTCTACGAGCATTTCTCAAAAGGAAATCGTCAGTACATCACTCTTGGTGCTGGATTGAAATACCAAGTATTGACAATTGATATGTCTTATTTGATCAGTACAACTCAAAACAACCCATTGGCAAACACACTTCGCTTTACGCTTCGCTTCACTTTGGATGACGATGCTGGATCGGATGAAGACGCGAATACAGCAGAATAATTGAATGGAAATTCGCGTAGGTTTTGGATACGATGTGCACCAACTTGTTGAAGGCAGAGATCTTTGGCTTGGTGGTGTATTAATCCCTCACGATAAAGGTGCTCTCGGACACAGCGATGCGGACGTCTTGCTTCATGCAATTTGCGACGCTATTCTTGGCGCTGCTGCATTAGGAGACATAGGTCAACACTTTCCCGACACTTCATCTGATTTCAAGGGAATAGACTCTAAGATTTTACTTAAAAAAACATGTGCGCTCCTTCGCGAAAAAGGCTGGGAGATTTCGAATATTGATAGCACACTTTGTCTCGAAAGACCAAAGGTGATGAAACATGCCGCACAAATGAAAGCCGCCATAGCAATGGCGGCTGGTATTAAAGAAGATCAAATATCTATTAAAGCAACGACAAGTGAAACGCTTGGATTCGTTGGCCGTGAAGAAGGTGTCAATGCATACGCTGTTGCATTGATTACCCGCTAATTTCTTTTTTAATTATTGAATCCTGAAGAAAACGACTCGTCAATTTGACCTGGTTGTTCATCTTCATAGAAGTAGATTTTCAACATCACTGTATCACGAAGGAAATCAATTTTACCTACTTCTACTCTATTCACTTTGATGCCCGTTCTCTGTTGAAGATCAGCGATAAGTTCTGGTCTTCTTCCAAGTTGAATCAATTCAATGTTCTCATAGAGTACAAGTTTTTGAGACTCGTGACGAAGCAACCAAACCTTTTCTAGTCCATAGGTTGCGCCAATGATTACAAGATTGGCGAATGACAATTCAACCAAAGAAATTTTCTTATTAATCAGAGCATTCATTACAGACATTCCAATAATGATGAATAAATAAGTCATTTCCTTAATTGGAATCGCATCAGTGCGATATCGGATAATACCGAATACAGCGAACAATCCAAGCGCAAATCCCATTTCTAGCTTTACACTTTCAAGAAGGAAACACATCAAGAAAATGGAAATTGAGAATAGGAAATATGTAAACAGAAAATCTTTTCTTTTTGCTATTGGGTAATAGATTACACGAACAAGTAAAAAGATAAATGCAATGTGAAGGCCGAGGCGTATTACCAGGCCTACAAAATCTTCCCAATTAATAATCTTAACGCCACCTAGTGGATTGAATTCTTCTTTCGTTTCATTCACGTTATTAATTACACTAGAGAGAGTGTCTTGAATTTGTAAATCCCACAGGGACGCTAGGTTATGCAGCAATTCCATCATTTTCTATCTTCTTTATTTTTAAAAGCTTTGACTTAAAATTATTTGATTTTGCACTTGGATAAAGTAATGCTACACCAAGACAATATTTACTAATACTCTCTTCTCTGATTCTACGACGCTTTACCTCTTGCATAAAAGGTGACATTCTATTTTGTCGTTCTTGTTTTACCTCACAAATTACCAAACCTTTCATTTGCGATTCAACATCTCCGTATTTGAACGACAGATCACAATCTATTGTTAAACGTTCTGGTAAATCTTGGTTTACAAGAGTAATTCGTCTAAAACTATTCCAAAGTTTGGGTTCCAATTCAAGCCCCAAATGCGTTTCGCCTTCAATAAATTCCTTTTCAGTTTCAATTAAAAACTCATCGATATTTTGAAGTCT
>CALRZB010000196.1:0-4948 GCA_943372555.1 Chryseobacterium gleum | reverse complement strand
GTTTCATGCGCCCGATTCAATGACGTTCCTATTATCATTGAATGATGTTTTTGTAAATAATATTCCCGTTTCCGATATTGCCATTGTGCCTCTTAACGCTGGGAAAACAAAAGTGAAAATGACATTCGCTAATGAGTCAGTTGGAACATTAGAACAAATCCTTGAAATCAAAGACAAATCTTTCTTGGAATATGAGGTACGTAAAGTCAAAAACAAGCTTCAATTCTTTCTCCTTGCTGAATCGCCATTACTTGTAACCGAGGCTATGGATTTGACACTAGCTGCAGATTCTGCGGCTGCTCAAGCCGCAATTCCAGAATATTCAGGAAGCTCCAAATGCAGCGCGCCTATGAATGAGGTAGATTTTGCGCACGTTAAAACCGACCTAGCAAAATGCAATTTTGAATTGACTCGATTTGACTACCTCAAAAAAACCATCCCAGACCAGTGCTGGAAAGTAGACCAACTGCGTTTCCTCCTTTCACAACTAGACATGGAGGACAATAAAATGAAGATTCTTGAGTTGGCGAAGCCCTCAATATTCGACTTTGACCGCGCTCCGATGATTGTTGATGATTTCTTTTTGGAAAGAAATAAGATCAAGGCAAAAGCTATTCTTCAATAGGGCTATCCTCCTTACCTTCGCGGCGTAAAACCAATCGTCGCTTTCATGAATAAAGTACACAACTTCAGCGCAGGTCCATGTATCCTTCCTAGAGAAGTCATCGAACAATCTGCACAAGCAATCTTAGAATTCGATAACATGGGTCTTTCCCTTATCGAAATCTCTCACAGAACCAAGAATTTTGAAGCCGTAATGGACGAGGCTCGTTCATTGGTAAAAGAAATCCTCGGTCTTGAAGATCGCTACGAAGTTCTTTTCCTTCAAGGGGGCGCTACGCTTGGATTCTACACCATTGCGCTCAACCTTCTTAAAGATGGCGGAAAAGCCGCTTATGCCAACACTGGTGTGTGGGCTGCAGGTGCTATCAAAGAAGCTAAATTGGTTGGCCAGGTAGATGTAATCGCTGATTCTTCTGATAAAAATCACAGCTACATTCCATCTTTCGAGGTTCCAAATGATGTGGACTATTTCCACTTCACTTCAAACAATACTATTTTCGGAACACAATATCAAAACACTCCAAAAGTAAATGTTCCTTTAGTTTGTGATATGAGTTCTGATATTTTCTCGAAAAAATTCAATGCGAATGATTTCGGATTAATCTACGCTGGCGCTCAAAAAAACATGGGGCCTGCAGGAACAGTTCTCTATATCATCGACAAAGAACTTCTTGGAAAAACAGGTCGCGAATTGCCTGCATACCTCGATCTTCAAGCGCACATTGACAAAGATTCAATGTACAATACACCTCCAGTATTTTCAATCTACGCTAGCATGCTTACTCTTCGCTGGATCAAAGCAAACGGAGGATTGGAAGGAATGGAAAAACGCAATGATGCAAAACAAAAATTGTTCTACGCAGAATTGGACCGCAACTCTATGTTCCATGGTCACGCGACACCAGACAGTCGCTCATGGATGAACCCAACGTTCAGACTTAACGACGAAAGCAAAGCACCAATTTTCGACAAAATGTGGAAGGAAGCAGGCATCAGCGGCATCGCTGGACACCGCTCCGTAGGCGGCTACCGCGCATCAATGTACAACGCGCTTCCACTAGAAAGTGTGCAGGTGCTTGTCGACGTGATGAAAGCCTTTGAAAACAGTGTGGCGGTGTAACAGTGAGACAGTGAGACAGTGTGGCGGTGTGACAATTGGTAGTAGGTAGTAGGTAGTAGGTGAATGTCATCAGTCACTTGTCACCAGTCGTTGGTCACCGGTCGTTAGAAATTAGGAATTAGAAATCAGAAATTCAAAAATGAAAATACTTGCGAATGATGGAATAGACAACGGTGGGAAATTGGCTTTGGAAGCCATGGGATTCACCGTTGTAACAGATAAAGTAGCACAAGAAAATCTTGCTGATGCTATCAATAACGAAGGATTTGTTGGATTGCTTGTACGCAGTGCAACAACAGCTCGTAAAGATTTAATCGACGCATGTCCTGGACTGAAATTTATCGGTCGCGGCGGTGTTGGTATCGATAACATTGATGCTGAATATGCGCGTTCAAAAGGTGTAGAAGTATTCAATACTCCCGCATCAAGCAGTCAGAGTGTGGCAGAACTTGTAATGTCATTGATGTTCGCTGCAGTACGCGGCGTTTACGATGCAGGAACAAATATGCCCGTGAATGGTGTTGCTGAATTTGAAACACTCAAAAAGAAATACGGCAAAGGTTCTGAGCTTCGCGGCAAAACGATTGGTATCGTTGGGTTTGGTCGAATCGGAAAATCTCTTGCATCATATGCTCTTGGTTGTGGAATGAATGTAATCGCTTGCGATAACAATCCAAACAACAACGAAGTGGAAGTGCACATCGCTGGTCACGGTCCAATCACAATCAAAGTTCCAATCAAATCACTTTCAGAAATTCTTACTGAGTGTGATTTCATTTCGCTTCACGTTCCAAAACAACCAAACGGCTCAGCTGTTATTGGTGCAGAAGAATTGAATAAAGTGAAGAAAGGAATTATACTCGTGAATACTTCTCGCGGCGGAGTGATTGAGGAGTCTGCGCTTCTTGAAGCATTAAACGATGGAAGAGTTGCTTATGCGTGTTTAGATGTATTCGTTGGCGAACCTCGTCCAAATGAAGCATTGCTTAAGCATCCAAAAATTCTTGCGACTCCTCACATTGGTGCTGCAACAAACGAAGCTCAAGGCCGCATCGGACTAGAGATCGCAGCGAAGGTGAAAGAGATTATGAATAAATAATTACATGGCAATTGTAAAGCCCTTTTGTGCAGTGCGACCAACAAGAGACAAAGTTCATCTTGTTGCATCGCGCTCGTACGTTTCTTATACACGTCCGCAGCTTCGCTCTAAGTTGTTTGAAAACCCATACAGCTTTCTTCATATCATTCATCCTGATATGGGAGCCAACAAATTTCACAAAGCGACCGGACTTCAAGACCGATTTGAACTTGTAAAAAGTAAATACAAGTCGTTTGTAAAAGATGAAATTTTGGAGAAAGATGAAAATCCAACTTTCTACATCTATCGTCAAACAAAAAACGGTCACCCTTTCACAGGAATTATTTGCGCAGTGAGTGTGGATGATTACCTCAACGGTAAAATCAAAATTCACGAGCAGACATTAAGCAAAAGAGAAGAGACATTCACGGCATATCTGGATATCACGGATATCAACGCGGAGCCTGTTCTTCTTATGTCTGAGCGCAGCACAGAACTCGAACAACTTTTTGCTCAATACACAGAGCACAGAGCAGAGTATGATTTTACAACGACCAATCGCGACCGCCATCAATTGTGGTGTATCAGCGATTCGAAAGATGTAAAAAAAGTAGAAGAGATATACAACGGCATCGATGCATTATACATCGCAGATGGTCACCACCGCAGTTCTTCTTCTGCACATCTTTGTGAAAAGCGCAGAGAAAAAGGAGACTATACTGGCAAAGAACCTTGGAATTATTTCTTGGCTTATATACTCGATGAGAATACTGTGAGAATTTACGAATTCAACCGACTCATCAAAGACCTTAATGGATTGACTCCAGAAGAATTCATTACAGCCCTTTCTAAGGACTTTTATGTGAATGAAGCTCCTACTCAATACAAGCCAGTTCAGAAAGGCGAATTCAGTCTTTATATTGGAAAAACATGGTATTGCTTAACGCTTAAAGTACACAAAGATCAACTCGACGCACAGGTGTTGAGTGATTTAGTACTTGATCCGATTTTAGGAATTAAAGATCTTAGAAAAGATAAGCGTATTGGTTTCTTAGAAGGACCGCGCGGCATGGAAGGCATTCGTCAACATGTAGACAAAGGACATTACACCGCAGGCTTCGGATTATTCCCTGTTGCAATAAGCGAATTGAAACACATTGCTGATACAAGTGGAACGATGCCTCCAAAAAGCACATGGGTAGAACCAAAACTTCGCAGCGGACTTATCGTGTATGAATTGACGTAAGTATGAATATTGCCGAAAATATTATTTCTATAAAAAAAGAGTTGCCATCACACGTACAACTCATCGCTGTTTCAAAAACAAAAGCTGTAAGCATGCTGCAGGAGGCCTACGATGCGGGACAGCGACTTTTCGGTGAAAACTACGTTCAAGAAATTGTCGAGAAACAACCATTATTATCCAATGATATTGAATGGCATTTCATTGGTCACTTGCAGTCGAATAAAGTAAAATACATTGCCCCTTTTGTGAAGTGTATTCATGCTGTTGAAAGTGAAAAGTTGCTTGCAGAAATAAATAAGCAAGCAGTAAAAAACAATAGGTCGATAGAATGTCTTTTGCAAATTCATATAGCAGAAGAAGAAAGCAAATTTGGTTTCAATCCAGAGAATGCGATTGCAGAAATTAGCAAAATAGATTTTTCAAAATATCCCAACATCACAATCAATGGAGTGATGGGCATGGCATCATTTGTAGATGACCAAGACCAAGTCAAACGGGAGTTCCAGAGCCTAAAACAAATTTTCGACGCCTTGAAAAAGGAATGTTTCGCCACATCAAATTCATTCAAAGAAATCTCAATGGGAATGTCGGGAGATTATAAGATGGCTATCGAGGAAGGTAGCACTATGGTGAGGGTTGGTAGTTCGATTTTTGGAAGTAGGTGACCGACGACTAGTGACTGGTGACTAGTGACTGGTGACTCTATTCATTCTCATTTGGTCCCTGAGCCTGTCGAATGGGTGGTCCCTGAGCTTGTCGAATGGGCTCGTTCTTTAAAAGGCCAGTCCACGGTCCGCACCACCCTTCGACTACACTTCGCTGCGCTCGTTACGCTCAGGGACCCGGGCGCGTTTTTCTAAATAGAGATTTTGGCCTCGGG
>CALRZB010000195.1:0-4960 GCA_943372555.1 Chryseobacterium gleum | reverse complement strand
ACTGGCAAAGCCATATCTGCATAAAATCTTTTTGTAAGTGAACTATCTTCAAGTGTTGCCACAGCAAGATTTCCTTCAGCTTTGAATCCTTGACCGCTGATAACACCAGCAGTGAAATAATCTTGTTTGAAAGCTACCCAGTTGGTAGTGGTTTCAGGGCGCTTTACATCATCACCACTTTCTTTCAAGTAATCACGGTCTTCATCTTTTTCTTGGAAATAAACTGAGCATTTTGTGCGCTCAGCTGTAATTCCTTTTTCATTAGCAATACCTGTTGCCATCCATTCTAGGCGAAGGTTTTTGCTACCCAATTCTAGTTCGTTGCCTAGACCAACAACATTCACTTTACAAGGAATGTCATAGGCATTTGGCTCAATGTGATAAACAAGTTCGATGTATTTGCCAGGAACATTTGAAACGAGCTTCATCACTAAATCTTTCGCTTCTGATTTAGCATCAATGCTTTCAGCGCTTGAAGTGAAATAGAAGTAGTCACTTGATAAATCTCCTTTTCCAGACAAACTGAAATTCAATTTCATTTTCGACAAGCTGTCCACCCAAAGTTGGATTGGCGCTTTATCGCCATAGCGAGTGTAATCATCAACAAGCGTGACGTTCTTAATCATACCACCTTTGCTGGAAAGGACAAGTTTGATTTTGTTGTTCTGTACAACGATTTCCTTTTCTGAGCCCAAAGCAGCATTCGAAAGAACACCAAACTTTGCGTTTAGCGCTTGACTAAGTGCTGAATCGGAAGCAAAAACTTCAGGGGCGATTAGGGGCTTTTCAGCGGGAGGAGTTACAGGAGTTTGAACAGCAGCTTGCACCTGTGCAAGACTATCCAATCTGTGTTGTTCGGCAGCTTCTTCTGGAGATGGCGAATTAAGCCAAGAGAATCCGATTACTAGAAGTAACATCAGCAATACGCCGATGATGGTATTACGGTCAAAATTCATAGGTTCTGCAATGAGGGCGCAAAAGTCGGCACTAAGTGGGCTCATTGAGTCTTTTTCAGTGTTTTTTTATATTCTTTTTAATAAAAAACCAGAAAAAGAGGGAAGTTTGCCACGCCGAAATCCACTTTCTTGCATAATAACAAACACATATCCACGTTCGCGACCTCAGCTATTTTGCTGACTATCTGTGTTTTAATCGTTTTTCAACTCATTTTCGGTTCGGTTATCATTCCATTTGGTGAGGTGGTAGATATTCTCATGGGAAAGGGGCAAGAAGGCCCAAATCAAATTATTGTTCTAGAATCCCGACTTCCTCGCAGTTTTTCTTCATTACTCGGTGGAATTGCATTAGCGTTGAGTGGCTGGATGATGCAGACTTTGTTCAGAAATCCACTTGCTGGTCCATCTATTCTTGGGATTACGAGCGGAGCCTCTTTGGGTGTGGCGGTGGTTGTTCTCAGCGGAAGTCTTTTCGGATTCAGCCTCTCCTCTACTTTTGGTTCCTTGAGTATAGTCGGCGGTGCTATTATCGGTTCCACCTCGATTCTTCTAATTATGCTTTTAGCAGCCGGAAGAATGAAAGACCAAATAACACTTTTGATCATAGGAATCATGGTGGGCCACTTTACAGGAGCTATTGAAAGTATTCTTCAGTACAAAACTTCAGATAGTTCGCTTCGCAGTTTCATCATCTGGGGAATGGGAAGTTTCGCTGATACCAACTACACAGAAATAATCATAATCGCTATAATCACCGCACTAGCACTTATTCCCATATATGCTCAAAGACAAGCATTGAACATAATGTTGCTTGGTGATGACTATGCTCAATCGATGGGTATTCAAGTAAAAAAAATGCGATTGGTTTTGATTGTAGTGAGTGGACTATTGGCTGGTGTGGTTACCGCCTTTTGCGGACCGATTGCTTTTATCGGGCTCGTTGTACCGCATATTGCACGCATGCTTTTGCGAACGGCAGACCATCGAAAATTATTCATACCAATAATCCTGCTTGGAGCATTGACGGGATTGAGTTGCGACTTCATTTCCAGAATCGCGGAGATTCCATTGAATGCCATCACTTCAACACTAGGAGCACCAGTGGTGATTTGGATATTACTGAGAAATTCTAAATCAAAAGCAATCATTTGATGAAGCCTATACTTGAAATACAAAACCTCCAGGTTGGCTTTGATCAAAGAGTATTGATCCATGTTTCAAAACAATTTGAATCAGGAAAATTAGTGGCTCTTATTGGTCGAAATGGTACAGGAAAAAGTTCACTAATTAGAACGTTAGCAGGACTTCAAAAAGAGCTTGGCGGCAGTGTCTCCATTAATGGAAAAAAGATATCTGAGCTGCTACCAATCGATTTAGCCAAATTAATTAGTGTGGTTTTTACCCAGCGTCCTGCTGTAAATGGAATCGATGTGATAACACTTTTGGAAATGGGAACCTATCCTCATCAAAAAGAGAATAGCTCATTTCAAGAAAAAATAAATAAGGTCATTAGCGAATTGCAGCTGGAGCATTTGTTGAACAAGTCTATAGAAAACCTCAGTGATGGAGAGTTTCAAAAAGCGATGATTGGAAGAGCACTTGTTCAAGAAACGCCTGTTATTCTGCTAGATGAACCAACCGCATTCCTTGATTATGTAGCCAAAGAAGAAGTGATGCACTTGCTGCACAGTATCGCACACACTGCCCAAAAGCTAATTATTTTCTCTAGTCATGATTTGACATTAGTAGAAAAGTATGCTGATGAAAAATGGATACTCGATAGCATTTCTTAATTATTGATTATTGTCTTAGTATTGCAAAGGACATAAACCAACATGAGTAATTTTAGATTAAACCAGACTAGTTCAAATTTCATTCATTTTTTGAGAGCAATACTTTCTCAAATCGTGATGATTGGCCATGTGCTCATTTTAAATGGTCTGTATTCTTATGAAAGTGCTTTAGGCGGTCTTCCGCCTTATGCCGTAATGGTGTTTTTTATACTTAGTGGTTTTGTCATTTCCTATTCGGTCAATCTCAAAGACAAAAACTACGGCTTCAATAATTACGTCGCCGATCGTTTCGCGCGCATATTTTCTGTAGTCATTCCTACACTAATTCTGACTCTAATATTGGGCTTGATAGGCATTGCCATTTCTGGAGTCGCTCCATTCTCAATGAACCCGTGGCATTTCGTGAGCACGCTTTTTATGCAACAAGAAAATTTGTTGCTGTTGAAACTACAATACTATTTGCCCAATGAACCACAATACAACTTCATTGGGTTCTTCGGTGAAAATCTACCTCTCTGGTCCTTATCACTTGAGTGGTGGAATTATGTATTCTTTGGATTTGTTTTTTACTTGGGCACATCCAAATATAAAATCACCCATTACATGTTGTTCCTGGTCTCCGTTCTCTTTGTGATCATGTATGCGCTATTTCCAGGAAGAGCTTCGTCGGGTTTGAGTTTTATCTGGTTTGGGGGTGTAGTTATCCATTACATTCTCAACAATGGATTTCAATTTAAAAAAAGTGGTTGGCTCGCTATTGCATTTCTCACACTCACAGCAGTACAATATGAAATTAACCAGCAGCTCTCTATAGTATTCTGTGCATTATTCTTTGCAACTTCTATTATCCATTTTCAACAAAGTGAATCGCCAGCTTGGAATAGCTTCTTCAAGCTTTTCAAATGGCCGGGTAATTATAGTTTCACACTTTATAGCATTCACTACCCCATTTTACTTTTTACATTAGCCTTTGTAAAAGATCCTATTATAAATAGTATTGTGGTTATCGTTTTTTCAAACCTAATCAGTTTCCTATTTTACCATCTTTTTGAAAATAGATACAAGCGACTAGCTGCTTTAGTGAAGGAAAAAACTAAATAAAAAGTTAATCCCTTGAACCTGCTTTCAAACGAGGTGTACAGAAAATTGAGGCCCGACTTTTGGGTTGAAACCGAAAATAAATGATGAATATGAAGTATGTATTTTTGATCTTGATTGCTGCGTTCAGCGCAATTACCTCTACTGCTCAAAACAGTAAACTCATTTCCCCTAAAATCACTGATGTGACTGTATTTATGTACGGCGCTCAGATTACTCATCAAGGCGACATCAGTCTTAAGGCTGGTGAAAACGTGTTTCGAGTAACAGACCTTCCACTCTACATGGATCCTAATTCAATTCAAGTTGAGGGCAATTCAAACTACACCATTGTTTCTGTTCGTCATCAAGTAAACTACTTGCTTGACGCAAGCACCAATCCTCGTGTAAAGGCTATTCAAGACAGTCTTGAAGACGTTCAATTCAAACAAAAAGAAGTTCAAAGCCTACGCAATGTGATGAACCAAGAGCGTGCATTGCTTGAAAGCAATCGCTCCATCAAAGGAGATAATGTCATCATTGCAGCGGAAGATCTTGGTGAGATGGCTGACTTCTATCGCGAGCGTTTCAAACAAATTGAATACAAGCTTTTAGAGCTTGGCGAACAAGAAAAAGAAAACAATCTGCTCATTTCAAAACTGCAAACTAGTTTGAATATGATGAACGCCCGCAGAGGACAAAACCCCAGCGAAGTGCTCATTACTGTTCAAGCTCAAAAAGAAGTAAAATCAGGAATTCGTTTTACTTATTTCGCACAAAACGCTGGATGGGTTCCCGTGTATGATTTGCGCGCGGATGATATCAATTCTCCAATCCAATTTTCCTACAGAGCAAAAGTGATGCAAAGCACAGGCACTGATTGGGAAGATGTGAATCTGACTATTTCTACTGGCAATCCAAATATTGGTGGACAAGCTCCTGCTCTCACTCCGTGGTATGTCAACATCTACGAACCGATGGTTATGGAAAGCAGAAACAGAGCTAAAAGTGATGCATATGATGATGGATATTTCCAAAATGCGACGCCTTCTGTTGCAGAGAGTAACTACAATTGGGATATGGATAAAGAGAAGGGCATCACTACCATGGCTAACTATACTACCATTCAAACAA
>CALRZB010000194.1:0-4962 GCA_943372555.1 Chryseobacterium gleum | reverse complement strand
ATCAAGAGCCCAGGCATTCCAGAAAAGGCTCCATTGATCCAAGCATTAAAAGCAAAAGGAACTCCTATTCTTTCTGAAATAGAATTTGCTGCGCGCTATACCAATGCAAAAATGATTTGCATCACTGGGTCAAATGGCAAAACCACTACTACTCTGCTTACACATAGCATTCTTAAAAATGCTGGATTGAATGTAGGATTGGGAGGCAACGTCGGACAAAGTTTTGCGCTTCAAGTAGCAGAACAATCATTCGATTATTATGTGCTTGAGCTAAGCAGTTTTCAACTCGACAATATGTATGAGTTCAAGGCTGATATCGCCATACTTACCAATATCACACCCGATCATCTCGATCGCTACAACTACGATTTTCAGCAATACGTGGATTCAAAATTCCGCATTGTGCAGAATCAAACTTCAGCAGATGCTTTCATCTACAACATGGATGATCCAGCTACAATGGCTGAAATGACAAAGAGAAATTTCAAGGCCCAACTTTTTCCTTTCACAATAACTGAAACGAAACTAGAACAAGGAGCTTTCATTGAAAACGACCAATTAACCTTATTAATCAATAATAACCCGCTCAACATGAAAATTACAGAACTCGCATTGCAAGGCAAGCACAATCTTGCCAACAGCATGGCTGCAGGAGTTGCAGGACGTATCCTCGATCTTAGAAAAGAGGTAGTGCGCGAAAGTTTCGAGAACTTCGAGAACATCGAACACCGTCTTGAATTCATTGCAAAAGTACATGGCATTACTTTCATCAACGACAGCAAAGCAACTAACGTTAACTCTGCATGGTACGCTCTTGAAAGCATGGACAAGCCAGTTATCTGGGTTGCTGGTGGTACAGACAAAGGCAATGATTACAACGAGTTGCTTGAGCTTGTTAAAATGAAAGTGAAGTCTATTATTTGTCTTACAAAAGATAGCTCAAAAATCCGCGCAGCATTCGCCGGAGTAGTTGATACTATAATCGATTCAGACAGTGCAGAACAAGCGGTGCGTATCGCATACGATCTTGGTCATGATGGTGATGTAGTATTGCTTTCTCCAGCATGCGCAAGTTTCGATTTATTCGAAAACTACGAAGACCGCGGACGTCAATTTAAGGCAGCGGTGAAAAGACTGTAATGGCTGTTGGCTATTAGCTGTTAGCTATTGGCTATTAGCTATTAGCAAAAAACAACGCCACAAAACAAAAGTCAAAGCAAAAAAACCAATAGCTAAAAGCTAAAAGCTAAAAACCAATAGCCAACAGCTAATAGCTAAAGGCTAAAAGCCAAAAAAAGTGCAGGCCCGAATAAAAAACATATTCCAAAAGCTCGAGGGTGATAAAGTGATCTGGATGGTCGCTGTATTTCTTGCGTTGCTTTCTATTCTGGCTGTGTTCAGTGCCATGACTACCCTCGCCGCTAAGCAGGGAGGTTTTAACACATTCTTCAAACACCTATTAATGGTAGGAGGAGGATTCGTATTTATGTATTATGTGCACAAGAAAAATTTCAAGTATTTCTCAAAGATGTCGGCGCTATTGATTTATGTGGCCTATGGACTTTTGATAATCACGATGATGTTTGGTTCTAATCTAAACAGTGCTGAACGATGGATTAAAATTCCCTTCACAGGATTGACGTTTCAAACCTCCGACTTTGCTAAGATTGTATTGATTGTTTTTGTTGCACGTTGGCTCAACCTAAAACGCGATTCTTTGCACGATTTCAAAAAAACCATTCTACCCCTTTTGGGTTATATCGGGGGAATGTGTTTGCTTATTCTTCCTTCAAACTTTTCTACAGCTGCTTTGCTCGGATTGGTATGTTTTATTCTAATGTATATAGCGGGTGTACCGGGCAAACATTTGATGAAAATTGTGGGATTGGGAGTTGCAGGAATTGTACTAATCATAATCGTAGGTGAGCTTGCTCCAAAAGGAACATTGCGACGATACGAGACTTGGAAAAATCGTATTACTAATAAAGTGGATCAAAATAGTGAGGGTAATTATCAAGCCAACCTCGCAAAATATGCCATTCACGAAGGTGGAATTATACCAAAAGGTCCAGGGCAAAGTACCGCACGAAATTTTATGCCTCACCCCTATTCCGATATGGTGTATGCCTTTATTATTGAAGAATACGGGGCAATCATAGGTGGTGCAGGAGTTCTTCTCCTTTACATCATTCTATTCTTCCGCACCATTCGATTCACATCAAAATGTCCGAAGCATTTCGGGCGACTCACAGCCATAGGACTCTCGCTCCTACTCGTTGTGCAAGCATTGATTAATATGGGCGTATCAGTAAGTTTATTCCCTACCACAGGACAACCGTTGCCTTTGGTAAGCTTAGGTGGAACAAGCACCATCTTTACGTGTCTAACATTCGGAATTATTCTCGCTGTTAGTCGAAGCGTATACAATCCCGAAGCATTCGAAGAAAAGAACGCGGAGGATATCGAAGATCCAATTTCAGACGAAACACAAGAGGCATTGCCTGCTTGATAAAACAAAGACCATGTCATTACGAGTGATCATTTCAGGCGGTGGAACAGGTGGACACATTTTCCCTGCGATAGCTATTGCAAAAGCAATTCTTCGTGAACGTCCCGATGCAGAAATTTTATTCGTTGGTGCTGAAGGCCGCATGGAGATGGAGAAAGTGCCACAAGCTGGATTCAAAATAATTGGACTGCCAATCATGGGAATTCAGCGAAGACTGACACTTCAAAATTTGAAAGTGCCTTTTAAAATCATCGCTTCGATATTAAAAGCTAGAAAAATCATTCGCGAATTCAAACCAGACATCGCTATCGGTGTGGGAGGCTATGCTAGCGGTCCATTGCTTCGTACAGCTTCTTCGATGGGTGTGAAAACATTAATACAAGAACAAAACTCCTATCCGGGAATCACCAATAAAGTTCTTTCGAAAAAAGCAGAAAAAATTTGCGTTGCTTACGATAACCTTGAGGCATTTTTCCCAAAAGAAAAAATCGTTTTAACAGGCAATCCTGTTCGTGCCGAAGTAACGCAGATTCAAAATAAAAAAGTAGAAGCATTCAATCATTTTGATTTGAACTCTGATAAACCAGTGCTGCTCGTTATAGGTGGAAGTCTTGGTGCATTGACCATCAATAGAGCTATTGAGAAATTTGCGGAATCATTAACAGCGAGTGGACTTCAGATTATTTGGCAAACGGGAAAGAACTTCAAATCAGAAAGAGCTCATGCACTTCCTGGAGTGCATGCACATACTTTCATTAAAGAAATGGATTACGCATATGCCGCTGCAGACATAATTGTGTCTAGAGCTGGTGCCATGTCGATTTCTGAATTGTGTTTGGTAAAAAAACCTTGCATACTTGTTCCGTCTCCTAATGTATCCGAAGACCATCAAACCAAAAATGCGATGGCATTAGTGAATAAAGGTGCAGCTGTTTTAGTAAAAGATTCTGAGGCAATAAACGAACTAGAGAAGGCCATTTTAGAATTAAAAACCAATCAAGACCTATGTGCTGTAATGAGCAAAAACATAGCAGAATTGGGGCATCCAGAGGCCGACCGTCTAATTGCATCTCAGGTTTTCAAAATATGTGGCAAATAGCGGGCATTGCTTAGCTTTGCTATATGAAGTTCGACCAATACGAAATCATTTACTTTCTCGGCATCGGCGGCATTGGCATGTCTGCCTTAGCGCGCTATTTCAATCATCATGGTAAAACCGTAATCGGTTACGACCGCACCCACACTCCACTCACTTCGGAATTGGAGATGGAAGGCATTGCAGTGCATTACGATGACACCATATTAGAAATTCCACAAATCATTAAACTCACGCCGCAAGAAAAAATACTTGTGGTATACACTCCCGCTATTCCAAAAGATAGCAACGAGCGCATTTGGTTTGAGACCAATGGGTATGAAATGAAAAAGAGAAGTGAAGTACTGGGAATGATCACACGCACTTCACCTACAATCGCCATTGCAGGCACGCATGGAAAGACGACTACAAGTTCTCTAACAGCGCATCTTTTCAAAGCAGCTGGACAAAATTGCAATGCTTTTCTTGGTGGTATCACAGTTAATTACGAAACGAATTTATTGCTCGGAGCAATATCAGATTGGACAGTAGTCGAGGCCGATGAATTCGATCGTTCTTTCTTGACATTGAGTCCAAAATTATCTGTGATCACATCCATGGATGCCGATCACTTAGACATCTACGGTGATGCATCACATGTATCAGAGGGGTTTCAAATGTTCGCTGGCAAATTGCAAGAAGGCGGAAGCATTGTAGTGAAGAAAGGATTGGATATTTCAGCAAAACATTTAGCTGCGAATACAACCAAGTATGAATACAGCGTGAATGAAGAAGCTGATTTTTATGCTACCAATATTCACATTGAAAAAAGACAATACACTTTTGATTTAAATACACCATTCGGAAAGTTAAGCAACCTAGCAGTTGGCTTACCTGGACGTCATAATGTTGAGAATGCGATCGCAGCGTGTGCCATGGCGTTATTAGCCGGAATGAAGTTAGAAGAAGTGCGTGAAGGACTAGCAACATTTCAAGGTGTCCACAGAAGGTTCGAATACATCATCCGTAATGAAGACATTACCTACATCGATGATTATGCCCATCATCCAGAAGAGTTGCGTGCATGCATTAGTAGCGTGAAAGAGCTTTATCCCGATAAAAAAATTGTAGGCATATTTCAGCCACATTTGTTCACACGCACAAGAGACTTCGCAGCAGAATTTTCAAAGAGTTTATCCCTCCTAGATGTTGCGATTTTATTGCCAATTTACCCAGCAAGAGAGTTACCAATAGAAGGCGTGTCGAGTGAGATGCTGTTAGAGAATATTACAAGTCCGCACAAACATCTCCTTCAAAAAAACGAAGTCATCCCCTATCTAGAATCAAATAAGCCTGAAGTGCTATTGACATTAGGGGC
>CALRZB010000193.1:0-5019 GCA_943372555.1 Chryseobacterium gleum | reverse complement strand
CACTCTACAACGGTAATTACATCGCCAAGTTCACCGCTGGAAAGAGAGTGGTGAGTAGAGTGGTAACGGTAGCGCGGTAGATGGTTGTTGGAGGTTGGTTGTTGGTGATAGGTGGAATGGTACGCTTTGTTATTCATTGATATTCTTCGAATATGTTATTAGTGAAACACATCAGTTGAATGCTATAATTTTACATCAAATGAAAACTTAAACCAGAACCTAAATCTATCTTTATGACCAATGTACCATACAAAAAACTAAGAATTTGGAATGACTCAATGGTGCTTTCCGAAAAGATTTATTCATTAACCAAAAATCTTCCGAAGGAAGAAATATATGGACTCACCAATCAGATGCGTAGATGCAGTGTTTCTATTCCTTCTAATATTGCTGAGGGATATACGAGAGGAAGACCAAAAGAAATAATCAACTTTCTATTGATCTCTTTGGGGTCATCTGCGGAATTAGAAACGCAATTGGAAATCTGTTTGAGGTTAAATTTTGTATCCAAAGAGTCAACTTCAGAACTATTTGAAAATATTACTTCTATTCAAAAGCAGATGTATTCCTTCATCAAGGCAATCGAACTTCGAAACGGAATCGCCTCGGCAAAATAACCAACCACCAACCACCTACCACCAACTACCGAAGAAGTTGCAGCGTTCCGCTTTTTTGACTTTCTTGTATTATAGAATTGCCGTTGGCGTCATTTGCTATTAGCGTGTAATAATATGTTCCTTCTGCTGCGGGGATGCTATTTTGTTGTCCGTCCCAATGTTTATTTGAGTTGGTGCTTTCAAACATCAAATCGCCCCATCTGTTGTAGATTTTGATTTCGTATTCTGGAATTCCAAAATTGAAGATTTCAAATTCTTCGTTGTCGCTATCGCCATTTGGTGTGAATACATTTGGGATAATGATGAAGCCACAATTGGCAACTACGATGACTTCATCAGTAGCTATGCAGCCATTGACGTTTGATGTAAGCGTATAGACTGTGCTTGCAACAGGAGTTGCAATTGGATTGAGAATGTTTGGATTGCTTAGTCCTTCTGCAGGTGACCAAGAGAAAGAACCTTGCGCTGTTCCGTCGAGTTCAGTTCCATTTTCACAATCAGCCAATACGTCGATACCAGCGTCGACATTGGGAAGTGGAGTGAATGTGATATCTATTAAATCAGAATCAGTGCAACCTTCGATTCCAGTAGCTACAACAGAGTATGTTCCATTAGTAGTAACATTGATTTGGTCGTTTTCGCTACCGTTGTTCCAGCTCAGAGATTCGTAATCTCCAGAAATTGTTAATTCTACAATATCCCCTATACATGGTGTTTCGTCTGTAGCAACTATGGTAACAGCAATAGGAGTGAGAAAGACAATTTCGAATGGAGCTGATTGCGCAGAACAACCGAAAATTGAAGTTGCTTCTACATAGTAGGTGCCGTCTTCAGTGAGGTTGATTAATGAATTAGTTTGATTGCTAATTGGCCCATCATTATACCATTGCCACGTAGCAGCAATGCTGTTTTGCATAAATGCATTGAGTTGAAATACATCGATGCACGTCTCGATTGGCCCGATGTTATCAAGCACAACTATTGGAAGAGGAGCAACAGTAAACGTGAGTGAATTGGATTCAAAATCACACCCAGTAATATTGCTTACTACAACAGAATAATCACCTGATTCGGTAACCGTATAAGAGAATGTATTTGCTCCAAGAATTATGTTTCCATCTTGAAACCATTGGTAGTTGGAATATTGAGGAGAAGTACTTAATGGCAATGATTCTCCTTCACAGATTGTAAAAACAGGAGATGATATTTGAGGGAAAAGTATTTCCGAAAATGAAATGTCGACTTGGTTAGAATTGACAATACAATTGCCAATTGCAGTATTTCCAGTAACACTGTATAGACCACCAAGATCAACAAGGAGTTGATTGCTTGTGGTTGTAATAAGGATGCCGTCATTGATATACCAAGTATAGTTGTCAAAGCCTTCAGTAGCGGTGAGGAAGAATTCTTCGCTCGGACAAAGTACTTCAACACTGTTTGGTTGTAGATCGATGTTAGTGATTGTATTTTCAATAACTTCAACCGTAGGTGTAGTTGCTTCGCAAGTGCCGTTGCTTACAATGCAATAGTAAATTCCCGGAGCAAAAACATTAACCGATAAAAGTGTTTCTCCATCGATAGGCTGGTCGTTGAAATACCATTGGTAGGAGGAGTAATTTGGATTTGTAACCATGCTCACTTCTCCGCCAGCACATAGTATTCCATCGTTAGAAACTGCTATTGTGGGTGGGGTTATTACTTCAATATTAATACTCACTTCGTTTGAAACGGCCTCACATCCATTTGCATCCGTTGCTATAACCTGATATTCACCTGCCTCGGCGACTGGCAGTGTGTTGGTGTTTTGGTTAGAAATAACATTCCCTGTATTCGACCAAACATATGTTGTGAAATCTGCTGTGGCGGTCAAAGTGAAAACATCATTGGGACAAAGTGTAATTGGCGATGCCTCTGTTATTTCAATAGGATTTACCCCAACAACATATACGTCGATAGGATCAGTGATGCCAGAACAGTCTCCGCTTGAAATTTCAACGGAATAACTACCTTCTTCATTCGCAAGTAAACTACTATTGTTGGTATTAGGAAGAGGAGAACCATTGAAATACCATTGATAGGAGCTATACCCCGATGTGGTATTTAATAAAAGTGAATTTCCTTCGCAAAGAGTCGAAGAGCCATTGAATGATATAGCTTCGTTTACACCATTGGTTATTTGTACTGTTACAGTTTCGCTAGTATTCGAACAGGAACCATTAGTTGAAGTTACGAAGTAATCGCCGCTAACTGTTACTGAGATTGATTGGTCATTTTCACCAGGCATTGGATTTCCGTTTTCATACCATTGCAAAGTACCTGAGCTTATTGTAGAAAGCACAACATCTTGTCCTAGACAAAAGCTAAGTGGTCCGTCGGCAGATATAGTCGGCAGTGAAATATCGAGTACTGTGATGAAATCAACTAGTGTTATTGTGTTAGATCCGCACGCTTCTGAAACGGTGAGTGTAATATCAAAAGTCCCCGGTGTTGAGTAGCAAATGTTGGAAGGGTTTGTAGCATTTGATGTTGGGGTTGAGCTACCTTCAAAAATCCATGACGAATTCAAAAATGCCCCGGAAGTGCTGTTCGAAAAATCGATACAATCATTCAAACAGAGAATATCGTTTGACGCTTCGAATGCTGCTTCTAGCAATGTACTTCCGCCATTAGTGGCACCTGGGGTGGGGGGAATACCACCGTTTTGCCAAATAGCTCCGCCGTCGCAGGTGCGAAAAGCAGTAAATCCTGAATTGCTCGATTGGGTTAGAAGAGGTTCGAATGAAGGGTTAGTCCCGTCTAAGTTGATGGTTATCGAAGCGCAATCGCCGATTGGATTTGTTGTAAATGAAGGAGTTTGGGCAAATTGTCCAGTGCCCCAATAGATGGCATCCTGGTACCCCCCCGTCGGATCAGTTAATACTACTTGTTCATTGGAGTTCGTATATACTCCAATTACAGTGCCTGCACCCGATGTGCAGCCACACGTAGCTATGTCGAGGTCGATGGGGACAAGTGAGTTGACCGAACCAATCACGAAGTATCCGAAGCCGCCGATAATTGTTCCCGAAGGAAAGGTCACCGAAAAGTCACCATCGGTAAGTACAAAGCACGATAAATCGACAGCATCGGGACAAGTATTGTAAAGTTCGAGCCATTCCTCGGTGCTTGGCATACAAGAGCCATCGCAACCACCAGCGGGGTTGACCATTATTTCGTTGATTACAACGCATTGTGCTGTTGTTGAGAAAACCAATGCACTTAATATGCAGGTTAATACTACACTAAAAATACCGTTACGATTCCTCATCCTGAATTTGTTGGGTCGGCAAAGGTACGACTTGAGTTAGAAGTTGCCTAATTCAATTAAGTCATCTTTTTTTTTGGCGTGCTAAATAGAAAGCTCACTTTTAATGAATTAAAAGTTAATCTTTTGTTTTTAAGCGGGACTGAAGTGATTTTAACGATGTAAAGTACGAAACAGCCTTTTTAAGGGCATGAAGTGCTGATTTTCAAACTTGTATTTTGTTAGCTTTTGAGATTGATTTCATAATATCGAGAAAACCTTAATCAACATGTTAAACATCATCAACACTTTGGTGTCAAGTCCAACTTACTTGGCCATTTTTATCTTGCTTATAGGATCCTATTTCTATCGCAAAGTTTCTGGAAAACAACCACCTTTTAGTGCCGATATCTCCAAACATCGAGAATTGGGCGAACAGAAAGGGTTTTGGTATCAACTATGGATTGTTTTCATTACGCCCATCATGTTTGCTTACAACCTAATTTTAGATGCGATTTGGTTTGTTACAGAAATTTTCCATTTCGTGGTTCGCTTATTCGCAATTGTATTTGGATGGTTGAAATGGATTTGGTCGGAACTTGTATGGCCAGGTCTTAGTTTTCTCTTCGCGATTGCTAAATGGTATTTATGGACTTGGCCATGGAGTTATATCCATTTGTCATTTAATTCACTGCCTAAAGTGGCCTATCTTCCATATTTCCTTGCAGGATTTACGGGGTTAGCTCTGGCCTATGGATTAGTTCATTTGGGTGCATTCTTGGATTATATCTTATCGTTGGAAACCCCAATAGTTACAATGATTTTTTGCTCACTAGCGACATCTTTAATATCCTTTGGGTCAGGGTTGATCACTTCTATGTTAAGAAACAGTGTGACAAAGGGCAATTGGAAAACGGTTAAAGAACATGTGCCCAATGCAATGAAAGCTCTTCGTTTTGTTTTGATTTACGCGCTTTTAGCATGTATTCTTATTTGCGCTGAATTTATTGTTTGGAGAGCAGGATGGTTCCACCAATGGGGTAATTTGATTGGAGGATTACTTTCTGGTCCTGCTGTGGGTTTTGCTGTATTGTCTGTGCTCAATTTCATTATTATTTC
>CALRZB010000192.1:0-5020 GCA_943372555.1 Chryseobacterium gleum | reverse complement strand
AACACCTATGCTGTTCGTCCATTGTTCTGGTTCTTCTCTTCTTTTATCGGAAGTTTTGGTTTGATTATTTTGATTGTTACCATCATCATCAAAATGTTGCTTTTCCCTATTACTTGGAAAAACTTCTTGAGCAGCGCTAAGATGCGTGTCTTGAAACCAGAGATTGATGAGATCAATAAGAAATATGAGAACAAAGAGAATGCAGTAGAAAAGCAATCTGCAATTATGGCTTTGTATCGACAAACGGGTGTAAATCCATTCGCTGGATGTATACCAGTGTTGCTTCAAATGCCGATTCTCTATGCGATGTTCCGTTTCTTCCCAGCGGAGATTGTGCTTCGTGGACAAAGCTTCTTGTGGGCAGATGATTTGGCGGCCTATGATTCTATCTTTAGTTGGAGTCAGAATATTCCTTTACTTTCTTCGGTATATGGCAATCACATCAGTGGATTTACATTGTTGATGGCTGCTTCAACTTTCATTTACACGAAAATGAGCATGGCTGCACAACCTACGGTTCAACAACCAGGTATGCCAAACATGAAAGTGATGATGAATCTTTTTGCATTCATGATGATTTTCTTTTTCAATAACATGCCTTCAGGTTTGAGTGTTTATTATTTCACAGCAAACATGATCTCCATCGGACAGATGTATGTTATCAAGAATTATATCATCGACGAAGCAGCAATTCGCGCCAAGATTGACGAAAACAGAAAGAAACCAAAGAAGAAATCTAGTTTCTCCGAAAGATTAGAATCAATGCAAAAGCAGCAGCAAGCGAAGTTGGAATCGAATAAGAAGAAACTTAAATAGTGTGGCGGTGAGACAGTGTGGCAGTTTGGTAGTTGGTGGTAGGTGATAAGTAATAGGTAATAGGTAATTAGTAATCAGTCACCAGTCACTAGTCGTTGGTCACTAGTCGTTAGAAATCAGAAATTAGGAATCAAAAATGAGGATAGCAGTAATATTAGTGGTGTTGATAGCCGTGCTTGGGGCTTGTAAGAGCCGCACTGGGGTGAAAGACACCGACTTTGTGTCGACGCCTCCGGCTGCTGAACCTGCAGTGGATATGGCTACCACAGATTCTATCGCCTATTACTACGAGCGCACTGCTTGTTATGGTCAATGTCCGATTTTTAAGTTCTATGTTCTGAAAACAGGAAAGGCAGTTTATATCGGCAGAAATAATGTAAATCGCATTGGTACTTACCATACAAATTTGGATAATACCTCTCTTCAAAAAATAGATAAGGCTGCGGAGTCGATTGGCTATTTTAGCTTTGATTCGATTTATGATGATCCAAATAAATTGGACGTTCCTTCGAAAATCACGATTGTACCATCAACCAATGGCAACAAGAAAGTGATGAATAGAGTGAAAGGTCCGAAGACTTTGGAGTCGTTGTATGCAGCGTTTGACGAGGTGATTGAATCAGCTCAATGGAAATTAGTAGAGTAAAAAAAACAAACAACCCAAGTAATATCATGAAGAATAAATTCAAAATGCTCCTTCTGGCGTTGATGGTCCTTCCGACTATGATGCGTGCGAATGAGGGTATGTGGCTTGTGAGTCTTCTCAACCGCGTTAATGAAGCGGAGATGAAGAACCTAGGTCTTAATCTAACTGCTGAAGAGATCTACAGCATCAATAACGCTTCTCTTAAAGATGCAATCGTTCGTTTGAACGGTGGTCAATGCACAGGTGAAGTGGTAAGTGATAAAGGTTTGATCTTTACTAATCACCACTGCGCTTACGATGCAATCCAATCACTTTCAACAGTTGAAAACGACATGTTGACGAATGGTTTCTGCGCTAAGTCATTTGGCGAAGAATTGCCAATACCTGGTTTCGAAATTTCTTTCCTTGTTCGTATTGATGACGTAACTAAAGAGGTTTTGGGAACGCTTACAGAGGGTATGTCAGAAGAGGAGCGTCAAGCTGCAATCGCTGCTAAGTCAGGCGAACTTCAAGGCAAGTTTTCTGAAGGTGGTAAGTATGATATTGAAGTGAAAAGCTTCTTCTATGGCAATGAATTTTATCTATTCACTTACCAAACTTTCCGTGATATCCGTCTTGTAGGAAATCCTCCAGAAAGCGTTGGTAAATTCGGTGGTGACACAGACAACTGGATGTGGCCTCGTCACACGGGTGACTTCTCTATGATTCGCATTTATGCGGACAAAGACAACAATCCTGCTGATTATGCAGCATCAAACAAGCCTTATGCTCCAAAGCATTTCCTTCCGATGAATATCAATGGTGTGGAAAAAGGTGACTACGCAATGATCATGGGTTATCCTGGTTCTACAGACCGTTTCCTTTCTTCTTATGGTGTAAAACAAGCGTTGGATATTACAGATCCATCAATCGTTGAAATCCGTGATTTGAAATTGAGAACAATGAAGAAACACATGGATGCTGATCCTAAAGTGCGTCTTCAATATGCTTCTAAATATGCATCAACTGCAAACTATTGGAAGTACTATATCGGACAGGACAAAGGCTTGAAGCGTTTGAATGTTTACGGTAAAAAACAAAGACAAGAAAATGAATTTGCATCATGGGTCTCTAAAGATGCAAATCGCAAAACGAAATACGGCACTACGCTTGGAATGATCGAAGATTATTACAAAGCAACTGATGCTACAGCTAAATCAAACACTTACGCTATGGAAGCTGGTTTGATTGGCGCTGATATCACATTGTTCAGCTTCCGTTTTTCTCGCGCATTCGAAAACGCGATGAAAGAAACTGATCCTGCAAAACAAAAAGAGAAGCTTGCTGCTTTCAAAGCTACCGCTGAAGAATTCTATCGTGATTATGATATGGCAACTGAGAAAGATGTATTCACTGAGTTGACCAAATTGTATCGCAAGAATGTTGATGCTGCTCAGCGTCCAGATTGGATGAACGTAATCGATGCTAAATTCAAAGGAAGTGTAGAAGCTTTCGCAGAAAAAATGTTCGCTACTTCAGTTCTTGTAAGCAAAGAGAAATTGTATGCTTTCATGGAAAAACCAAGTCAAAAAGTCTTCGATAAAGACTTGGCAGTAATGGTTGGAAAAGGTGCTATCGATAAGTACCGTGCTACTTTCGACAATCCAGCACAAGAGAAATTTGACGTAGGCTACCGCAATTATGTAGCTGGTCTTCGTGAGATGAATCCAAACAAGACATACGCTCCTGATGCTAATAGCACTATGCGTATTACTTACGGTCAAGTAAAAGAGTACCAAGCAGCAGATGCTGTTAACTACAGCTATTACACGACTGCAAAAGGTATCATGGAGAAACGCGACGAAACAAATCCAGAGTTTGTTGTTCCAAACAAATTGGCTGATTTGATTAATAGCAAAGAATATGGTCGTTATGCAAATGCTAAAGGTGAACTAGTAGTATG
Organism: Chryseobacterium gleum; assembly: GCA_943372555.1. GTDB lineage: Bacteria > Bacteroidota > Bacteroidia > Flavobacteriales_D > Sanyastnellaceae > JAIXWP01. The sequence continues at coordinate 1,616 of CALRZB010000192.1, read as the reverse complement.
CTTTATTGCAGATCTAGATATCACTGGTGGTAACAGCGGTAGTCCATGTATCGATGCAGATGGCAACCTTATAGGTATTGCGTTTGATGGAAACTGGGAAGCAATGAGCGGTGATATCGCTTATGAGCCAGAACTTCAACGTACAATAGTTGTAGACGTTCGTTATGTATTGTTCATCGTAGATCGTTTGATGGGTGGACAAAACATCGTGAATGAGTTGAAGTATGCTAAGAAGCCAATTAAGCCAACAGCAACAACAGGAATGGGCGATGCTAATCCAGCTCCGGCGGAAGCACCAGCACCAGCAGTATCTCCGGCAGCTCCTGGAAAACCTGCTCCAAAGGCTCCAGCACCTGCTCCAAAAGCACCTGCTGCTCCGAAACCAATTCCGGCACCAGCTAAGAAGTAATTCTTAAGAGAATATTAAAATTAGCGTCCTGCTTCTTGTAAAAGAGGCAGGACGTTTTTTTTTGCGGTATCTTGCTGCTATGTATAAAAAGCTTTTGATCTTGTTGCTTATGTCTACACTTTTTGGTTTTAATATCATTCAGTTTATCGAAAAACAACGCACAAAAAGGTGGGAGCGATCAGACATTGTCTATTCACTTTTTTCAAATGAAAAAGGAGATCATTCTGTCTATTCAAAATTGAGTGAAAAGCCTAAGATTGTTTTTCTTCATGGCTTCGGAGCGTCATCTTTGCTGCAGTGGTATGATGTTGCTCGCTTGCTCAAGAATGATTATGATTTAATCATGCCCGATCTTTTATGCAGCGGAGAAAGCACAGTGATAGACAATGATTACACAGTTGATGCGCAAGTAGAGCATGTCAAATTTGTATTGGAAGAATTGGGAGTAAAAGAAAAAGTCATTGTATGTGGCAATAGTTATGGCGGATTAGTAGCGTCACATTTTGCGGATAAGTATCCTGAAATGGTTTCTCACTTGATTATGTATGATGCGCCATCGAAGCACTATTCGTTGCATCATGCAGATAGTGTTGCGAGAAGTTTAGGTTTAACAGGAATTGGTGAGTTACTTATGCCCCCTAATCCAGAAGCCATGAAGACTTCTTTGAAAGTGATTTATTACAATGAGCCTTTCATTCCTGATTTTGTTATGAATGGAATGTTTGAGCCAGCGGTAATGGAGCAACGAAAGGAGCAGCAGAAGTTGTTAGATGATTTGATTTCGCGAGAGATTTATTACCAGCAAAAGGATTACAATTTTAAGATGCCTGTAAGTTTGATTTGGGGTCAGTATGACGAGTTGATTCCAATCACCACTGCAAAATCGATTATGGAAGAATATGAAATTCCCGAAGAGAGATTGTACATCATTCCCAATACTGCGCATGCGGCCAATATGGAGGTTCCGAAGGAGTTTTGTAAAGTTTTAAGTTTGATAGTGCGGTAGTTTGATAGTTAAGAAGTGCACCCAAATGGAACCAAGTGTACCCAAGTGCATCCAAATGGAACCAAATGGAAACAAGTGCACCCAAGTGTACCCAAATGCATCCGAATGGAACCAAGTGTACCCAAGTGCACCCAAATGCATCCGGATTTTAAAATTTCAGCAAGCCCTGAAGGGGCGCAATATGGTAGCCTGCGATAGTTT
>CALRZB010000191.1:0-5054 GCA_943372555.1 Chryseobacterium gleum | reverse complement strand
ATTTATTAATGATGCTCAAGTTATTATTGCTGACTTAGTTGCTGACAACGGTGTTGTTCACGTAATTGACGCAATCTTGATGCCTACTCCAGAATCAAATACTGTAGTAGATATTATTGTAAATAGCCCAGACCACAATACTCTTGAGGCAGCGGTTATCGCAGCTGGTTTGGTAGAAGCTCTTTCAGCTGAAGGACCTTTCACAGTTTTTGCTCCAACGGATGCAGCATTTAGTTTGCTTCCTCCAGGTACTATCGACGCACTATTGGCTGATCCAACAGGTCTTTTGACTGAGATTTTATTCTATCACGTTGTTTCTGGTACTGCACTTTCAACTGATCTTTCAGATCAGCAAGAAATTGTTACTCTTAACGGTCTTTCTGTAACTGTTACTATCAATGGCTCTGGTGTATTCATTAATGATGCTCAAGTTATTGTTGCTGATATTATTGCAGACAATGGCGTAGTTCACGTAATTGATGCAGTTCTTATCCCAACTGAACCAACTCCAACAACAGTATTTGATATCATTTCAGGTAGTGATGTTCACAACACACTTGAAGCTGGTCTAGTAGCAGCTGGTTTGGATCAAGATTTAACTCTTGGTGGACCATTCACAGTATTCGCTCCAACTGATGCAGCTTTTGACTTACTTCCTGCTGGTGTTTTGGATGCTCTTTTGGCAGATCCTTCTGGAGATTTGACTTCAATTTTATTGTATCATGTTCTCTCAGGAACAGTTCTTTCAGCAGACTTGTCTGATGGCCAAACAGCTACAACACTTCTAGGAGAAGACATCACAGTAACTATCAACGGTGCTGGAGTATTTATTAATGATGCTCAAGTTATTATTGCTGACTTAGTTGCTGACAACGGTGTTGTTCACGTAATTGATGCTATCTTGATGCCTACTCCAGAAACGAATACTGTAGTAGATATTATTGTAAATAGCCCAGACCACAACACGCTTGAAGCTGCTGTAGTGGCTGCAGGTTTGGTAGAAACACTTTCTGGTGCAGGTCCATTCACAGTATTTGCTCCAACAGACGCAGCATTCAGTTTGCTTCCTGCAGGTACAATTGATGCTCTATTGGCTGACCCAACTGGTTTGTTGACAGAAATCCTTTTCTATCACGTTGTTGCTGGTACTGCTCTTTCAACTGATCTTTCTGATCAACAAGAAATTGTTACTCTTAACGGTCTTCCTGTTACTGTTACTATCAATGGTTCTGGTGTATTTATCAATGATGCTCAAGTAATAGTTGCAGATATCATTGCTGACAATGGCGTAGTTCACGTAATTGATGCTGTTCTTATCCCAACAGAGCCAACTCCAACTACAGTATTTGATATTATCGCTAATAGCGATGTACACAATACGTTAGAAGCAGGTCTTATTGCTGCTGGATTGAATGTTGATTTGACAGAAGGTGGTCCATTTACAGTATTCGCTCCAACAGATGCTGCATTTGATGCATTGCCAGCTGGAGTTTTGGATGCTTTATTGGCTGATCCATCAGGTGAGCTTACTTCTATCTTGTTGTACCACGTATTGTCAGGAACAGTTCTTTCAACAGACTTATCTGATGGTCAAACTGCAACTACACTTCTTGGTGAAGATATCACTGTAACTATTAATGGTTCTGGTGTATTCATCAATGATGCTCAAGTTATTATTGCTGACTTAGTAGCTGACAACGGTGTTGTACACGTTATTGATGCAATCTTGACTCAACCAGCTCCAGTTCCTGCAACTGTTTGGGATATTATCGTAGGCAGCCCTGATCACACAATCCTTGAGACTGCAGTTCTTGCTGCTGGTTTGGATGATGAACTTTCATCTGCAGGTCCTTTCACAGTATTTGCTCCAACAGATGATGCTTTTACAGCTCTTCCAGCTGGAACAATCGCTTCATTATTGGCTAATCCAACTTTGCTTACTTCAATTTTGTTGTACCATGTAGCTTCTGGTAATGTACTTTCTGGAGATCTTTCAGATGGTCAATCTATCGCGACATTGCAAGGTGAATCAGTTGACATCTCAATCGCAGGTGGAACAGTAGGTGTAAATGATGCAACTGTTATCGTAGCTGATCTTATTGCCGAAAACGGTGTAGTTCACGTTATCGATGGCGTTCTTTCATTGCCTGTTGGTATCAACGAATCTGAAGAAGTTGTTGCTAGCATCTTCCCAAATCCAACTGTTGATCAATTGACAATTTCATTGACTAATGTTACTGAGAATACTACCTTCCAAATCATTGATTTTACAGGTAAAGTAGTAGAGCAAGGAAGCATTAACTCAATGGTTAAAACAATAGACACTACAAATCTTGCAGCTGGAAATTATGTTGTTCGTGTGTTTGGTAACACTACGAATTCTAGCATCAATTTCATTAAGTTGTAATACACAATATCAAAGTGAATTTTGGATCACTTTGAGGTTTTAAGGTTAGTAGACGTGTTAATCCCCCGGACTTTTGTTCGGGGGATTTCTTTTTTAAAAGAAAAAACCATCGACGTTTCGATGGTTTAGTTCATGAAGACAAGATAACCTTATTAACCAATTAACTAAAATAAATACCATTGATGCTCTCGACGTTGTCGAGATCGATACGGAGTCCACAGCTTGTGTATAGGACTTCACGATTATTTTCCTTCTTTAAAAGACGGATGGACGAGATGATTTCTGTTACCAATCCTTCTTGGTTGAATCGAATATTGAAATTTGTGCCCATTATTACTTATTTTTGATATCACAAATTAGCCACCTTGCTATGAACTCAACATTGGAATCACATTAAATGTGTATTTCCATTGGATTAATAAATTGGTAGTTAATGTGAAATTTGATAAGGCTTTCTAATGCTCCTTAAATCTAAAGACGCTTCTGTTCTCAGTGCCTCGGCTTATGACAAGCTCTTGCATGGCGGTTGGTTTCGTGGAGCGCGGTTTATGAATAAACCAGATTTCATTTGTGCCTCAGGAGGTCTTTTTTCCCCAGTTCATATTCGATTGTCCCTGGAAAATCATGTTCCTAGAAAGTCGCACGCTAAAATGATGCGTAAGAATGACGCGGAATTTAAGTGTATTATTACCCCGGCTATAGTAGATAATCGTGCAGAGTGGCTTTATCAGCAACAAAAAGAGAATTTTCAAGCCTTTATTTATCCTTCTTTGGATGAAGCAATTTTCACTGTAGATGATCCCAATTCTTTCCGTACGTTTTCTCTTCGTGTATTTGATGGTGAAAAACTAATTGCGACAAGTTTCTTCGATGTTGGGTCAGATTCTATGGCAAGTTTACTCGGTCTCTATGACAAGAAATACTCTTCCAAAAGCCTAGGTTCATATACTATTCTGAAGGAAATTGAATTTGCTCAAAGTCTTGGATTGAAGTTTTTCTATCCTGGTTATGTACTTGACGATATGAAAGTATTCGGGTACAAGTTGGAGTATGGAAAATTTGATTTCAAGGCTCCTGACGGAAAGTGGAAACACATATCCAAGTATGATAGGTCGAAAACAAGAACGGCTTATTTGAAACAGAATTTCCAATTGCTTGTAGATTGGTTGACTAAAAACAATATGGTTGGCCGAGTGAAGACTTATCCTCTACATTATGCCTACAATCCTAAACTTGATCAGTCGCAGTTTTACAAGTACCCATTATACTATGAAATGATAGTAAATGGAGAGCGTCATGCCGCGTCATTTGATCCAGAGAAGAAAACCTACGTGTGGTCTCAAATTGTAAAATCGCCTCTGCACAATCGTTTGCTTGCTGGTCTTGAAATTAGTGATGACTTGCAAAATGGCAGAACATACGAAATGAACCTCCTCGAAACAGTTCGAGAGATTCATTTGCCTATGGAATTGATTGATAAACTTCAGATATCTAATACGACGCCAACAGGGCAGTGGTCAGATCCCATCACATCATTAAGGATGAAAGCTTCTTTCAAATAAGGCTTAAGACTTTCAGAAATTAAGCAGTAGTCGATTCTCCAACCTACGTTCTTTGCTCGTGAATTGAAGCGGGCACTCCACCAACTGTATTTCACTGTATCTGGATATAGATGTCTATATGAATCCACAAATCCAGCATTAATAAAGTTACTCAAACCGTCAATTTCGCGTTGAGTATAACCTGCAGATTTATTGTAGTTTGATTTAGGATTTGCAAGGTCAATTGGCTGATGCGCCACGTTCAAATCACCAATAAATACTACTGGTTTCTTTGCCTCTAATTCTTTAAGAAATAAAAGCATGTCCTTGTCCCATTGCTCCCGGTAATCCAATCGGACTAATTCAGCTCCACTGTTTGGGACATAACAAATGACTACGAATATTTTTTCAAACTCGAGGGTGAGTGTTCTGCCTTCATTATCGTGCTCGGGCTTACCTATTCCTTTTAGCACGGAAATAGGGTTTTCTTTGGAGAGTGCTGCTGTGCCGCTATAGCCGGGTCTTTCGGCGCTATATGCTTCGAGACTATAATTGTGAATGCCGAAAAGTGCTTCTGAAACCTGAGGCTCTGTTGCCTTTGTTTCTTGAAATCCGATAACATCAGCATTGATTTCTTGGATGGTATCAAACAATCCCTTCTTCACAGAAGCTCGAATACCATTAACATTGAAAGAAACTATTTTCATTAAAAAAGTCGTAATTATTGTTGACCAAAAACTTTTACTAGAATGGCACTTACTCGCGCTGCTGGATCTTTTCTGATTTTACTTTCTTCTGAAGCAACATAAACGAAAAGTCCATCCAATGATTTTTGAAGCACATAAGCTTTCAAATCCGTATTCACCTTTTCACCACCAGTAAAAGTCATCGCTGTATTGTATGCCTTGGTAATAGGTTCCCAATAAGAAGTCAATTTTACCTCATCTATTTTTTGATCGATAATTGGAGAGAACTTTTGCTTCAAACTAGTTTCAGTATTTTTTCTCAGAAATGTAGTGGCTGCTACAGAATCGCCTTTCAGAATTGTAAAACCATCTTGAATACTCATGTTCATAATAACATCGACAAAGATGGTAGTGGCTTCA
>CALRZB010000190.1:0-5083 GCA_943372555.1 Chryseobacterium gleum | reverse complement strand
TCAAATCCTTTTCTGAAACATTCTCTCCTCCTCTTTCTCCAACAAACATTTCTCAGAAAGAAATTAGACTGTTTATCAAATGGATAACAGAACTTGGTTTAAGCGCCACTTCACAGGCTCGAATCTTATCCGGACTCAAAGCTTTCTTCGAATTTCTAGTAATTGAAAAAGAAATAAAGGAAGATCCAATGGAGTTTATTGAAGCTCCGCGTATAGGCCGAAAACTTCCTGATGTCCTGAGCATTGAAGAGATGGAGAACATTCTTTCTTCCATTGACATGAGTAGAAAAGACGGACATCGCAATCGCGCTCTGTTGGAATTACTATATAGTTGCGGTCTTCGTGTTTCTGAATTGGTGGACACCAAGGTCTCTCAGATTTATTTCGATGAAGGATTTATCCGAGTTATTGGTAAAGGAAATAAAGAGAGATTAGTGCCAGTAGGTGAAATCGCTTTAAATTTTCTAAATCTTTATATAAAAGGCGACCGAGTTCATTTGAATGTTCAGTCTGGTCATGAGGACTTTATTTTTCTCAATCTCAGAGGAAAGCGCCTTACTCGTATGACTGTATTTAATGTAATAAAGGAACATGTAATCAAATGCGGAATTCAAAAAAGCATTAGCCCCCATACATTCCGACATTCCTTCGCAACGCATTTAGTTGAAGCAGGCGCAGATTTGCGTGCTGTTCAAGAAATGCTAGGACATGCCAGTATTACTACAACAGAAATCTACACTCATCTCGATCGTCATCGCCTTAAAGAAGAGATACTTTCCTTTCATCCGCGCTACAAAAAATAGTCACTACCTTTCGCAAATGAAGACAATTGCGGTTTGTAGTAGACTGACATCTACATTTTTACTCGTGCTCATTTATAGTATTTCTTTCGCTCAAATAAAAGTGATGAGTTATAATATCCTGAACTTTCCGAATGGAAATATTAGTGGACGTGTTGACACGTTAGAAAACATAGTCGACTATTATCAGCCACATCTATTAATGGTTCAAGAACTACAAAACGAATCTGGACTAACAGATATCACCGACATGATGGATAACTTAGGGTATGGTGACTTTGAGAACTCCCCTTTTGTTGCTCAACAAAGTGATCCAGGAAATCCATTCAAATTGCAACAAGCAATAGTATTTGATCGAAACACAATGCGCCTTCATTCCCAAGATCAAATCATCACTTCGGTTAGAGATGTCAATTATTACAAAATGTATTTGAATGATGCAGGATTAGAAACTGGATCTGATACAACATTCTTTCATGTATTTGTCACTCATTTAAAAAGTTCGACTGGAAGTGACAATCAAATAGCAAGAGCCCAAATGGTCCAAGCCTTTCAAAATTTCGCTTCTACTCATTTAACCAATGATGATCTTGCCATTATAGCTGGTGACTTCAATATTTACTCTAATACTGAAGACGCGTATTCCTTGCTTACGCAACCAGCAACCGGCATTGCAATGAATGATCCTTTCTCTTCGTTTGGAAATTGGACTGGTTCAAGTTTTTCACACAAAGAAATTTTAACTCAAAGCACTCGTCAGTCACAATACGCAGGAGATGGGGCTGGCGGTGGAATCGACGATCGATTTGATTTCATTCTTTTTTCAAATGGAATGATGACCAATTCAAGCGCCCTAGCTTATGTTCCCGATTCATACAAGTCTCTGGGTAATAATGGCACATGTTACAACAGCAGCATTACCTCATGCAACAGTGGAAACGAAGTTCCAATCGATGTGCTCGCGTCGATTTACTTCATGAGCGATCATATTCCACAAGTCTGCGAACTAGAGGTCAATCTTGATTTAAATGTAGCTTCAAATCAATTCAATGAAAACTCGACAACATTTCGAAAAGGAAATATAATTAATAATGAGCTAGAACTGATTATCCGAAATCATAAAGCGGGTAGCACTTCTGTTCAGATTTACAATCTTAATGGACAGCTTGTCGCTCATCGTGATTTAAACAATGGGACCTCTCCACTCTATTTTTCATTCTCAAATGAACATTTTGGGCTAGGAATGTTTATAGTTGAGGTAATTTATGCCGACCAGTCCATTTCTACACATCGCTTTTTAGTAAATAATAAATGAAGACTCTTACAGGAAAAGTACGCGCAGTGCAGCGAGTCTATTTAAAACTAGATCGAGAAATCGCTAAAGTTCAATTGGAAAGCGGATTACATTGTATTAGTGGATGTGGAGAGTGTTGCAAAAAACCTGATATTGAAGCTACGCCACTCGAATTCTTACCCCTTGCACTTCATCTTTACGATGAAGGAAAGGCGGAGCAATTTCTTGAAGAATTAAACGCCTCCAACGAACAAATTTGTCATGTCTTTAGACCCTTTGTTACCAACTTTGGAGGGTTATGTAATGAATATCCAAACAGAGGCTTAATTTGTAGGCTATTCGGATTTACAGCTAGAAGAGACAAGGAAGGCCAATCTGAATTGGTGACATGTAAGCTTCTGAAGACACAACAAACCGATCAATATCACAAAGCAATTGAGAATATAAAAGCAGGAAAAAAAATTCCTGTAATGAGCGAATTCTATACGCGACTTTCTAGCATCGATCCTTCATTGGCCAACTTCTACCCTATCAATGAGGCTATGAAACAAGCACTAATGACGGTGCTTCATTACTACGCCTACAGAAGAAGGCGAAAGAAAGTCAACAATTTCGTTGCATAGTGGTTTATCCTATATGAAGATTTACAGATTAGAGAAAAAAGTCATTTTGAAATCCGACATGGAAACAGTTTGGGATTTCTTTTCGTCTCCACTTAATTTAAACGAGATTACTCCACCAGATATGAGTTTTGAAATTTTGAGTAACCTCAAAGGCCTCAAAATGTATCCTGGAATGATCATTAATTATAAAGTGCGTCCATTTTTGAATATTCCAATGCGTTGGACAACAGAAATCACACATTGTGAAGAAGGCCATTATTTCGTAGACGAACAACGTTTTGGACCTTATTCATTTTGGCATCACAAGCATTTCTTCAAAAAGGTAGAAGGTGGAATTGAAATGACGGATATTGTGGACTATGGACTTCCCTTGGGAATATTAGGACAAATTGCTAATTCAATTTATGTTGAACAAAAATTGCAAGGCATTTTCGATTATCGCAACGAAGTAATCCATAAACTGTTCGCGAAATAGTAAGAAGTCTCTTTGAAGAGACTATCTTACCAATTTCTTGTACTTTATACGATGTGGATTTACATCTCCAAGTCGCTTAATCTTATTTTCTTCATATTCACTAAAGGTACCTTCGAAGAAATAGACTTGAGAGTCACCCTCAAAAGCTAAAATGTGAGTGCAGATACGGTCTAGGAACCATCTATCGTGGGAAATAACAACAGCGCAACCAGCGAAACTTTCGATACCTTCTTCTAACGCACGAAGTGTATTCACGTCGATATCGTTGGTAGGCTCATCCAGTAGCAATACGTTTGCTTCTGTTTTTAATGTCATTGCCAAGTGCAAACGATTTCTTTCACCACCTGATAACACCCCGACTTTCTTTTGTTGATCGGCACCAGCAAAATTGAATTTACCGCAGTAAGCTCGAGAATTTATGGACTGTCCACCCACGTCAATCACTTCATTACCACCAGAAATAACTTCGTAAACAGATTTCTCCGGATCTACATCTTTATGGCGCTGATCTACGTATCCAATCTTAACAGTATCTCCAATTTTGATTTCACCAGCATCAGAAGTCTCTTCATTCATAATCATTCTGAACAAAGTAGTTTTACCAGCTCCGTTTGGACCGATAATTCCAACAATACCAGCTGGTGGCAATTTGAAGTTGAGGTTTTCAATTAGCAACTTATCTTCAAAGCCCTTAGTAACATTGGTAAATTCAATTACTTCATTACCCAAACGTGGACCGTTTGGAATTGGAATTTCCAATTTAGCTTCTTTATCACGCTCTCCTTCAGACATCATTTTATCATAGTTCTGAAGACGTGCTTTGTTTTTCGCATGACGACCTTTTGGATTGGTTCTTACCCATTCCAACTCTCGTTCAAGAATTTTCCTGCGTTTGCTTTCAGTCTTTTCCTCTTGAGCCAATCGTCTTGATTTTTGTTCAAGCCAAGAAGAATAGTTGCCTTGGTATGGAATACCCTCACCTCGATCCAACTCCAAAATCCAACCCGCTACGTTATCCAAGAAATAGCGGTCGTGGGTTACTGCAAGCACGGTACCGCTGTATTGTTGAAGATGTTGCTCAAGCCACAAAACGCTTTCAGCATCCAGGTGGTTGGTAGGCTCATCCAGAAGCAAAACATCCGGTTGTTGAAGCAACAAGCGACAAAGCGCCACACGACGGCGTTCACCACCAGAGAGCACGCCAATTGTTGAATCTTCTGGAGGACAACGAAGTGCGTCCATCGCAATATTCAATTTGGTATCGAGATCCCAGCCGCCTAGCACTTCAATTTTATCTTGAACTTCAGCTTGACGATCCATAAGCTTTTGCATTTTCTCTGGATCATTCAATATTTCTTCATCCATGAATTTATTGTTGATTTCCTCATACTCTTTAAGAGCATCAGTGATAGGCTTTACGCCTTCTTCAACAATTTCACGAACCGTTTTAGTCTCATCCATTTGAGGCTCCTGAGGAAGATAACCTACGCTATATCCTGGGCTCCAAACAACATCACCTTGATAGGATTGATCTAATCCAGCAATGATTTTCATAACGGTAGATTTACCGGCACCGTTCATACCGAGAATACCAATCTTAGCCCCGTAATAGAAGCTTAGATAAACATCCTTAATAATGTGTTTTCCTGTTGGGGTGTACTTATTGACACCCACCATAGAGAATATAATCTTCTTATCGTCTGACATGTTCCAATGATTAATTAAGGCGTGCGAAGATACGTTACCCTACCCAAATATTAACCTTTATGAAGGTCAATACACGTAATTTCTGGAGGCATTCCTACGCGGCCAGGGAAGCCTAAGAATCCGAAACCGCGATTGATATAGATATGCTGATTGCCTTCAGTGTAGAGTCCGCCCCATCTTTTAT